>CADECO010000332.1:0-1248 GCA_902825905.1 uncultured beta proteobacterium
CTGAAGGCGGCCGGACGGATCGGTGTCTGGCTAGTCGAGCCATACCCACTTACGAAGGATTGCAAGATGCCTGAGCGCGCAGCGCGCACTACCGTTGGCGAGATGATCGCGGCGTTCCTCGAGCAATGCGGCGTACGCGCGGCGTTCGGGGTGATCTCGATCCACAACATGCCCATCCTCGATGCGTTCGGCCGGCGCGCCGAAGCGGCCGCTAAAAACGGACAGCCCGCACCGATCCGCTTCGTGCCGGCACGCAGCGAGCAAGGCGCGGTGAACATGGCCGATGCGTACGCGCGCGTGATCGATGGCATCGGCGTGGCGGTGTCGAGCACCGGCACGGCGGCGGGCAACGCGTCGGGCGCGATGGTCGAGGCGCTGACGGCCGGCTCGCCTGTGCTGCACCTCACCGGGCAGATCGAGGTGCCGTATCTTGACCAGGATCTGGCCTACATCCACGAAGCGCCGCGCCAGCTCGACATGCTGAAGGCCGTGTCGAAGGCCGCCTATCGCGTGCGTACGCCGGACACCGCGCTGGCAACAGTTCGCGAGGCGGTGCGCGTGGCGATGACCGCGCCGCGCGGGCCGGTGAGCGTGGAGATTCCGATCGACATCCAGGCTGCCGAAATCGCAATGCCTGCGTCGCTGGCGATGGCGCCGGTAGCCGCCATGCAACCCTCCAGCGCCGATCTCGATGCATTGGCGGAACGACTCGCGCGTGCGAAACGTCCGCTGTTGTGGCTGGGTGGTGGCGCACGACATGCGGGAAGCGCGGTGCAACGCCTGCTCGATCTGGGCTTTGGGGTAGTGACGAGCGTGCAGGGGCGCGGCATCGTCGCCGAGGACGACCCGCGCACGCTCGGCGCGTTCAACCTGTACGAGCCGGTGGAGAAGTTCTACGCGAGCTGCGATGCGATGGTGGTGGTGGGCTGGCGGCTGCGCTCGAACGAGACGCTCAAGTACAAACTCAAGCTGCCGCGCCCGTTGTACCGGATCGACGTCGATGCGCAACAGCAGGGCCGTTGCTACGCCGACGAGTTCTTCGTCGCGGGTGACAGCGCGGCCGCGCTCGATGGCCTGGCCGATCGGCTCAAAGGTCGCATGCAGATCGAGGCTGCATTCGCCCGCGACCTCGCCGCGGCACGCGAAGCCGCGGAGCGCGTCGTCAATGACGGGCTGGGCCCGTATCGCACGCTGGTGAGCGAGCTGCAGCGCGCGGCCGGGCGCGCGTTCACGTTCGTTCGCGACGTG
>CADECO010000332.1:1258-4818 GCA_902825905.1 uncultured beta proteobacterium
TTGGCGCTGGGATCGCGACGGACACTGTCCCGCTCGCAGGGGGCGCTGCAGTCGCGAGCGATCGCAAGGCGCTGTGCCTGGTCGGCGACGGTGGTCTGCAGGTCAACATCGGCGAACTGGCAACGATGGTGCAGGAGCGTGCGAACGTCGCGGTGATCCTGATGAACGATCGGGGGTACGGCGTGATCCGCAACATCCAGGATGCGCACTATGGCGGGCGGCGCTACTACGCCGATCTGCTCACGCCCGATTTCGCGGCGCTGGCACAGTCGATCGGCCTGCCGTTTCGTCGGGTCACTGATCTGGGCACGATCGGCGCGACGCTCGATGAAGCGATGCGCGAGCGCGGGCCGATGCTGATCGAGATCGACATGGTGGCGGTCGGCCCGTTCGCCAAGCAGTTTGCCGGACCACCGGTGAAGAAGAGCGGCTGACTCCAGGCTCGCGCGGCCCGATCGAACCAACAATGAGGAGAACGCGCTCATGACCATCGCTCCTATCCTGGTCGGCGGTGAATGGCGTCGCGGCAAAGGCGATGTGTACGCCACGCGCTATCCGGCCGACGATTCGGTGAATGCGGAACTCGCCGCCGCGAGCGTCGAGGACGTCAACGAGGCGATCGAGGTGGCCGATGCCGCGCGGCGCAGACCCGAGTGGCGCGACCTCAAGCCGCACGAACGCGCGGGTGTGCTGTTTCGCATCAGTGCGCTCATTCGCGAACGCCTGGAGCCGCTCGCGCAACTGCAGCGGCGCGACAACGGCAAGCCGATCACCGAGACGCGCGCCCTGGTCGCCAGCGCTGCGGGAACATTCCAGTTCTTCGGCTCGGCGTGCGAGACCCTGGAGGAGACGCTCACCCCGGCGCGCGGCGAGTTCATCACGATGAGCGTGCACGAACCGATGGGGGTGATCGCGGCGATCACGCCGTGGAATTCGCCGATCGCAAGCGAAGCGCAGAAGCTCGCGCCGGCGCTTGCGGCCGGCAATGCGGTGGTGCTCAAGCCTGCCGAGGTCACGCCGCTGCTCGCGCTTGAGATCGCGAAGATCTGCGAACAGGCCGGCGTGCCCAAAGGCGTGGTGAGCGTGGTGCCGGGCAAGGGTTCGGTGATCGGCGATGCGATCGTGAAGCATCCGCTGGTGAAGAAAGTGTCGTTCACCGGCGGTACGACCACCGGGCGGCACATCGCGCGGATCGCTGCCGACAAGCTGATGCCGGTGACCTTGGAACTGGGCGGCAAATCGCCCACGATCGTGTGCGAAGACGCCGATCTCGATCATGCGGTGAACGGCGTGCTGTTCGGCATCTTCAGCTCGTCGGGCGAATCGTGCATCGCCGGCTCGCGGCTGTTCGTGCACGAGTCGGTGGCGAAGGCGTTCACCGAACGGTTGGTGGCGAGAACCAACGCGCTGCGCGTCGGCGACCCCGAGAACGTGCAGACGCAGATGGGGCCGCTGATCACGTCGCAGCATCGCGCCACGATCGAGCGTTACGTGCAACTGGGCCTGGACGAGGGCGGCAAGCTGCTGGCCGGCGGCGAGCGCCCCACGGGCGGGCTCTACGATCGCGGCTGGTTCTATCGGCCGACCATCCTCACGGGTCTGTCGAATCGCGCGCGCCTGTGTCAGGAGGAGATCTTCGGTCCGGTGCTGGTCACCCTGACCTATCGCGACGAAGACGATCTGATTGCGCAGGCGAACGACAGCGTGTTCGGATTGGCGTCCGGCATCTGGACGCGCGACTACAAGCGCGCCTGGCGTATCGCGCGACGGCTGGAGGCGGGCACGGTGTGGGTCAACACCTACAAGCTGTTCTCGATCTCCACGCCGTTCTCCGGTATCAAGGAAAGCGGCATTGGCACCGAGAAGGGCCGCCTGGGCATTCTGCAGTACAAGCACCAGAAGAGCCTGTACTTCGGCCTGAACGACAAGCCGCTGCCGTGGGCCGATTGACGATCGGCATCGCGCACTACCCGACCCTCGCATCCGAACCTGATCAATCACTGCGGAGCCGTCATGGCCGACATGAACAGTGACGCCGGCAAAGCGACCGCGTTCAATCCGACCGGCTCGGCCTACATGGGCAAGCCGATCCGCCGCGTCGAGGACGATCGTCTGCTACGCGGTCAGGGGCGATTCCTCGCCGATCTGCACGTGCCGGGCAGCTTGACCGCGGTGTTCCTCCGCAGCCCGCATGCGCACGCGCGGATCGGCCGCATCGACCTCGAACGGGCTCGCGCGATGCCCGGCATCGTGGCGATCTACACCACAGCCGATACCAACGGGCGCACCGAGCCGATCTGCGTGGCCGGTGAAGTGCACACGCCCGAACGGCTGATCAAGGAACTCAATCCGCTCGATCGTCTCCATCCGACGCCGCTGTTCCCCACCGAACGCGTGACCTACGTCGGCCAGCCGGTGGCGATGATCGTCGCCGAGAGCCGCAACGCCGCACTCGATGCGGCCGAGCAGTTGCAGATCGACTACGAGCCGTTGCCCGCGGTGCTCGATCCGATTGCCGCGTTGGCCGCCGATGCGCCGCTCGTGGAGCCGAAATGGCAGAGCAACATCGCGCTCTCGGTCGCCACCGGCAAGGGCAAGCCGGACGAGGTGTTCGCCACCGCGCCGGTGGTCGTCGAAGAGGAGATCGTCACGCACCGCTACGTGGCCGCGCCGATGGAACCGCGCGGCATTCAGGTGAGTGTCGATCCCTATGGCGGCAAGCTCACGGTGTGGGCGAGCACGCAGACGCCGCACGTGCTGCAGAACACTATCGCCGGGTCGTTGCGCCAACCGCCCGATACCGTGCGGGTGGTGGCGTGCGATGTCGGCGGCGGCTTCGGGCAGAAAGGCATCCAGACGGTCGAGGATGCACTGGTGCCGTTCGCGGCGCGTGAACTAGGCCGCCCGGTGCGCTGGGTGGAGGAGCGCAGCGAGAACCTGGTGGCGGCCGCGCACGCGCGCGATCAGATTCATCGGATTGCGATTGCCGCCACGCAAGACGGCAAGATCCTCGCCGTTCGCGACGACGTGCTGGTGAACTTCGGTGCGTACAACGTGATCGGGCTGGTGGTGCCGTACAACACGCTCTCGCATCTGCTCGGCCCGTATCACGTGCCCAACGCACACATTTCGGTGAAGGGCATCGTCACGCACACCTGCTTTACCACGCCGTATCGCGGCGCCGGCCGGCCCGAAGCGGTGTTCGCGATGGAGCGGATCATCGACCGGCTCGCCGCGCGCCTGAACATGGAGCCGGCCGAGGTGCGCGCGCGCAATCTCGTCACCGCCGAGGCGATGCCTTACGACACCGGGCTGCTCTATCGCGACGGCAATCCGCAGGTGTACGACTCGGGGAATTTTCCGGAGCTGCTGCGCCGCGCGCGCTCGATCATCGATCTCGATGCGTTTCGTGCGCGACAGCAGGCGGCGCGCGCACAGGCCCTAGCGCAAGGCGGTCCGTTGATCGGCGTCGGCTTCGCGCTGTACGTCGAAGGCTCGGGCATGGGGCCGTTCGAAGGCGCGGTGGTCCACGTGCTGCCTTCGGGCCGCGTTCAGATTGC
>CADECO010000332.1:4918-6730 GCA_902825905.1 uncultured beta proteobacterium
CTCGATCACATCGAAAGCCTGTCGACCCGCAACCCGCTCGGCGTGAAAGGATTGGGGGAGGGCGGAGCGATCGGCCCGCCGGCGGCCATCGCCAATGCGGTCGAAGACGCGTTGCGTCCGTATGGGGCGGTCGTGCGGCGTGGGCCGCTCACTGCACCTCGTGTGCGCGCGCTGGTCGGTGCGGCAAAGAGCAGCGCCTGACTCACGCTCTCACGATTCAGGCTTCAGACAAGTACCAGAACAACTCACCCAGGAGAGGTCATGATGTTCAAGCGAAGAGTAGTCAAGTGCACCGCCGTGATGATTGGCGCGCTGCTCGGCGCCGCGCTGATGAGCAACGCCATCGCGCAGCAGTTTCCGTCGAAGCCGGTGCGCATCATCGTGTCGTATCCGCCGGGCGGGCCGGTCGACGCGCTCGCGCGGCCGCTCGCCGAGGGCCTGCAGAAGATCTGGAACGGCAACCCGGTGCTGGTGGAGAACAAGCCCGGCGCCAACGCGATCATCGGCACCGACTACGTCGCCAAGCAACCGGGCGATGGCCACACCCTGCTGCTCGCGAACGATCCGTCGCTTTCATCCAACCAGTACCTCTACAGCAAGCTGCCCTACGATCCGGTGAAGGACTTCGTGCCGGTGGCGGGTGTGGCGTCCACCACGCTGATCCTGCTGGTGCCGCCGACCCGGCCTTACACCAACCTGCAGCAGTTCATCGCGGCGGGGAAGGAAAAGCCCGGCACGCTCAGCTACGGGAGCATCGGGCCGGGCAGCGTGACGCATCTGGACGCCGAAGCGATGGCAGGCGCGGCCGGCATCAAGCTCGTGCACGTGCCGTACAAGGGCACGGGTGAAGTCGTGCCGGCGCTGCTGGCGGGGCAGATCGACTCGGCGCTCTCGGCGATCGGACCGTCGCTCGGGCACATCCGCTCGGGCAAGTTGCGCGCGCTGGGCATCGCCGCGCCGCAGCGCTATCCGCTGCTGCCCGATGTGCCCACGTTCAAGGAAGCCGGGCTCAACTTCGAGGCGCGCTCGTGGTTTGCGCTGGCGGCGCCGGCCGGAACACCGCGCGCAGTCGTCGACAAGATCGCGGCCGACGTGCGCAAAGTGGTCGACACGGCCGAGTACCGCGACAAGTTCATCATCGGCATGGGGCTGGATCCGTTTCCGTTGGGGCCCGACGAGTTCGCGAAGTACCTCGAGAAGGATCGGGCGAGCTACGCCCAGCGCGTGAAGAACGCGAACGTGAAGCTCGACTAGAACGAACTCCATGCGTGTCTTCAACACCCTGCCCAGTGAAGATCTCCGCCGGGTCGGCCCGGTGGCGATTGCCTACGAGCGCGACGGCTACGACGGCGTGGTCACCATGGAGAACCGGCACGATCCGTTTCTGCCGCTGGCAGTTGCGAGCGTGAACACCAGCAGGATCGAGCTGCACACCGGCATTGCGATCGCCTTTGCGCGCTCGCCGATGTCGGTCGCGAACATGGGCTGGGATCTCGCCACTGCGAGCAACGGCCGCTTCGTCGTCGGTTTGGGTCCGCAGGTCAAGCCGCACAACGAACGGCGCTTCTCGGTGCCGTGGACGCCGCCCGCGCCGCGCATGCGCGAGTACGTGCAGTCGCTGCGTGCGATCTGGCGCTGCTGGAAGCAGGGCGTGCCGCTCAACTACGAGGGGCAGCACTATCGCTTCACTTTGATGACGCCGAATTTCGTGCCCGAGCCGTACGACGCGCCGGCACCGGCGATCACGATAGCGGCCGTCGGGCCGGCCATGCTCAAGGTGGCCGCCGAAGAGTGCGACGGCGTGAAGCTGCA
>CADECO010000333.1:0-3597 GCA_902825905.1 uncultured beta proteobacterium
GCGGCCACAAGATTCCGGTCGATCGACGCGCGGGGTGGGTCGATCGGCGAAGCTACGATCCACCCCCGCCGCCAGCGCGCCGTTACTACGGTCCGCCGGCCGTTGTGTCGGCGTATCCGCCACCGCCCGACATGCCACCGCCGCCAGCCGTTGCACGCTGAGTCGGGTTCTGCCCAAGGGGATGGGCGTTGCGAGGTGGCAGCGCCTCGTTGATCGGACATTCCCTAGAATGCAGGCTTCGCTTGCCGATCAGCGAGGCCGTCATGAACGCCCCCCGGGATACGCGCCCACTCGCCAATGCCGACAACGCGCAAGCGCATGCTGCAGAGTATGTGCGAGCGCGCACCGACAAGTACTTCACCAAGACGCGCCAGGTGGTGGAGAAGTTCGGCGACATGACCGTGACCTACGGCGTATTCATGCGCCGTCGCGTGTTGTGCGCGGTGCAGCCCGCCGTCGACTTCCTGCAGCGGTACTACCCGAGCGCAGCCACGCCGCTGCGCATCAATCGGCTGTACGAGGAAGGCGGCTCGGTGCCCGATCAGAAGCCGTTGTTCACCTACTCCGGATCGTTCGCCGCGCTGAGCGAGCTCGAGACGCTGATCCTGCAGCGCGTCGGCTTTCCCTGCGTGTCGGCCTACAACGCCTACAAGATGGCGATGAATCTGCCGAAAGCGGCGTTCATCGACATGCACGCGCGTCACGCTGCCGGTGACGAGATGACGCAACTTGCCGCGTACGGTGCGTCGGTCGGCAGTCGCATGGCGAAACTGCACGGCGCGGTCGGGTTCGTGGGCACCTCGCAGGATCTGAACGCGCACTTCTACGGCCAGCAATACGGCATCGGCACCATGCCGCACTCGCTGATCGGCTACGCCGGCTCGACGCTGCGGGTAGCGCAGATGTACACCGAGACGCATCCGCAGGAAAACCTCACGGTGCTGGTCGACTTCTACGCGCGCGAATACAGCGATGCGCTGGAGGTATGCAAGTGGTGGTTCGGCGAGTACCTGCCCAAGCAGGCCAACGCGGCGCGCACGCTGTCGTTTCGCATCGACACGCACGGTGACCGGTTCGCCGAAGGGCTGAGCTATGAGCGCTCGGTCGAGATCCTGTGCAACTGGCTGCACGTGGTGAACGAATACGAGGCGGTGCGCACGGTGATGGGCGAGGAAGCCTTCGATGCCGACACGCTCAACGTGGTGAAGGATCGCGTGCGCCGCGTGCTGTTCGGCACCGGTGTTTCGGCGGCGGCGGTGATCCACATGCGCCAGCGGCTCGATGCTGCCGGGTTCAGCGCGGCGAAAATCGTCGGCTCCTCGGGCTTCAATCTGTTCAAGTGCAAGATGTTCGGCAACGCGCGCGTGCCGGTGGACGCGATCGGCACCGGTTCGTTCATTCCGGAGTCGTACGGCGAGACGTTCGCGACCGCCGATATTTTCTTGTACGACGGCAAGTCGGGCATCAAAATCGGCCGCGAGAAGATTTTCCAGGGGCTTGCGCCTTGAACGGTGACGGCCTGAAGTGATGAAGAGTGAACGGGGAGCGCAGATGTTGTTGCCGACGACTTTGGTTGGAAGTTATCCGCAGCCCGAGTGGCTGATCGATCGCAAAAAGCTCGCCGGTCGCTTTCCGCCGCGCGTTCGTGCGACAGAGCTGTGGCGCGTCCCGGAGCCGTTCCTGGCCGAAGCGCAGGACGACGCCACGATCATGGCGATCAAGGCGCAGGAAGAAGTCGGGCTGGACATCCTCACCGACGGCGAGATCCGGCGCGAGAGCTATTCCAATCGCTTCGCCACCGCGCTCGAGGGCGTCGACATCGACAACCCGGGCAGCGCGCTCGATCGGAGTGGGCATCCCAATCCGGTGCCGCGGGTCGTGGGCAAGATCCGCCGCAAGCATGCGGTGGAAGTCGAAGACCTGAAATTCCTGAAGCGCCACACCACGCGGCAGGTGAAGATCACCGTGCCCGGCCCGTTCACGATGTCGCAACAGGCGCAGATCGACTACTACGACAAGAGCCGTGAAGCCGCCGCGATGGACTACGCGGTAGCGGTGAACGAAGAGATTCGAGACTTGTTCGCCGCCGGGGCCGACATCGTTCAGGTGGACGAGCCCTACATGCAGGCGCGGCCGAACGAAGCGCGCCAATACGGCTTGAAAGCGCTCAACCGCGCGCTCGATGGTGTCGCCGGCACCACGGCGGTGCATATCTGCTTTGGCTACGCGGCGATCATCCACGAGCGGCCCTCCGGATATTCGTTCCTGGGTGAATTGGCCGGCTGCGCTTGCCATCAAGTCTCGATCGAGACGGCGCAGTCCAACCTCGATTGCGCAGTGCTCGCGCAGTTGCCGCAGAAGAAAATCATTCTCGGGGTGATCAATCTCGAGGACCTGAGGATCGAAACGCCCGCGGAAGTCGCCGCACGCATCCGTCGGGCGTTGCCTTACGCGAAGGCCGAAAACCTCATCATCGCCCCGGATTGCGGCATGAAGTATCTGTCGCGCGAAGTGGCGCAGGCGAAGCTCGCAGCGATGGTCGAGGGCGCGCGCATCGTGAGAACAGAGCTCAAATAGCGATACGTCGCTACGCGCGCCGACGCGCGTGGCGAACCAGCCGTTCGGCTGATCCTTCGACGGGCTCGCCATTGCTATCCTTGGTTCAACAAGGAGAGCTGCAAATGGCCGACCAACGCTTCTCGTCTCTATCGCACTGGGGCGCATTCACCGCGATCGTGCGCAACGGGCGCCTCGCCGAATGTGAACCGTTCGAACATGACCCGCATCCCTCGCCGATGCTGCGGTCGCTTCCCGACATGGTCTATTCGCCGCTGCGGATCTCGCGGCCGGCAGTGCGCGAAAGCTGGCTGAAAAAGCGCGAATGGAGCGACCGCACCGCGCGCGGCACCGAGCGTTTCATCGAAGTCTCGTGGGACCACGCGCTCGACCTGGCGGCCGACGCCCTCGAGCGCACGCGCACCCGGTTCGGTGGCGAGTCGATCTTCGGCGGCTCCTACGGCTGGTCATCGGCCGGACGCGTCCACCACGCGCGCACGCTGGTGCGCCGGTTCCTGTTCGCCGGCGGCGGCTGCATCGACCAGGCCGGCAACTACAGCTGGGGCGCGGCGCAGTTCTTTCTGCCGCATGTCATCGGCACTTACGACCCCGTCGCCGGCAAAGTCACGCACTGGTCGAGCGTGGTGCAGAACACCAAACTGTTCGTAGCGTTCGGCGGTCTGGCGCTGAAGAACGGGCAGGTCTCTTCCGGCGGCACCGGTGAACACACGATGGAAACGTGGCTGCGCGCCGCGCGCTCCAATCAGTGCGAGTTCGTGGTGATCAGCCCGACCCGCGCCGATTGCCCGGCGTTCCTGAATGCGCAGTGGATTCCGATCCGCCCCAACACCGATACCGCGTTGATGCTCGCGCTGGCTTGCGTGATGGCCACCGAGGGCAATCACGATCGCGAATTCCTCAGCACGTACTGTGCGGGCTGGGAGAAGTTCGAGTCGTATCTGCTCGGCCGCAGCGACGGCGTGCCGAAGACGCCGCAATGGGCATCGTCGATCACCGGCGTGCCGGCAGACGTCATCGAAA
>CADECO010000333.1:3697-6644 GCA_902825905.1 uncultured beta proteobacterium
CCCGACATCCAACTGGTGTACTGGGCCGGCGGCAATCCGTTCCACCATCATCAGGATCTGAATCGGCTGCGGCGCGCATGGCGCAAACCCGAGACGATCATCGTGCACGATGCGTGGTGGACCGCCACCGCACGCCGTGCCGACATCGTGTTTCCGGCCACGACCACGCTCGAGCGCAGCGACGTCGGCGGATCGGGCCGCGATCGCTTCATCATCGCCATGCAGCAGGCGATTCCACCGGTGGCCGGTGCGCGCAACGACTTCGAGATCTTTCGCGAACTCGCCGGGCGGCTGGGCTACGAGCAGAAGTTCACCGAAGGCCGCACCGACATCGAATGGATCCGGCTGCTCTACAACCGCGCGCGCGGCGCGAACATCGAGGCCGGTGTCGAGTTGCCGGAGTTCGATGCGTTCTGGCGCGCCGGGTACGCCGAGCAGCCGCGCCCGTCCAAACCGTACGTGCTGTTCGGCGAGTTCCGGGCCAATCCGGTGACGCACCGGCTCAACACGCCCTCGGGCCGCATCGAGCTGTTCTCCGAGACGATCGAGCGCTTCGCCTACGCCGACTGTCCGCCGCATGCGACGTGGATGCCGCCGCGCGAGTGGCTGGGCGCGCCGGAAGCCGCGCGGCATCCGCTGTACCTGGTATCGGTGCAGCCGGCCGATCGACTGCACGCTCAGCTCGATCCGGGTGTGGTGGCGCGCGAGCACAAGGTAGCCGGACGCGAGCGAATCAAGATCCATCCCGACGATGCCGCAAGCCGCGCGATCGAAGCCGGCGACGTGGTGCGCGTGTTCAATGAACGCGGCGCGTGTCTGGCCGGCGTCGTGATCGACCGCGACGTGCTGCCTGGCGTGGTGGTGATGGCGACGGGCGCGTGGTACGACCCGGCATCGAACGACGAGCTCGCGCTCGATCGGCACGGCAACCCGAACGTGCTCGCGTTCGATCAGGGCACGTCAAAGCTGACGCAGGGTCCGAGCGCGCTGTCGGTGCTGGTGGAAATCGAGAAGTGGCAGGGCGAGGCCCCGCCGATGCGCGCGTGGGAGGCGCCCGAGGTGCAACTCGGCGCCATCAAACGATTGACGGCGGTGTAGAGAAAGTTCAGGCCGCCCGCGCCAGCCCCGGGCCTACCTTGAAGCCGTATTTCTGATCCAGCCCCAGGTCGCGAACGATGCGCACGCCCTTGGCGAGCGCTTCGCCTTCGAGGTTCTTGAGCGGCCGGCGCAGATCGCCCGCGGGCAGGCCCACCGCCTTCATCAGCGACTTGAGCGCCACCGGATTGATGTGCGAATAGACGTAATGCCATAGCGGCAGGATCTTGAGATACGTCTCCTTGAAATCCACCGCTTCCTTGTAGCTCTTCCACGGCGTGGACACGGTCGCGATCTCGGCTGGGGCGATGTTGCCCGTCATGTTCGCGGTGCCGTGGCCGCCGAGCGACATGGTCGGCAGCACCAGGCCCAGGTTCGGCGAATCGCAGCACATGATCGCCACGTCGGGTTTCGCCGCGATCAACTGCGCAACCTGGCCGACGCGCGTGGTCGATTCCTTGTGCACCACGTAGTTCGGATGTTTGAAGATGCGCAGCAGGTGGTCCCAGTGCAGATCGGACTTCACCCGCGGCGGATTGTTGTAGATGCCCAGCGGCAGCTCGACCGCATCGGCCACCTCGGTGAAGAAATCGACCAGATCTTCTTCAGGTGCGCAGATGTACGAGGGCGCGGCGAGGATCGCGCCGTCGGCGCCGTTGTCCTTCGCGAACTTCAGGCTGGCGATCGTCGAGTCGGTGTTGTTGCCGGTGCAACCGTAGAAGAAGTGCATGCCGGCCGGCTTCATCTTCGCCGTCTCGACGATGATCGCCTTCTTCTCTTCGGGCGCGAGCATCGAGGACTCACCGGTCGAGCCCATGAACAGGATCGCGCGCGTGCCATGCGTGCGCTGGAATTCGATCAACGCGCGAAACGCCTCGAAATCGACCGAGCCGTCGCGATTGAACGGGGTGATCGAGGCGACGAACGATCCTTCGAGCTTGAGCTTGGCCATGACGGGCTCCTGGAAGCGGCGCGCCGGCGGGAGATCGACAGGTCGGCCCGCGCCGCGAAGTGAGGTCAATCAACGATGCGTCGATTCTATCGGCCGGCCGATCGGGCTGTCCATGCGAGCAGACCGCAGGGCGGAACTGGCGCACCGCCCCGCTTCAATGCCCGGGAAACTCCAGGAGCGCAAAGACCCGGTGCCCGAGCTGCTCCAGCCGCGCCCGGCCGCCCAGGTCGACCAGCTCGATCACGAATGCGCACTCGACGATACGTGCACCGGTGTCGGTGATGAGTTGCGCCGCGGCCTCGGCGGTGCCGCCGGTGGCAATGAGATCGTCGACCAGCAGCACCGGCTCGCCCTGCGCGAGCGCGTCGACGTGCATCTCGACGTGATCGGAGCCGTATTCGAGCTGGTAGCTGCGACTCAAGGTTTTCGCCGGCAGCTTGCCCAGCTTGCGGATCGGCACGAACCCGACCTGCAGCGCCTGTGCCAGCGCCGCGCCGATGATGAAGCCGCGCGATTCGATCCCCACCACCTTGCTGATGCCGCCCACGCCGTAGCGTGCGGTCAGTTGCTCGATCGTGGCGTGAAAGCCGCGCCCGTCCTTGAGCAGCGTGGTGATGTCGAAGAAATTGATGCCGGGCTTCGGGAAATCCGGCACTTCGCGGATGAGTTTTTTGAGATCCATCGGGAACAAAAAGTCACTGTATTGTAGCAGTGGACCCATTCTGATGAAACTTCCGATTTTGGCCCTATTCATTTCCGCCGCGACCGCACTCGGCCAGCCGGGGCGCGGCGTGGAGCTGTTCGGTACTTTCGGCGCCATGCGAGCCGCCGCCGATGAAGGATCGGCGGGATCGGGAGCCGCCTTTGGAGGCGCCGCTACCACTCCCTTCGCCTCGCGCT
>CADECO010000334.1:0-1549 GCA_902825905.1 uncultured beta proteobacterium
CGAACGGAAGATGACTGCCTCGCGACCGAGGGCAGTTGCCAGCTCGAAAGCTGGATGCGCGTCTATCCCGACAGCCGCGAACTGTGGGCGCTGCCCGCATGCAATCCGACGGGCAATCTGGAATTCACGCTGGGGGGCGGGCGAGCGAAGACCGAAGGACAACCCACGACCGTCGATTACGTGCTGCAAGCCAAGACGTTGTTTCGCGAGTTGCAGACCAACGACTGGGCGTGGGGGTTGGCGGTGGGCACGGTGCGGCATCCCGAGATCCATCCGGGGCCGAATCTGCTCGGCAATACCTACGCGTACGTGCCGATCTCGAAATCGCTGTTCGATGACCGGGTGGTGCTCCATACCAACCTGGGCTGGCTCCGCGATCGCGCCAGCAGGCGACAGAATCTGACCTTCGGAATCGGCGCCGAGTATCAGTTGACCGGTCGGTTGCTCGCGATCGTCGAGACGTTCGGAGATCACCGCAACCGCCCGTACTGGCAGACCGGCGCGCGCTTCGCGATCGTCCCCAATCGGGTTCAGGTCGACATGACGATCGGTAAGCAGTTCGACGGGCCGCGTGAAGGACGGTGGATGTCGTTCGGGTTGCGGCTCACGCCGGATCGGTTGTTCTAGCTCCCGCGCAATTTCGGCGCTTTGCTACGGGTGATAAGTCCGCTCGGGTCGGCAACTTCGAGCGACCAGCGCGGCCGAACGGCTGCGCCTACTCCTTGCGCGCCGTGCTTCTCCGATACGAAAACGTCTGCTCCGCCCCCGTGATGAACTCGAGCAGCGCCGGCCTGCCCTCCTCGTTCTGCCGGCGCGCACGCACGATCGCCTCGGCGATCTGTCCGGGCTGTTCCACCCGCTCGCTCCAACCGCCGAGTTCGCGCGCGATGTTGGCGTAGTTGCCGCCGATCTTCAGCGTGCCGTAGCGCGGGCCCGACACTTTCAGGTGGTCGATCTCGATCGCCATCATCGAGTTGTTGAACACGACGGTGGTGATCGGGATCTGGCAGCGCACCGCGGTCTCGAAATCAAGCCCGGTCATGCCGAACGCCGCATCGCCCATGAAGTTCACGCAGAACTTGTCGGGCTTGGCCACCTTGGCGCCGAGGGTCAGGCCGAGCCCGGTGCCGAGCGCATGCGATTTGCCCCAGCCGATGTAGCCGTTGGGCGTGGTGGCCTGATAGAACGGCATGATCTGATCGCGCGGGCTGCCCGAATCGTGTGTGACGATCGCCTCGGCCGGCGGCACCACGCGCATGAACTCACCGATCACCCGATACGGCGTGATCGGAACCTCGGCGGAGCTGAGCTTGGCCTGCCACGGCTGCATCCAGTCGGCGCGCACGCGTGCGATCTCCGCCACCATCGCGTCGTTCTTGCGGCCCCGCGGGCGCAGATCGCGCACCGCATCGATCAACTGCCGCAGCACCAACTTGGCGTCACCGAGAATGGCGACGTCCATCTCGTAGCCCTTGTAGAGGTCACGCGCGTCGTTGGTGGCGTGAATGAATTTCTTCTCGAACGGATGGATCGGGTTCACCAGCGAATG
>CADECO010000334.1:1649-5167 GCA_902825905.1 uncultured beta proteobacterium
GGCAGCAGCAGGATCGGCGCGGAATCGGAGAACGCAGTGGCCACGCCGGAGAAGGCGTTCTCGGCGCCCGGCCCGTACTGCATCGCGAATACGCCGAAGCGCTTGCCGTTGCTCACGCGCGCGAAACCGTGCGCCATGTCGACACCGACGCGTTCCTGGCGGCAGAGCACCGGTCGAATGCCAGCCGAGGCTGCGGCTTCGATGATCGGCGTGGTCGGATAGGCGAACAGCGTCGAGACGCCTTCCTGTTTCAGATAGGCGGCGATGAGATCCATGACGCGCATGGCGGGCTCCTTTGAGGTCGCGGTCCGGGTCGCGATCGGACGCTGCGTCGCGATCGCGTTTGTCGTCTCGCGATTGTCGCTCAACAGCTGGGCCTGCCCCCTACTTCATCGAGCGCGACGCAGCCTGCCCCGGGGTGGGCTCACCATCGCGCTTGACCTGCATCAGCCGCACGACGTTGACCGGCAGCAGCAGCACGTGCAGCGCCACGATCGGCAAAAGCCCGCAAAGACACCCATAGGTGATGAAGGCGATGTTGCTGGCAATCGCCACGTAGCGAAGCGCGCTCATCGAGCGCATGCAGAACGACGCCAGCACCAGGCTCGCGGCGAGGAATCCGATGGTGTCGCCCGCCGCCATGCCGATGCTCCTCTGTCAGCGCGACACGAACCGCGCCCTCACGGCACGTTCGCCCGCTGGCCTTGGGTTGCGCGCGTCGGTCCATCGGTTCACAAATTGTCGGCGGCTGTCCGTAAGTGGCTGGCGCGTAACGCTTTGTGCCCCTGCTCGCGCCGGCTCGTGAGGCGTGTGCTACCGCAGCCGCGCCACCTCGGATTCGCGGTAACGTAGCGCGTCGATATTCAGTAGCAACGCCGCCGGGTTGTCCGCCACCCCATGGACTCGCCATCAAACGCTCCTCGCTTTCCGTTCGCGCGCACCTGCCCGTTCGACCCGCCGCCGCAGTACGCCCGCGCACGTGAAGCGGGGCCGCTCACGCCGGTGACGCTGTGGAACGGCAAGCGCGCGTGGCTGGTCACGCGCTACGCCGAGATTCGCGAAGTGCTCATGGACGACCAGCGTTTCAGCGGCCGGATGGCGCATCCCGATTTCCCGCGGGTGACCGAGGCGCGCGTCGCCGTCGACCGCAACGAGCGCGCGTTCGTCGGCATGGATAACCCCGAGCACGACCACTTCCGGCGCATGTTCACGCGCGAATTCAGCGTGCGCCGCATGCTCGCGCTCAAGCCGCAGATCGAGGCGATCGCGGCGTCACTCATCGACGAGATGGTTGCGCATGGTCCACCGATCGATCTGGCGGCCACGCTCGCGGTGAAGTTTCCGTCGCTGGTGATGTCGGCCCTGTTCGGCTCGCCGTTCGAGGATCACCGCTTCATCATCGAGTGCGCGGTCGCGCGCCACGGCCTCACGCAGACGCCCGAGCAGGCCGAGCGCAAGGCGCGCGAACTCGCCGGCTACGTGCGGCGCCTGATCGACGCGAAAGAAGCGAACCCGGGCGACGACATGGTCAGCCGCATCATCGCCTCGCACGTCACGCCCGGGCTGCTCAGCCGCGACGATTTTGCCGAGATCGGCGCGATGATCCTGCGCGCGGGCCACGACACCACCACCAACATGATCGGCATGGGAATGCTGCTGATCCTGCGCGACGACGCGTTGCGCCGGCGTCTGGTCGAGCAGCCCGAGTCGATCGAAGGCGCGGTCGAAGAACTGCTGCGCTACGTGACGCCGGTGCAATTCTCACCGCGCCGCGTCGCGCTCGAAGACGTCGAGATCGGCGGCGTCACGGTGCGCAAAGGCGAAGGGCTGTTCATGCTGCTCGCCTCGGCCAATCGCGACGAGCGCGTGTTCCCCACCCCCGATACGCTCGATTTCAGCCGCGACGCCGCCGAGCACATGACGTTCGGCTACGGCATCCATCAGTGCCTGGGGCAGACGCTCGCGCGCTACGAGCTGCAGATCGTCTACCCCGCGCTGCTCAAACGCCTGCCCACGCTGCGGCTGGCGGTGCCGATCGAGAGCATCCGCTTCAAGGACGACATGCAGATCTACGGCGTGCACAACCTGCCGGTGGCGTGGTAGGTCGCCGAGGCGGATCATGCGCAGTCCTTGTAAGCGATAGGTGACGAGCTTTTGGCCAGCGTCATCGCAGCCGTTCTCGTGCTGGGCGCCACGACGATCGCGCTGCTGTTCCGGCCGTTCGCGGTGCTGCGAGAGCCGGCGCTCCGCGTGCCGCTGGTCGCCGCGCTGGTGAATCTGCCCATCGCGTGGAGCTCGCCGGCGGTGCTGCGTGGGGGTCCGTCGCTGCAATTCTCGTTCGCGATGCTGATCGGCAACTGGCTGATGGCGTGGGGCGGAGCGGTGATGACGGGCATCAGGTGTTCGTTCGTCAAGACGTGCGACCGCGCTTGGCCGCAGCGCGATCTGCCCCTAAGCTAGCGCCCTCCCGAATGCCGGCGGCAACATCACTGCAACCACCAGCGCGACAGGAACGCTCGTGAAGCTGCGCGTCAATCAGCACAAGTGTGTCGGATCGGGGCAGTGCGCGCGCACCTTGCCCGAGGTGTTCGATCAGCGCGAGCACGACGGCATCGTGCTGCTGCTCGCCGAGACGCCGCCTGCTCCGTTGGAACTGGCCGTGCGCAAGGCGGCGCGACTGTGTCCGTCGCAAGCCATCATCATCGAAGAATCGTGAACGCAGCAGAGGATCCAATGAAAGCGAAAGCCCTGGCAGCACCACTTACGAAGTTCAGCGCAGCTCTGGTGGCCGCGGCGAGTCTGCTGCTTGGCGCGACGCCGGTCGTCGCACAGGACTATCCCGCCAAGCCGATCCGGCTGCTCATTCCGTTTCCGCCCGGTGGCGGCACCGACATCGTCTCGCGCCTGGTCGGCGGCAAGATCGCCGAAGCCAACAAGTGGACGGTGGTGCTCGAGAACCGTCCGGGCGCGGGGGGCAACATCGCGATCGAGGCGGCAGCGAAGGCGGCGCCCGACGGCTACACCATCGTCATGGGCCAGACCGACAACGTCATGCTCGGGCCGTGGCTCTACGCCAAAATTGGCTACGACACGGTGAAGGATCTCGCGCCGATCGCGCAGGTGTCGTCCACGCCGCTGGTGGTGGTGAGCGCGTCGCAATCGAAGATCCTGTCGCCCGCCGATCTGATCGAGCGCGGCAAATCGGGCGACGGCCTGAGCTGGGCGAGCGCGGGCAACGGCACGGTCGGCCATCTGTTCGGCGAACAGTTCCAGCGCGAGGCGAAGATCCGCGTGCTGCACGTGCCCTACAAAGGCGCCAGCCCGGCGCTGGCCGACGTGATGGGCGGTCAGATCGACGTCGCGGTCATGTCGGTGCCCTCGGTGCTCGGGCTGGTGAAGAGCGGCAAGCTGCATCCGGTGACGGTGTCATCGGCTGCGCGCGCCAGTGCCTTGCCGAATACGCCCTCGCTCGCCGAATCCGGGCAGCGCGGCATCGACTTCTCGATCTGGCTGGGGCT
>CADECO010000334.1:5267-6641 GCA_902825905.1 uncultured beta proteobacterium
GCCCATAGAATAAAAATTGACAGAGACCTCGATGCCATCTTGACGCGTGCCACGTAAAGTCAGTGGTGGGTTGTCAGGGAGGATTAACTCGATGTCTCGGAGATCGACGATTGCCGCGAGCGTGTTCGTGGTCGGCTCGCTTGCCAGTTTCGCCGCGCACGCCAACTGCGGCGTGAACCCCGACGCGACTAGCCCCGAACTTCGCCGTGCGCTCGCCGGCACCTGGTACCACGAGACGCGCGCGCCGCAGCTGGGAATGATCCAGCGCATGCATCAGACGTTTCTCCCGACCGGCGTGTGGGAGTACCAGGACGAAACCTGCGGCAATGTCGCCGGCATCCCGTGCTCGAAGAACGGCGGGCATGGCTTGTGGATGGCCACCCGCCAGGCCAACGGCGCGATCTCGATCCGGATCCGGTTCAGCGACCTGCGCCGCACCAACGCTTGCGGCGGATCGATGGTGACGATGCCCAATCCCAACACGATGACCAGCGCCGACGGCGGCGTGATCCGTCGTGTGAGGTGATGTCCGAAGTCGAACGACTGTTCTTGCCCGGGAGGAAACGATGAGCAGCAACGAGCACGACAAAGACTCGCCCGGCAGTTACCTGTTGCAACGCCGAACCGCACTCCGGTTCGCGCTCGCTGGCGTCGCGGGCGCGGTCGCCGCAGCGCTGACGAGCCAGGCCCACGCCGGCTACGGCCAGTGCTCCATCTCGGGTTGCCCATGCCGTGGCTTCATGGGTTCAGGCGGCCTGTGCACCAACTGCGGCCACCAGTACGGCGCACACTGGTAGCCCCGTAGCGTTTCCCGGCGGCTGGCTTGAGAATCGGGTTCGTCCATCCGATTCGAGAGTCAGCCTCCCATGCAATTGCAGGGCATCCGCGTCGTCGACCTGACGCGCATTCTCGCCGGCCCGTTCTGCTCCATGTTCCTGGCAGACATGGGCGCCGAGGTCATCAAGATCGAAGAGCCGGGCGAAGGCGATCCGGTGCGTCATCAGGGCGCAACGCGTAACGGCTACTCGCTCTATTTCGCCACGTTCAATCGCAACAAGCGCTCGCTCACGCTCGATCTGCGCAGCGCCGAGGGCAAGGAGGTGCTGAGCGCACTCATCGCGCGCGCCGACGTGGTGGTCAACAACTACCGCCCGGGCGTGATGGATCGCATGGGCTTCAGCCGCGCCGCGCTGCAGGCGATCAAACCCGACATCGTGAGCTGCAACGTCACCGGCTTCGGGCTCGACGGTCCGTATGCACAGCGGCCGTCGTTCGATTTCATCGCCCAGGCGATGAGCGGGTTCATGAGCGTGAACGGCGATGCCAACGGGCCACCGATGCGTGCCGCTCCGCCGATCTCCGATCTGGTGGCAG
>CADECO010000335.1:0-3184 GCA_902825905.1 uncultured beta proteobacterium
CCGGCGGTCCGCTCACGGTGTCGAACCTGGTGATCGACGAGTTGTCGCAGGCGTTCATCGAGTCAGGCATGGCGGCCGGGCTGCCGCGGATCGACGATTTCAATGCCGGCGCGAACGAAGGGGTGGGGCCGTACCAGATCGTCACGCGCGGCGGCGAACGCGCGAGCACTGATCGGGTGTATCTGCGTGAGGCGATGGCGCGTGCCAATCTGCGCGTGATTACCGGCGCTCTGACGCGGCGTGTGCTGTTCGACAAGACACGAGCGACGGGGGTGGAGTTCTTGCGCGATGGGCAAGTGCAATCGATCCGCGCGCGTCACGAAGTGGTGGTGTGTGCCGGCGCGATCCAGTCGCCGCAAATTCTCCAGTTGTCGGGCATCGGCCCGGCCGAGCTGCTCAAGGTGCACGGCATCGCGCCGCTCGTGTCGCTGCCCGGCGTGGGCCGCAATCTGCGGGATCACCTGCAGGCGCGCCTGTTCCATCGCGTGAACAAGCCGATCACCGGCAACGATATCTGGCACAGCCCGTGGCGCCGCGTGCGCGAAGGCCTGCACTATCTGGTGGGTCGCGGCGGGTTTCTGGCCAACGGCATCTTTCGTGCCGGCGCGTTCTATCGCTCGCATCCGTCGGTGCCGCGTCCCGACATCCAGGCGCATTTCGGCATCCTGTCGATCGACAATCCGTCGGTGCCGCCGCATCCGCACTCGGGCATGACGCTCTCGGTCTGTCTGCTGCGACCGGAAAGCGCCGGTTCGATCGAGATCCAGAGTGCTGATCCGAGCGTGGCCCCGCGCATTCGCGCGAACTATCTCGCAGCGCCCGCCGATCGCATCGCGCTGATTCGCGCAGTGCGCCGCATCCGCGAAATCGCCGCGCTCGCGCCGCTCGCAAATTACTCCGAAGGGGAGTTTCAGCCGGGGCCCGCGGCACAGTCCGACGAAGACATCCTCGCGTTCCTGCGCGCCAAGGGCACGACGATCTTCCATCCGGCGGGCACCTGCAAGATGGGCCCCGATCCGATGGGCGTGGTGGACGATTGCCTGCGCGTCTATGGGGTCGAAGGTCTGCGCGTCGCCGACGCGTCGATCATGCCGCAGGTGGTGTCGGGCAACACCAACGCACCGGCGATCATGATCGGCGAGAAGGCGGCCGATCTGGTGCGCGAAACGCTGCAGCGCTGACCCGCACGCGCGGCGGCCGCCGGCGATTGCCGCACGACACCGATATTGCTGAAACCTGCGATCTTGCCCGGGGTCGCATGCGTACATCCAAACTTCGGGAGTGCTCATGCGTCTGACTGCTTCGCTTGCGATGGTTGTTGTTGCCGTCCTGCTTGCAGGTTGCAGTTCGTTCCCGGTGTCCTCACTCGATCGATCCACACCGGCAGGGCTGGAACTGCTCGAAGCGTCCGCTCGCGCACACGGCTGGGAGGCTTATCACCGCCACCGCGACATCAACGTGAGCTACGAAGGGGAGTGGTTTCCCGCCGTCACGCGACTGCAGCCGGTGCTGGTCGATAGCGGCTATCGCGGCACGTCGGAAGAACGGATGCTGGTCGGCGAGAAGCTGATCGCCCAGAGCCATCGTGGCCCTGACGGCGTGAAGCATGTGGCGCGCATGCCCCAGTCGATCGCGGTGTGGTTCAACGGTTCACGCGATGGCGATCGCGAGAAGCAGCTCGCCGCTGGCCTAGTCGCCGATGGTTATCGGCTGTTCCTGTTCGGGCCGATGTTCCTTCTTGAGCGCGCCGGCGCTGCGATCGTCGAAACGCTGGAGCCCGATGTGATCGATGGGCGCGAATACGATCGGCTGTTCGCGCGGCTGCGTCCCGGACTTGGACACGACGGCGAGGACCGTGTGGTGGTGTGGATCGATCGTTCCACCCGCCTTGCGCGCCGACTGTGGATCTCCGCCGACGCATTGCCTTCCACGCAGCGGGTGATCGCCGAAATCGATCTCCTCGACGTTCGTGATCTGGCCGGAATGCGCCTGCCCACGCGGTATTTCGAGCGACTGAAGCGGCCGTTCCCCCTCGACGTCCATCAGTGGCGACTGATCGGCTTCGACGTGAATCGTGGCTATTCGCCGGGCGATGTGCTGGACGGTGCGATGCGCGGCGAAGCGCTGCGGCCGGCGGACAGGCTGCCACCACCGTAGGGCGGTGCCCGGTCAGGCCGCCTTGCGTTCAAGCGATCGTTTCACGCGCAGCAGTTCACGCACGCTGCGCACATCTTGGCCAAGCAGGCGCGACAGGTTCTTGAGGATCATCTCGTCCACACGCTGGGCCCAATCGGCGTCAAAGCGGATCTGTTCGTCGAGCCAGTGCTCCAGCCACTGCGGGTCGGGCAGACGCGACTGCACCGTGTCGCGCGGGAACAGCGCCTTGTTCACATGCAGATTGGTCGGATGCAGCGGTTTGCCGCTGCGAGCCGAGCTGGCCATGAGCACGCCGACTCGGGCGAACGACGAGCGTGCGTCGTCGCCGAAGCGCTCGATCGCGCGACGCATGTACTGCAGGTAGGCACCGGCATGACGCGCTTCATCGGAAGCGATGGTCTCGTAGATGCACTTGATCACCGGTTCGGTGTGCCACTGCGCCGCGCGCCGATACCAGTGATTGAGCCGCACCTCGCCGCAGAAATGGAGCATCAGCGTGTCCAGGGCCGGCGCCGGATCGAACGGAAAGCGCACCGCGGCCAACTCCTCTTCGGAGGGCACCAGATCGGGACGGAATCGGCGCAGATAGTCGATCAGCACCAGCGCGTGCTTCTGTTCCTCGAAGAACCACACCGATATGAACGCGCTGAAGTCGGTGTCGGCGGCGTTGTCGCGCAGGAACATCTCCGCAGCGGGCATGGCCGCCCACTCGGTGATGGCGTTCATCTTGATGGTGAGCGCCTGTTCGTCCGATAGCAACGCCGCATCGAACTGCGCCCAGGGCACATCGGTTTCCATGTTCCAGCGGACGCGTTCCAGCGACTTGAAGATGGTCGGGTAGAGCATGATCAGCTTTTGCGCATCGGAAGTCGCGCCCGCCAGCTCTGCAACGTTGGGCGGATGTCGTTGAGCGAGGCGAGAATCCGGGCGCGAACGGGCGGATTGCGCACCGCACGTGCCGTGGCACCGCCGGTCCAGATCTCTATGTGTGCGGGCAGGAGCTCGTCCAGATCGGCCAGCACCTGGG
>CADECO010000335.1:3284-6610 GCA_902825905.1 uncultured beta proteobacterium
GTGGTGAGTGCAACGGTGGTGTCGAGCACGAACATCTCCAAGCCCTGTCGATGCATGCACTCGCTCAGTTCGTTGCGCAGCGCGGTTGCGTCGTGCGCCTTGATGGCACGCAGCAGCGGTTCGATCCGCTGCTGATCGCGTGGATGGGGCCTGCGCTGCTCGGTTTCGATCAGTAGCGAGCGCAGTTCCTGGTCGGTGTGCGCAACGATGACGCTCGGCCTGTAGCCACGATCGATCAGCTTCTTCATCAGCTTGAGCTTGTCGATTTCGGCCTGAGAGTAGACGCGTTCGCCGGCGTGGTCACGTTCCGGGTGCGGGAACGCGTAGCGGCGCTCCCATGCCCGAAGCGTCTCTTTCGGCACGCCGGTCTCACGACGGACCTCTTCGATCCGCATTCGACGTTTGGGTGACGCGGCTTCGTCGGCAGCCGAAACTGTATTGGACGGACTATTTAATGTATTGGGCATAGATGGAAGTGTACTGAACCGTAACGCAGACGGGTACATTCTCTCTCTAGGGAATGAGAAATTGGTTCCGGCTTATTGTACGCTACAGAGAATATCTGTATAGTGCAAAAAGTTCGTGGGGCCCTGGCCTGTTTCCTGGCCAAGGCGCGGAGATAGCCCGCGCTAGGCGCCCTCGGACACTTGGCTCAGTACCAACTCGCGAGGACGCTGCGGATGCGCTTGGCCGTAATTGGAGGAGGCGTAGCCGGCCTATCGGCCGCCTGGCTGCTGGCCAGACGCCATGAAGTCACCCTGTTCGAGGCCGAGCCGCGCCTGGGTGGTCACGCCCGAACGATCGACGTGACCGTCGATGGCGTCACCGCACCGGTCGACACCGGCTTCCTCGTGTTCAATCGCCGCACCTATCCGCATCTTTGCGGCCTGTTCGAGCACCTTGGCGTGCCCATCGCGCCGAGCGATATGTCGTTCAGCGTCAGCGTCGACAGTGGCCGATTCGAATGGGGCGGTTCCAGCCTAGCGACGTTGTTCGCGCAATCGCGCAATCTCGCGCGCCCCGAGTTCTGGTCGATGCTGATCGACATCGCGCGCTTCAACGCCAGCGCCCGGGCCGCGGTGAACCGACAGGCGCCGGACATGTCCCTGGCGGAATTCCTCGACCGCGAACGATTCGGCGAGCCGTTCAGGCGCTGGTATCTGCTGCCGATGGCCGGCGCGATCTGGTCGTGTCCCACCGCCACGATGCTCGACTACCCCTTCGCTCAGTTCTGCCGGTTCTTCGATAACCATGGCCTGCTGCAGTTCACCGACAGGCCGCAGTGGTACACGGTCGCAGGCGGCTCACGCAGGTACGTCGCGCGGCTTGCGGCAACGATCCCCCATCGCGTCGCGCACACCGTGTCGAGAGTCGTGCCGGGGCCGTTCAACGTTGAAGTGGTCGCCGCCGGCGAGCGTCGCCAGTTCGATCAAGTCGTGCTCGCCTGTCATGCCGATCAGGCGCTGCGCCTGATCGACGGCCCGAGCGCCGACGAGTCCGATGTGCTGGCGGCGATCCGCTATCAGCCCAATCGCGCGATCGTGCATACCGATCGGACACTGCTTCCAGAACGCCGATCGGTATGGGCGGCCTGGAACTACCTCGCCGATGAAGATCCGCTGAGCGAACGTCCGGTCGGCGTGAGCTATCTGATCAACAAGCTGCAGCCCTTGCCGTTCGCGTCGCCGGTGATCGTCACGCTCAATCCGCCGCGCGAACCCGCCGCCGGACACGTGCTCGATGCCTTCGACGTTGAACACCCGGTGTTCGATCGCGCCGCCATCGCGGCACAGGCACGGTTGCCCCGGCTCCAGGGTGGGCGGCGCATGTGGTTCTGCGGCGCGTGGACCGGCAACGGTTTTCACGAAGACGGCATCCGCTCTGCCGTAGCAGTGGCCAATTCGCTCGGCGTGTACGCGCCGTGGCAGACATCGCAGCGCGACCCCGCGGGTCAACCTGTACCGGTACTCGCCGATGCGCGCTGAACGCTGCATTGCCGCGCACCCGATCGCCGACATGGGTCCGGCGGCCACGCTGCACGTGGGGCAGGTGATTCATCATCGGCTGACGCCGCGTGCGCACCGGTTCACGCACCGCGTGTTCTTCGCCCGCTTCGATGTCGATGCGCTCGAGCGCGCGCAGAACCGGATGTTCGGTGTCAATCGGGCGGCGCCCCTCAGCCTGCATTTCGCCGACTACGGGCCAGGCGATGGCACTGCGCCGCGCGCGTGGATCACGCCGCTGTTGCGCGCCCAAGCCATCGACGCGGACGGTCCGATCATCCTGCAGACCTTTCCGCGCGTGTTCGGCTACGCCTTCAATCCGGTGAGCTTTTGGTATTGCCACGATGCGCGCGGTGCGCTGCGCGCCGTGATCGCCGAGGTGAACAACACGTTCGGAGAACGCCACTGCTACCTGGTCGCGCGAGGCGACGGGTTAGGGCTTCGCGAAGGCCAGACGCTCTCGGCGCGCAAGGTGTTCCATGTCTCACCGTTCTTTGCGCTCGGTGGGCAATACGACTTCCGTTTCCATTGGACGGCACCGCGGGTGCTCGCGCGCATCGAATATCGGGACAACGCGTCGCGGCAGGCGCTGGTCACGTCGATCTCCGGCGTCGCGCGGCCCTGGAGTGAACGCGCATTGGCACAGGTCATGTGCACGCACCCGTTGTTCACGCTCGGAGTGATCGCTCGGATCCACTTCGAGGCACTGCGTCTTTGGATCAAGGGCGCGCGTTTTCACCGTAAGCCCGCTCCGCCTTCCCATTCACTCACCCGTACCGAACCATGAACTCCATCGTTCACACCACCGTGAACCCCCGGCGGCGCGATCGCCGAATTCCCTGGACCGCGCGCAGGATGCTCGCGCTTCTCGATCGCATCGAATCGGGGCGGCTCGAGGTGGTGCTGCCCGACGGGCAGCGCTCGCGCCACGGCGCCACCGGCCCGGACGCGCAGATCCGTTTCGACGACTGGGACGTGTTCGCCGACATCGCCAAACGCGGCGACGTGGGTTTCGGTGAAGCCTACATGGCCGGGCGCTGGCAAAGCCCCGATCTGGCCGGCCTGCTCACACTGCTCGCGGTCAATCGCGACGCGCTCGATCGCGCCATCTACGGCGGCTGGCTCGGCCGGGTGCTCCTGCGCATCAACCATCTGCGCAACGCCAATACGCGGCGCAACAGCCGCCGCAACATCGCCCACCACTACGACCTGGGCAACGATTTCTACCGCCTGTGGCTCGATCCGACGATGACCTACTCCAGCGCATTGTTCGGCGGCGACGAGTCGCGCTCGCTGAGCCTCGCCCAGCGGGCCAAGTACCAA
>CADECO010000336.1:0-6596 GCA_902825905.1 uncultured beta proteobacterium
TGGAGCGGGTGATGGGAATCGAACCCACACCATCAGCTTGGAAGGCTGAGGTTCTACCATTGAACTACACCCGCAGAGGTGGTGGTGGAGGGGGTAGGATTCGAACCTACGAAGGCATAAGCCAGCAGATTTACAGTCTGCCCCCGTTGGCCGCTTGGGTACCCCTCCGCGGATACAAAGAGCCGGGTATTCTCTTTACCAAGGTATTGACTGTCAACAGCAAGTTGACGATCAACGACTACTTTCTGGCCCCTTCCGGCTCCCTCCCGTCTCAAGTCGCCGCCGCCGCAGCCGATATCCGCGGCAAGATGCAGTCGCAGGACTTCGAAAACCGCCTGAAGGCCCAGGTCGACTTCCCCAGTCCGTCGCGTGTCGCCACGGAAATCATCGCGCTCGCCCGCGATCCGGACATCGAAATGGCGAAAGTCGCGCAGGCGGTCGGCCGCGACCCGGCGATGACGGCCAAGATCCTGAGAATTGCGAATTCCGCGTTCTACGCGCAGCGCCGCCCGAGCCAGAACCTGCGCCAGGCGCTGGTCATCATCGGCCTGAATGCCGCGCTGACCCTGGCGCTGAGCTTTTCGCTGGTCTCCTCGATGCGGGCGCTGCGCCCGGTCGGGATCGACTACCCCCGTTTCTGGCGCCGCACCCTGCTGGCGGCGACCGCCGCCCGGGCTTTCGGCGAGTCGATCAAGGTCGGCCAGGCCGAAGACATCTTTCTTGCCGCGCTGCTGCAAGACATGGCGGTACTGGCGCTGGATCGGGCATCGCGGGACTTCTATGCGAAGCTCAAGCAGCCCTCCTCCCATGCCGACTGGGTCGCCTACGAAGTCGAGCAGTTGGGCCGCGATCACGCCAGCTACTCGGCGATGCTGCTCAAGTCGTGGAATCTTCCGGAGCGCATCTGCAAAACCGTCGCCGCGAGCCACGAGCCGCAGACGCTCGACGCGACGACCGATGAAGGCCGCTTCGCCCGCTGCGTCGCGCTCGGCAGCGATCTCGCCGAGGCCGTCGTCACGACGGATCGCGCCAAGCTGGTCGCGGCGCTCGCCCAGCGCGCCAACAAGCTGCTCGGCATGGACCAGGAAGCGTTCACCGAAGTCGTCACGCGCATTCTCAGCTTGATCCCCGAGACCGAGGCGCTGTACGAAACCAGCATTCTCGACGCCGAGGACGCCGAAAACCTGATGGCCGAAGCGCGCGAGATGCTCGCGGTGCGCAACCTGCACGCCCTGCAGGAAGTCAGCTCGCTGCAGGCAACGACGAGCGTGCTGCTGAATCGCACCGAGGAAGCCGAAGATTCGAGCCGTCGCGACGCGCTCACCGGCGCGCTGAACCGCACCTGGCTCGACCGCACCCTCGATCGCGAGTTCACGCAGGCAGTCGTGTTCGGGCGCGACCTGAGCATCGCGCACGTCGATCTCGATCACTTCCGCAACATCAACGAACGCTACGGCACGCCGGTCGGCGATCGCGTCCTGCGCAGCTGTGCGCAAGCGTTGCAGTCATGCGTGCGCGGCAGCGACATGGTCGCGCGCTTCAGCGGCGAAGAATTCATCGTAGTGCTGCCCGGCGCGGATCCGCAGATCGCACGTCAGGTTGCGGAGCGCATGCTGAAGGCCATCGCGACCGCCGATCACGACCCGCAGACTGGCGGCGTACGTGTCACGGCATCCATCGGCGTCACCACGCAGACAACGAAGAAGCGTTTCGCCAGCACATTGGCATTACTCGAAGCAGCCGATCACGCGCTGTATGCGGCCAAGCTGTGCGGGCGCAATCGCGTCGAATGCGTCGAAGAGCTGCCGACGGCTCGACGCGCGCCGGTCGCGTCTTAAGAAATCAACTTGGCGTAGGTCGCCTCGTCGATATTGCTGCCGCAGACGATCGCGGCAACTCGTTTCCCACGCAGCCGTTCACGCGCCGGTCCGAGCAACGCAGCAGTTGCAGCTGCGCCTGCAGGTTCCACGGCGAGCTTCGCGTTGCGCAGCAGGAAGCGCATCGCAGAGCGCAACTCATCGTCGTTCACACGCACCAGCTCATCCACGTTGCGGCGGCAGTACTCGAACGAAATCGGCAGCGCGTAGGGCGCACCAAGACTGTCCGCGATCGTCGCGACGCGCTCGATGGAGCGCGGCTCGCCGGCGGCGAAGCTGCGATACATGCTGTCGGCGCCGAACGGCTCCACGCCGATCACCTCGCACTGTGGCGCCAGCAACTTCACCGCCGATGCAACACCGGCGCACAAACCGCCGCCGCCTATGGGAACGATCACTGCCTGCAATCCGGGCAGCTGCTCGCAAAGCTCCAGTCCCAGCGTCGCCGTACCGAGCGCTGTCGTTCGGCCCTCGAACGGATGGATGAACGTGCGCCCTTCTTCGGCCGCGATCCGCTCGACCATGGCGAAGCCGGCGTGCGCGTCCGGTGCGAATACGATTTCCGCGCCGTGGGAGCGACAGAGCGCGACACGCAACGGGTTGGCGGTGGCGATCATGACGACCTTCGCGCTGACGCCGGCCGCAGCCGCAGCAAAAGCAACTGCAATCGCATGATTTCCGGCGCTGATTGCCGTCACGCCGCGGCTGTGCGCGTCAGCCGACAATGCGAGCACATTCAACAATGCAGCCCGTGCTTTGAAGGTACCCGTGAGCTGCAGGAGCTCGAGTTTCAGATGCAGCTCGGTGTCGCCGCCGACCGCCTGCTCCAACTCGGCGCTGCGCAGTCGATGCACCGGAGTGCGGACCACGCGGCCGGCCAGCTTCGCCGCGGCCTCCTGTATCTCTTGCAGCGTCAGGGGTGTTGTCATATCGCGTGAATGTTAAGACATAAGACCGCTTCGGCGGGCTTCGCACCCGGCGAGCGGCGCGGCATAATGCCCGCGTGCGCTATAACAATTACTACATCGATCGCCGGGGGAGTTGAGCATGGAGCGCCGCCTCCATACGCGTCATCGCGCGCGCACTGCGGTTTACGTTTCGGTCCCCGGCCGCCCCGGCAAATTGTGCCGCGCGCGCAATCTGAGTGCGAACGGCGTGTTCATCGAGACCGAGAATCTCGGACTGAAGAAAGGTGCGACGGTGCATCTCGCGTTCGCGATCAATCTCGGTGTCGTCACGAAGATTCATCGCCGCACGGCGATCGTCGCGCACGTCTCGAAAGGCGGCACCGGCCTGATGATGGAGAGCCTGACCGGCACTCGCTGAAAGGTCAGGCCGGAGCCTGACCCACAGCCAACGATCCTTGCTGCCGCCGCATGTCTTTCGCGACAGTGCTCGCGGCTCCGAACAACGAACCCGCGCACAACAGCACCAGCACCGGCATCACGTACATCGCCGTGTGCAGACCTGACGCACGGAATGCCGTGGTCATCTCGGTCGCGCCCGCCGCGTGCATCGCGGACTGCGCCATGCTGTCGCTCAACGTACCCATGATGGTCGGACCGAAGCTCGCACCGAGCACATAGAACGCGAGGAAGTACACCGAAACTGCAGTTGCGCGCAGATGGACAGGAACGACATCCTGAATCGCGCTGTAGACAGTCGCGTAGTACACGAAGGTGCACGCGCTCGATGCTCCCATCAGGATCGCGAACAGAGTGACGCCGCCCTTCGGCTGCTCCAGCGCGATGTAGATGCAAGGCGCTGCGCACAGCATCGCGACAGCAGCGACGAGCAATCGGCCGTTCGCCATCTTCATGCGCAAGCGATCGCCGAGCGCGCCGCCGACGAGCAAGCCGATCGCGCCGGCCAACCCGAGCGAGACGGCCGACAGCTTGCTGGCGGTCGCGAGGCCGACCTCATGGAACCGCTGCAGGAACGCGTTCTGAAACATGTTGACCGCGTACGCGTGGAAGTTGAACAGGATTCCCGAAAGAATGATCCACCACATCGTCGGGACGCGCAGGATCACGCCGAACGCGGCGCCGGCTCCGGTCTTTGCGGACGGTGCAACGTGCGCGGTGGTTTCCGACGCCCCACGCACAGGCTCGCGAATCCGCAGCGCAGCCACGGCAAGGAGCAGTCCCGGCAAGCAGGCGACATAGAACGCTGCGCGCCAACCCCACGCCTCGGCGATGACGCCGCTCAGCAGGTAGGACGCGAACAGGCCGAGCGGCAGACCCATCATGAAGATGCCCATCGCGCGCGCACGGCGATTGGCGGGATACAAGTCGCCGATGAGCGCCTGGCCGGCCGGCGCGCAGCTGGCCTCGCCGATGCCGACACCCATGCGCGTGAGCAGATAGGTCCAGTAGCCGATTGCGAGTCCTGAGGTCGCCGTCATCACGCTCCAAACCGTCACGCCGATGGCGATCACGCGGGTGCGCTTCCACGTGTCGCTCAGGCGCCCGAGCGGCACGCCGGCCACGGCGTAGATCAGCGTGAAGGCCGTGTTGACCCAGGCAGACGCTGCATCGTTCATGCCGAACTCGATGCGGATCGGCTCGAGCAGCGCACCGGCGATCTGCCGGTCGAAGAAATTCATGAGGTTGATGCCGAACAACACCGCCAGCGCATAACGCGCGTTCTTCTGCACGTCCGTCACGGAAAACCCCTGATTAAGAATTGTGGTTACGGCGGTCGCCGCACGCTAGCATGTGGTCACCAGCGGTCGCCAGCCCTGCTCTGGCCGCCGGCCATAAGAATTGTCGGGCGGCATCATGCTCAGCTCGCGTCGCATTCGATGGGTTGCATTCGCTGCGTTGACCGGCGCGGCTCTCGGCGCTCTTGCTGAAGAGCAGCCGCCCGCGCCGACAGTGATGGCGATCTGGCAGATCCAGCAGATCGAGTTCATCTACAGCAGCCCCTCCGTTCGCTACTCGTGCGGCAACTTGCAACGGCGCATCGCGGCGATCCTGCAGGCGGTCGGCGCGCATTCGAAGATCGGCGTCGAGATGGGCTGCAACAGCGGTGAGCTGGTGCACTATGCAAACGTGAAGCTCACGCTCGCGGCACCCATCGAGGCCACCGAAGAGAACGTCCGCGCCGCGACCAGCTTCGATACTCAGGACGAGCTCGTCGCCCGCTTGCAACAAAAGCAATTGCCGACCGCGAACGATATCGAACGCTTTCCCGCGAGCTGGCGCACCGTGGCCCTGACGCGCAGTCCACCGCTCTCGCTCGGGCCCGGCGATTGCGACCTGCTCCGTGCCATGCGCGACGACGTGTTTCCGCGTCTGCGCGTGCGCGTCGTGTCGAGCGGTCTGCGGTGCGGCGGTGGTGCCGACACTCGCATCCCGCCCAGGATCAACGTCAACGCGCTGCTGCCGAGAACTTAGTGCCGCGGACTGCGTTGTGCTGTTATGAAAACGCACACCGAAGCCGACCCGACCCTCGCTGCCGACTACCTCGCGCGTCTCGACGCCTACTGGCGCGCCGCCAACTACCTGTCGGTGGGACAGATCTACCTGTGGGACAACCCGCTGCTGCAGCGGCCGCTGACGCTGGCCGACGTGAAGCCGATGCTGCTCGGGCACTGGGGCACGACACCGGGCCCGGGCACGGCGGCCCGGCTGTGGTGGGCAACAGTTGCCTCGAAGGCAGCGGCAGCGGGGCCCACCTCGAGACCAACCAGGACACCGCAGGCGTGGTGCCGCCCATCTTGCACCTGCACGGCCACAAGATCGCCAACCCGACCCTGCCGGAGCGCATCCCGCGTGGGGACCTGGATCCGATCCTGTCCGGGTGCGGCTGACACTGCCGCTGTTGCTCAAGAGGGCTGAGCCAACGGTGACGGTGATCCATCGCGGTGACTCCTGGCCGCGAGGCCGAGAAGGGCGCGAGGACCGGTGGGCCAGGGACGGCCTAGCGCTGCCGCCTTGCCGACGACACCGCGCACCAGTGACGACCCTGCTGCCGCACCGTCGCGACGGCGACCGCCTGCTGGGACCAGTGCAGATCGCGCATCAGCACGGCCCATGCGCCTGCGCCGAGCTTGCGCCTGACGGTGCGGTCGAAGTCGACGAACTGCGGCTGCTGGCGGTGCAGCAGGACCACGGCGCCCGCGGCGGTCGCGGCCCCGGTGAACACGGCAGCGGCCAACGCCAGCAGCTGGAGCTCGAGGCCGTGGATGCTGTCGAAGTCCACGACCAGGAGCCCGACCAGCAACCCGGCCAGGGCACCGATCCACCCGGACAGCACCAGCGGCCCGACGGTCGGCCGGCCCACCGCATGCGGGCGCCGGTTCCACTGCCAGGCCAGGACGACGAAGCGCAGCCAGACCGCGTCTCCCGGACCCAGCAGCACCAGCTGCCGCGGCTGCAGGCCATGCAGCTGCCCGAGCTGCTGCATCACCGCCCGAGCGTCGGCCTGGCTGTCGTAGAAGCCCGCCAGTCCGTCGAGCAGGTGCTGGATGCCGGGCTCGGTCGGCGCGGTCAGTCCGGCACGCAACCGACGGGTGGCCGCAGTGAACGGGTGACCGAGCCCGTCCACGTCGACCGGCTCCGGTTCATGGGTTCACCCTGGCTCTGGTGGTGGACGACGAACCGCAGGCGGTCAAGGCCGGACGGCGACTTCGTTCTTCACCAACTTGACGCCGTTGACGTCGCGCGCAATGGCGCCGGCAGCGTCCCTCTCGCTGTTGTTCTTGGCGAACCCCGA
>CADECO010000337.1:0-6580 GCA_902825905.1 uncultured beta proteobacterium
CCCGTCATCGTCGGCTACGTGGTCGCACTGGTTTGCATCTTCGGCGCGTACATCATTCACGGCGGCAACATGGGCGTCATCCTGCACGCCATGCCCACCGAGATGATGGCTATCGGCGGCGGCGCGATCGGCGCGTTCATCGTCTGCAATCAACCCAAGGTGCTGAAGGCCACGCTGCGGTCGATCCCGACGCTGCTCAAGGGCTCGAAGTACACCAAGGCGCGCTACATGGAACTCATGGCGCTGCTCTACGACATCCTGCAGAAGATCCGCAAGGAAGGGCTGATGGCGATCGAAGGCGATGTGGAAAAGCCCGAGAGCTCACCGATCTTCCAGAAGTACCCGTCGATCGGCAACGACCATCATGTGGTCGAGTTCATCACCGACTATCTGCGCGTGATGGTGACCGGCAACCTCAATCCGCATGAGATCGAATCGCTGATGGACAACGAGATCGATACGCACCATCACGAGGGCCATCAGCCGGCGGCGGCGATCAACCGACTGGCCGGCGGTCTGCCGGCGTTCGGGATCGTTGCCGCGGTGCTCGGCGTGGTGAACACGATGGGCTCGGTCGGCCAGCCGCCGGCGGTGCTGGGCGGCATGATCGGCTCGGCGCTGGTCGGAACGTTCCTGGGGATTCTGCTGGCGTACTGCTTCGTCGAACCGCTCGCGGGCCTGCTCGAGCAGAAGCTCGACGAAGGCACCAAGGAGCTTCAGTGCATCAAGACGACGCTGCTCTCCAGCCTGCAAGGCTACTCACCACAGATCGCGGTGGAGTTCGGCCGCAAGGTGCTCTACTCCACCGAGCGCCCCACGTTCGCCGAACTCGAGGGGCATGTGAAGGGTAAGAAATAGACGCGGGTACAGCATCTCGGGTAGGGCTTCACAGGCATCGCCGCGACGAAAGCTTGCTCACTTGGCCGGCAGCCGGACGCTCGCAAGATCGGTTCCCACCACGACGTTGCCGGTGTATCCGCTCTCCTGCGCGACCTTGCGGTAGTCGGCTTCGGCAAACGGGCCACCGGGCACTTTGTACGGCCCATGTCGCACGGCGCCTAGCGGCGGCGCCAGGTGCGTCAGCACCAGGTACTTCGCACCAGTTCGCTTGGCCATCGCGCCGAGATCGCCGACCTGGCTTTGCCGGTGGAACACGTTGGCGGGCATGCCGCTGTCGCGATCGGGGCCCATCGCCGGATGCATGGTCGAGTGCACGATGATGTCGGCACCCTTGGCAAGCTTCTCGACCTGATCGGAGGTGGATGTTGCCCGCGGCGGCGCAACCACATCGTTGCCGGCGTCGCCACCGATCACCACGCTTCCGGCTGGCGTATCGACGCGATACGAAGCGTGCCCGGCAATGTGGGTCGAGCGTATTGCACTCACCTTCACATCACCCCGGGTCCACACGACCTGCGCGTCGTTGCTCGGCACGAATGCCTTCAGGTTCAACAGATCGGACGGACCGCCGGGCAAGCGCGACTTGTCTTCGGCACGCCGCTGCGCGATCTCGCCGGACTGCAGATACGCATCGCCGATGTGCGTAACGAGTTTGCGGCAGCTCAGCGTGAACCCGAGCGGCGAGGCCGTATCGTCCGAGCACACGACATCGAGTTTCGGTCCGGCGGAGCTGAAGTTCCAGCGCAGCTGGGCGAGATCGGCGAAGCCATCGGCATGATCGGAGTGCACGTGCGTGAAGAAGATGGCGTTCAATTGCCCCGGCGACACGCCGAGTTGCGACAGACGCATCGTGGTGCCGCGACCTGCGTCGAACTGCAACCTCACCGCGCTGCAGCCGTCACCGTCGTCGCCGAATCGCACCAGAGTGCCGGCGCCCGCGAGCCCGTTGACGGCCGGCGGTCCGCTCTGCGTTCCGGTGAGCGTCACGATCATGCACGGCGCGGCGCGCGCAACGCCGCTCGCGAAGGTCAGCGCGGCCACACCGCACAGGCTGGCGGCAATCATCACTCGTCTCACTCGTTCTCTCCCCTGGGGTGTGGGTGACTCGGGCAACGCGATGATAGTCAATACCGTCGCGTGCTATCGGCTGCTCGGCGCGCACACCCAAGCCGCGACGGCTAGACGAGCCGCACTACCCCTTCCTGCAAGCTCGCGGATGAGCGCAGATTCTGCGCGCCGCCGAAGCTGCTGTCGCTCAGGATCGAGTGAGCACTGGCGCTCGAAATGTCCGTCAGCGATCCCGACAACCCGTAGCGATATGCAAGGTCGCCGCCGATCGCCGCGCTGTCACTGCTGGCCAGCTGTTTCGCAAGCAACTGATCCATCATCGTCCAGCGCGTAAGCGTGGGATTGGTGCTGCGCGCTGCGTCAAAGGCGCTTACCAGTCCTGCGAAGTCGAACTGATTCACCTTGCGATTGAACAGCGGATCGCTGCTGCCGGCGTCGTAGCCGCTCATCGCCTCGCTCACCACCTGCAGATTCACGAACTGCTTGTTGGCCGCGGCCGTATACCAATTCCTGAACGTGAGCGATTCGGTGCCGCTGGTCTCCAGGATCAGATCATTGCCGCTCTTGCGAAGCGCCAGATCGGTGTAACGGATCCCGCCGCCAAGTGACACCGTCTTCTCGGCTGCGCCGCCGGCCGTGACACTAATGATGTCTTGACCGTCGCCCGTATTGAAGCCGATCACATCGGCGCCAAGCCCGCCGTTGATCGTGTCGGCATCGCTACGGCCAACAATGAAGTCCGCCCCGCTGCCACCGGTGATCGTGTCGATGCCGGCGCCGCCGTCGAGAAGATTGCGCCCTGCAGTGTCGATGAGTCTGTCGGCGCCCAGTCCCCCTTGCAGCAAGTCGTGGCCGCCGAGCCCGCGCAACGTGTCGTTACCGTCACCACCGAAGATGAAGTCGTCAGCGAGACTTCCGGTGATGCTGTCGAGCCCGAGTCCACCATCGATATGCGCGATCGATACCAGGGTCGTTGTGCTGAAGTCGAACGTGTTGTTCGCGCTGGTACCGAAGAGCAGATTGATGCCAGCCCCGCCATCGATGCGCTCGACGGTGTTCACGCCGCTGTGCCCGTTGAGGCGGATCGCATCGTCACCAGCACCACCGCGGATCACATCGAACCCATCACCGCCGTTCACGGTGTCCGTCCCATCATCGCCATCGATGAGGAACGTATCGTCTCCAGCTCCGCCAATCAGCGTGTCCTGACCTGCCTCTCCGGTCAGCCTGTCGTCGCCCTCACCCCCCTCGAGTCTGTTGTTCCCGGCGTTGCCGACGATGACGTTGTTCAAGCCATTGCCGGTGCCGCGCACATTGGCACTACCCGTAAGCGTGAGGTTTTCTACCTCCGCTCCCAAGGTGTACGCGACCGCGCTTTGTACGGTGTCGGTGCCTTGGCCGGCGAGTTCAGTCACTACGTCGCGCGACTGGTCGACGACGTAGACGTCGTCGCCGGCGCCACCAACCATCGTATCGGCGCCGATCCCGCCATCGAGCAGGTCATCGCCGTTGAACCCACTCAACACGTCGTTACCGGCCAGACCATAAATCTCATCGCGGCCCGCCGTTCCATTCAGCGTGTCCGCACGACTGGAACCGTTTAGAACAGTGACGCCGCCATCGATCCTGGCCTCGAGCGTTGCGGCATCCCAAACGGTTCGCCCCGGATCATTGAAGACCACGCTCTCGATCGCCAGTCCGAGCGCGGGATTCCAGCGAACGCGTACTTCGTCGGCAGCGCTGCGCAATGCGAGCCTGAGGTACTCGCCATCGCGGGTGACGACGATATCGTCCGGGCGCGCAGCGACGTAGAGGGTGTCAACTCCCGCGCCATCCTCAATGACGTCTCGCCCCGAGCCGGGACCGAACTCGTAGCCGTCATTACCCTCTCGCCCATTCCATGAATCATTGCCGGCAGTCGCGACGTAGTAGTCACTGAATACCGTACCCAGGTAGTCGTCATCGCCAGCGGTGCCCGAAGCGACGCGCGCACCAGCCATCGCAACCAGTTCGCCGATCGACAGCCATTCTCCTTCGCCGAAGTAGACGCGCTCGATGCCGTAGCGCCACTGATCGAACTCCGCAGGCATGTCGAGGCGGGCGCGCAACTGACCGAGCGCGCTCAAATCCAGGAACCGTCCCGAGGGATCCCATGACACCGTCAGATCCTCGGACGAAATGCCAGAATCGAACTCGACGATGTCAAGATCGAAGCCCGGGGCGTGGTCCCAGCTTTCGAGGTAGGCGTAGTCTTCAACGCTCGGCGGTGGCGGCAGCAATCCGAGTGCGACCCCTTCGGGCAGCGTGTGATAGATCGGCTGCCCGGTCTGCGGATCGAGTCCTTTGACCAATAGACTCTGCCAGTTGGGGATGCCGATCGACGGATAGTAGCGATCGGCAATCACGCGTTCGTTCACGGCGAAGGTGTCGCGAATGGTGTCGAAGCCGGCGTCCTGCGCGCGAATGAGGTACCGATTGTTCTCGTGCAAGGCATCTTCGAGCAGGTCATTGCCGTTCTCGCCCGCCATGATCGCAGCCCCACGCAGCACGTCATCGCCGTCACCGCCCAGGATTAGGGTCAAAGGATCCGTGCCGCTCATCGTGACGGTGTCGTTGCCACCACCGGCGTCGACAATCGTCCCGCCCTCGATCACGTTGTCGGAGTCGCCTGCAATGATTTCTCGAACGGCGAAGTGATCGGTGCGTGAGATCGTGTTGATGCGCACGTAGTCCGGTGGCGTGGTCGCGAACCCCGGATCGGATTCGCCCACTGTGACGTAGTCCCGTATCGCACCGGTCAGCTCGCTACGTGTCTGGAAGAGCGACACATCGCGGCGGAGCACACCCAACTCCCCGCCGACGACAACCGCAGACACTTGCGTCGATCGCGCCTCGGGCGAGCTTTCGCGGCGGGTCTCGACCCAGTCGACGCGGGCCACGGCGGATATCTGCTGGGACATCGAAGTCGACTGCACACCGCTTGGCGCTTGAATCAAGGCAGCGTCGGTCTCGATTCGTTGGTGATCCACCTGCACTTGCACGACGAGCGCCTGGCCCGTGACGCCAACGCCCTCAAGCGTGTGCGACTCGTTGGACGAGTTGGACTGCGAGACGACCGTCCCATCGAGGAGTGCGGTCGTTTCCCTGATGAAGGCCTGCTGATGCACCACTGACGCGCCGATCTGTGGTGGCTGCAGCTGGCGCCAAGCGCCCGAGCCTGAAGGCACCAATAACATGCGCTCGTATTGAGCATCGATCTCGTCACGAATGCCCCCCGCGGTCTCCTGTCGCAGTGCGGCGCGCCAATCGGAATCGATAACATCGGTCAAAACCATCAGCTCCTCGACGCTGATGGTTGCGCCTGCTGCATCCGACACCCGCCAGCTTTGCCCACCGCCGCTGAAGTAACTGGGGATTCGTGCTGAATCGCTTCCGCCGCGAATGACCAGATGGAGATCGTTGTCGTTTCGGTAAGCGGCAACGCCCTCGAAGGTGAGCCCTTCGCCCAGAGACACCCTGTTGATGCCGGTGTCGATCCAGATGTCGGCACCCGAGCCACGGTAAAAGCGGTAGGTATCATCACCTTCACCGCCACGGATCTCGTCGGCGCCATAGCCACCGTCGATCACGTCGGCCCCACCGAGACCGATGATCGAGTCGGCGCCGGTCGTGCCACTAAGGACGTCGGCCTGCGGAGATCCCAATATCGGCGCGCGCGGAAGTGCGGCGATGGCGGCAGCGTCGACCACCGTTCCGTCTGCAAACTCAATCCGCTCGATTCGAGCGTTCGGATCGCTGTACTGCCCTCTTACGGTGATGCTCCCGCCATCGGCAAGTTGCAATGCCAGATCGCCGTTCGCAAGCCGTCCCATGTAGACATCCGCAGTGGCGATCGCGGCGTCGAACACCACGGTGTCGGCAGTCGTACCGTCTCCGGCTTCGACGATGACGTCGTCACCGTCGCCGAGCGCATAGAAGTAAGCATCGTCTCCCTGACCGCCTGACATGGAGTCATTGCCTGATCCGCCGGCGAGGACATCGCTGCCGACACCCCCGCTTAAGACATCGCTGCCTTCGCCGCCGAGCAACAAGTCATTTCCGCCGTTGCCGGAGATCTGGTCGTCGCCGTCGCCACCGTCGAGCTGGTCATCTCCTCCTCCCCCAACGAGAATGTCGCGCCCATCGCCACCGTTGAGTTCATCACCAGCCTGCTCAGCGGGCGCACCGTCGGGTGTTCCGCGCAGCAAGTCATTGCCATCCAGACCATCGAGTTGATCGCGCGCGCTCGTCCCGGTCAGCTCATCAGTCTGCGGCGTTCCGAATGCCGGTTCGGTAGCGAGCGCCGCCAATTCATCGATCAGCATCACCGCGTCGGGAAGCGTGGCGTTTGGGTCGGCGAAGAACTCGATCCGCTCGATGCGGTTGCGTGGCGAGTAGAAATCCGGCAGCGTGATGCTGTCGAAAGACACCAGGCTGTAGATCCCCAGTGCACCGTCGATGCTGCGTGCGAATTGAACGTCGCTTGGACGCAAGCCGCGCACCTGCAGCCGGTCGAGCGTCGAAGGGGCGGCCGACGGATCGTTGTCTCGCACGATGTCATCGCCATCACCAA
>CADECO010000338.1:0-6569 GCA_902825905.1 uncultured beta proteobacterium
GTGGAGTGGATCCGCTCGGTCACGCGCAAGCCGGGCCGTGCGATCACCGTGGCCGCGACGCGTGCGCTGCGCACCAGATCGACCGCCTGCATGCCGCGATCGGCGCGATGAAAGCCGACGTTGCCCGGCTTGATCGCGGCGACATCGAGCAGGCACGCCTCGAGAAACGCATTGGCGACGTCGTCGGCAACACGCGCCGGCCGGTCGGCTGCGATCGCAACGCTCTCGAGCGTTCCCTGCGCGTTCGCGTCGTTATCCATGCGCGCCCGCGCCCTCAGCCATGCGCAGCAGGGTTGGTGGCTGCAGGATTGCTCGCCACCGGGTCAGACACCGCGCTGGAGGTACGCCAGGGCATCATCATCTGCCGCACGGCGCGAAGGCGCGATTCGGCAGTGACGCGCGCGGCCTCGGCCGAAACATCGTTCGCCACCACCGACAACACCGGCTCGTTGACGCCGATCTGGCGGCCACTCGCGGGCAGATCGCGGCACCACTGCGGAAACGCGGCATCGGGTGGCACGACCAGCGGCGCCTCCGCGTACAGCACCGCAATCGCCCGCACCGGCGGCGTGCCTCTGGCCGCGAGCCGCTCGGCGAACGTGGGGATCGGACCGAGGAAGCTGCGGATGTGCCAGTGCACCAGCCCCTCGGGAATGTCTTCGTCGTACAACTCGAAGCTGGCCGGCGGCTGCGGATTGATCTCCAGCGCGATCACCATATTCCGATCGAGCAGGAAGTCGAATCCGCACAGACCACGCAGCCCCGACACGCGCACCAGTCGGTCGAGCCGCGCCTGGATCGATTGCATCAGCTCGGCATCGAGCAACACGTTGGTCATGGCCCCGGCGTAGCGGTACACCGCATCGCCCACTGCCTGACGGCGCAACAGCGCGATGCCCAGCACGTATGCGCGCTCGCCGTCGCCGATGAACACCGCTGAAAGCGATCGCCCTTCGAGCTTGCGCTGGTAGTAATGGCGGCCGCGGTCTTCTTCACCGGTTTCGACCACGGACTCGCTGACCGCGCGGATGTGCTCCCCGCCTGAGCCACCCACGCTCTTTTGCAGCCAGCCCTGCGGGTAGCCCGGCTGCGCGTACTGGGTGCTCGGCACGTCCCAGCCGGCGGCGCGCAACAACTCGGTGCTGAGCAGCGGCTCCTTCCAGGCGCGCACCACATCGCCCGCGTTCGCATAGAGCCGGCCCGACTCGCGTAATCGATCGATCCGCTCGGGCATGTGCTCGAAGCCCGTGCCGACCACGATCTGCGGATTGCGGCCGACTGCCTCGCTGGTCAACGCGGCGGCGACGCGCCCGGCATCGAGCTCCGCATCATGCTGCGCGCTCACGTCTATCCACGGCGCAAGCGCCTGCGTGTCGCGATAACCGCTGGCATCGAGCACGATCACATCGCGCGGCGTGGCGGCGGCGGAAGGTCGCCGCGCCGATGCGGCAAGCGCACGTCCCGACAGCGCGACGATGACCAGCTTGGGTAGCGACGACACGGTGATCCGGCGATGACGGAGGGAAGGAGTGCCGACCGAGGGGCGCGATCCCGGTAACTCCCTGAAAACTATGAAACCTGCGCACTCCCGCGCGAGACGATGCGCTGATTCACCCAGTGGCTGAAGCAGTGGGAGTCTGCCACGAAATTCCCGGCCCGAAACGCAGTGCATGCGCTGCCCGCCACGTGCAGCGATGAACGGCTCTACCCATCTTGCGGGTCGACGAGCGCACAGCAACGGGTGTAAGTTCGGCGCAAACGGCGGCGCGTCTAGCGAGCGGCCGACAATAAATCAAGGACACGGGGCCAACGCGCGACGCTCCGGGTCGATAACTACAAACCGATCGCGCAGAAAAAAGGAGCCCCGATGCAACGATCCCCTCGCCTTGCACTCCTCGGTGCCGTCGCCGCTATCGCGTTCACCTCCAGCGTGTTCGCGCAGCAGAACTGGTCGGTCTATGGCGGCGACCCAGGCAACCAGCGGTACAGCACGCTCAACCAGATCAACAACGGCAACGTGCGCAACATGCGCGTGGCCTGGGCGCTGCAGCTCGGTTCGCTGCGCTCGCAGGAGTCGACGCCGGTCGTCATCGGCGACACGCTCTACGTCACCTCGTCGCACGGGCCCAAGAACGTGTTCGCGGTCAACGCGCGAACCGGCGCGCTCAAGTGGCGCTATTCCCCTGAAGTACCGGCCGGTATCGATCAATACGCCTGCTGCGACGTGAACAATCGCGGCGTGGCGATCGCCGACGGTAAGGTATTCGTGGGCCGGCTCGACGGATATGTGGTGGCGCTCGACCAGGAGACCGGCAAGGAGTTGTGGAAGTCGCAGATCGTCGACTACACCCAGGGCTCGGTGATCACTTCGCCCCCGACCATCGCCAAGGACAAGGTCATCACCGGCTTCGGCGGCGGCGAATACGGCGCACGCGGGTTCATCGTGGCGCTCGACATGAAGACCGGCAAGGAGTCGTGGCGCTGGTGGACCGTGCCCGAAGCCGGCCAGAAAGGCGCAGAGACCTGGAAGGGCGATTCGTGGAAGTTCGGCGGCGCGGTCGCCTGGCACATCGGTTCGTACGATCCGAAGCTGAACCTCGTGTACTACGGCACCAGCAATCCGTCCCCGTGGGGCGCCGCGGTGCGCGGCAACGATTCGAGCGATCTCGGCCCCTACACCAATCTGTATTCGACATCGACGGTCGCACTGAACGCCGACACGGGTCAGCTGGCATGGCACTACCAGCACACGCCGCACGACGCGTGGGACTACGACGGCGTCAACGAACTGGTGCTGGCCGACATCAACGTCAAAGGCAAGCGCGTGCCGGCGGCGATGAAGGCCGATCGCAATGGCTTCTTCTACATCCTCAATCGCGAGAACGGCCAGCTGGTATCGGCCGAGAAGTTCATTCCCGCGACCAACTGGGCCAAGAACGTCGACATGGCCACCGGACGTCCGGTCGAAGATCCGTCCAAGCGGCCTCGCCTTAAGAACTGGGCCAAGGACATCTGCCCGAACCTGATCGGCGGCAAGAACTGGCATCCGATGAGCTACAGCCGCCAGACCGGGCTGGTGTACATCCCCTCGCTCAACCTGTGCATGGACATGCAGGGCGCCGAATCGAACTACAAGCGCGGCGCGTTCTACCTGGGCGTCGAGTTCGAGCTGGCCAAGCACGGTCCGGGCGGCAATCTGGGCGAGGTCATCGCCTGGGATCCGGTCGCGCAGAAGAAGGTGTGGGGCGCAAAGAGCGACCTGCCCTACCTCGGCGGCATGCTCTCCACCGCCGGCACCCTGGTGTTCCACGGCGACATGTACGGCTACTTCTTCGCGCGTGATGCGCGCACCGGTGCCGAGCTGTGGAAATTCCAGACCGGCTCGGGCGTGCATGCCGCGCCGATGACCTACTCGGTCGGCGGCAAGCAGTACATCGCGGTGGTATCGGGTCGCACTTTCTCGATTCCGGCGTTCTTCGGACCGATCGGCGAGAAGTGGGTCAACGCCAGCCCCGAAGGCGGCACGTTGTACGTGTTCGAGGTGCCCGGCACGGGCGCCGCGCCGGCCGCCAAGAAGTAGCGGGTACGACTGATGCGATGCGGACCCCGTCGGCGCACCACCGTGCTCCGGCGGGGTTTTTCCTTGTTGGATGACTGAAACCGTCGAGCCCCCGATGAACATCCGAGCTTTCATGGCGGGGTGCGGCCTGCTCATCGCCGCCTCCACCCCAAGCCTCGCCGCAGCGCCCGAGGGCGTGCTGCGTTTCTGCGCCGATCCGGACAACCCACCCTTCACGCAGGAAAAAGGCGGCGACCGCGGCGCGTACGTCGAAGTGGCCGAACTGATCGGCAAGCAGTTGCAGATGAAGACGCAATACACCTGGTGGCGCACGCTGTACGGCCGCCGCGCAGTGCGCAACACGCTGCTTGCCGATTCGTGCGACGCCTATCTGGGCCTGCCCAATGACCGGGGCTACCTCGGCAAGCAGGTCGCGCTGACCAAACCGTTTACTTCCGTCGGTCAGGCCGTGGTGCTGCCCAAAGGCGCATCCTTCAGCACCCTGGACGACCTCAAGGGCAAGCGCGTCGCCGTGCAGTTCCGCTCGCACCCGCAACTCATCATGGCCACGCAGCCCGGCTTCACCTGGGTGACGTTCCGCGAGGCCGAAGAAGCGCTCGATGCCATGAAGCGCGGCGAGGCCGACGCCGCGTTCGTCTGGGGACCCTCGGCGGGTGCGTACAACAAGCGCCAGCTCGGCGATGCCTATCAGATCATTTCGGTCAGCGGCGAAGGCATGCAGTGGCAAGTCGTGATCGGCGTGCGGCCAAGCGAAGCCGCGTTGCTGCAACGCCTGAACAGTGCGATCGATTCACTGCAGGGAGAAATCCGCGGGGTCATGGACCGCTACGGGTTCCCGGGCGGCAATCCGGTGCCGATCAACGTCAAGCTGCTGAGCCGAGCACCGGCGCCGAATGACCCGGCGCGCGTGGTGCGCGCGGAGCTGTTACCGGTGCAAGCCAGGCCCGCAGAAGTCGCGAAGGCGTCATCGGGGCCTGAAGCCGTATCCGCGGGCAAGAGCGAGTTCAATCAGCACTGCTCGCACTGCCACGCGCCCAACGCGATGAGTCCGGAGCAGTCGCGCGATCTGCGCCGGCTGCGCATCCGCTACGGCGACAAGATGCGCGATGTGGCCTATCAGACGATCAGCAGCGGGCGCGGCGATAAGGGCATGCCGCCGTGGAAAGGCGTCATCGCCGACGAGAAGATTCAATTGATCCTCGCGTTCCTGGAAACGGTGCAGCGGGCGCCGTGATCCGGGTGCCGGGCAACCGGTTCGCGTTTGTCGGCGCGGTTGCTCGGTCATTGGCGCTGGGCTAGGATGCGTACGGAACAACAAACCCAATCCGGATCGTGACGCGACGCCGTTCGCGCGTGCGGCACGCTCTCCACGCAGTCAATACGTCTTTCCCTGAAGGAGGCTCTCCATGGCAATCAAGGTGTCGATGACCGTCAACGGCAAGCCCGCATCCGCCGAGGTCGAAACGCGGACGCTGCTGGTCACATTCATCCGCGAAAACCTGCGTCTGACCGGCACCCACGTGGGTTGCGACACCGCGCAGTGCGGCGCGTGCACGATCCACATGAACGGCAAGGCGGTGAAGAGCTGCAACATGCTCGCCATGCAGGCCGAAGGCGCCAACATCGTGACCATCGAGGGCGTGGCCAAAGCCGACGGCACGCTGCACCCGATGCAGGAGGCATTCCGTCAGAATCACGGCCTGCAATGCGGCTTCTGCACCCCGGGCATGGTGATGAGTGCGCTCGACATGGTGCGGCTGCACCCGAATCCCGATGAGGCCACGGTGCGCGCCGAGCTCGACGGCAACCTGTGCCGCTGCACCGGCTACCACAACATCGTCAAGTCGATCATCGCCGGCGCTGCGGCCATGCGCTCGTAGCCGTTCCTCATCCACACGCACAAAAGGAGAAGACCATGGGTGCTCCCCTGATCGGCGCATCGGTCGTGCGTCGCGAGGACTACCGCTTCCTCACCGGCGCGGGCCAGTACACCGACGACGTCTCAGTACAGCATCAAACGTATGCCGTGTTCGTGCGCTCGCCGCACGCGCACGCCAAGATCCGCAAGATCGATCTCGCCAAGGCCAAGGCCGCACCCGGCGTGGTCGGCATTTTCACCGGTGATGACATCGCCAACGCCAAGATCGGCGGGCTGCCATGCGGCTGGCTGATCACCGACACGCAAGGCCAGCCGATGAAGGAGCCGCCGCATCCGGTGCTCGCGCACGGCAAGGTCCGCCACGTGGGTGACCAGGTCGCGGTGGTGATCGCCGAGACCCTCGCTCAGGCGCGCGACGCGGCCGAACTGGTAGACGTCGACTACGACGTGCTGCCGGCCGTGGCCGACGCACGCGCGGCGCTCAAGCCGGGCGCGCCGGTGCTGCACGACATCGCCCCCGACAACAAGTGCTACACCTGGGCGATCGGCGACAAGGGCGCGGCCGACAAGGCCTTCGCCGGCGCCGCACACGTCACCAAGCTCGAGTTCGTCAACAACCGGCTGGTGCCCAACGCGATGGAGCCGCGCGCGGTCAACGTCGTGTACTCGCGCCACGACGATGCCTACACGGTCTACGTCGCCAACCAGAACCCGCACGTCGAGCGGCTGCTCATGTGCGCGTTCGTGCTCGGACTGCCCGAGCACAAAGTGCGCGTGGTGGCACCCGATGTCGGCGGCGGCTTCGGCTCGAAGATCTACCTGTACGCCGAAGACGTCGTGCTCACCTGGGCCTCGAAGCAGGTCAATCGCCCGATCAAGTGGACGGCCGATCGCTCCGAGTCGTTCATGTCCGACGCGCACGGGCGCGACCACACGACGATCGCCGAACTGGCCCTCGACAAGGACGGCAAGTTTCTCGGCATGCGGGTCAACACCACCGCGAACCTCGGCGCGTATCTGTCGACGTTCGCCTCGTGCGTGCCGACGATCCTGTACGCGACGCTGCTCGCCGGCCAGTACACCACACCGATCATCTACTGCGAGGTCACC
>CADECO010000339.1:0-4997 GCA_902825905.1 uncultured beta proteobacterium
CTGGAGACAGAGACCGATTTCTTCGTCGGTCGCCGGGAAGACACGCTGCGCCGCGTCGGTGGCGCGCTGCGTATTGCGCGGCGCAAGATCATCATCGATCAAAGTGTGCTGCTGGCCAAGAATCTGACCGTGTTCATCTGATCGCGCAAACATCGCGAACGCCCGGAGGAGGGCACCATGCCGCACCTGAGTCGAATCGCCGCAGTCTGCGCTGCCACCGTTCTGATCGGTCTGAGCAGTACTTCCGCGCTCGCGCAGACGGTGAAGATCGGGCTGATCAATACCTACACCGGTCCGGTCGCCGCCACGCTCGGGGAATTTGTCGAGCGCGGGATGCGGCTCTACATGAAGCTCAATCCCGACAAGCTGCCGCCGGGCGTGAAAATCGAGTTGATCGTACGCGACGACGCCGGCCCCAATCCGGAAAAGGCCAAGCAACTGGCGCAGGAGCTGATCGTGCGCGATCGGGTGCAACTCATTACCGGCCTGGTGCCCACGCCCAACGCGATGGCGATCGCGCCACTCACGCTCGAGGGCAAGGTGCCGATGTTGGTGATGAATGCCGGCGCATCGGTGATCACCACGCGCTCGCCCTATATTGCGCGCACGTCGTTCACGCTATGGCAGTCGACCTATCCGTTGGGGCAATGGGCTAGCAAGCGGTTCAAGCGCGCGTACATTTTGGTGTCGGACTACACCCCAGGCCACGACGCCGAGGAGGCGTTCTCCAAGGGCTTCAAGGAAGGCGGCGGCGACATCGTCGGCACCATTCGCGCGCCCCTGCTCACCCAGGATTTCGTGCCGTACATGCAGCGCATCAAGGATCAGAAGCCCGAGACGCTGATGATCTTCGTGCCGGCTGGCAAAACCGCTACGGCCGTCATGAAGGCCTTCGGCGATCTGGGCATGCCGCAGGCCGGCGTGAAGCTCATCGGCCCGGGCGACATCACGACCGATGAAGAGCTGCCGAGCATGGGTGATGTTCCGCTCGGCGTCATCACGGCGCATCACTACTCCGCCGCCGCGGAGCGCCCGGCCAACAAGCAGTTCGTCGCGGCGTGGAAGAAGGAATACGGTGAGAAGAGCACGACGAATTTCGTTGCCGCTGCGGCGTGGGATGGCATGGATGCGATCTACACCGCGATCCGTGAGCAGAAGGGGGTGATGGATCCCGATCGCACCATGGAGATCTTCAAGCGCTGGTCCAATCCGAACAGTCCACGCGGTCCGGTGTCGATCGATCCGGCTACGCGCGACATCGTGCAGAACATCTACCTGCGCGAGGTGCGCAAGGTGGGTGGCCAGAACGCGAACGTGGAGTTGGAGACGATCGCGACGGCGGTGAAGGATCCCTGGAAGGAATTCAACAAGAAGTAGCGCTTCTGCGCGAAGCGCGGAACTGAAGCTCCATTTGGGGCTTGCACAGTGCCCGCACCGCTATGCGGTGGTGACGCCGTAGCTCCAACCGCGCTCGCGTAGCCAGCGTCGATACGCCGCCGCCAGGCGATCGGCACGCTGGTGCACTTCGGCGCGTGGATCGAGCGGCAGCGGCTTGGGCCATTGCGACTCGACGATCGGTTTGTCCTGCAGCATCGCCGCGCGGCTGAACCCAACGAAGCGTTCGGCCTGCGCGTCGTCGCAATCGGCAAAGACGTTGATCTTCCACACGCGTGTATGCGTCTCGTCCAACGGGCTGGTGACCATCAACACGTCGAACGCATCGGGCCGATCGGGCAGCTTGCCGAGCGAAGCGACAAACGGATGCAGCACGCGATAGGTGTACTCCACTTCCGCGCCTCCGGTAGCCAAGCCGCTCGGCTTGGGTTGCCAGAACCGGCAGCGATGGCCTTCGACACCCGCGGACGTGGTGATCACCTCGTAGTCAGGCACGCTCGTATGCGGCACTTCGCCGAGCACGCCGGGATGTACGAACGGAAAGTGCGCGAGGTCGAGAAAGTTCTCGATGATGCGTGGCCCGCACGCGTTGAAATCGTGCGGTCCGTCGATGCCTGCACGACGTCCGGGTTGGTGGTACGGCGCGAATTCGAGCAGCGCTCGCGCAGGCTCGCCGAGGCAGGTCCACACCAGGCCGTAGGCTTCCTGCGCGGGATAGGCGACCGCTCGTGCGACCGCGGGCGGGGCCTCGGCCGGATGGGCCGGCCAATGCGCGCAACTCGCATCGGCGGCGAACTGCCAGCCATGGTACGGGCAGTGCACCCGATCGCCTGCAATCCGCCCGAGCGAAAGCCGCGCGCCGCGATGCGGACAGCGATCGCGCCACACGTGTGCGACGCCGTCGGCGGAGCGCCACAACACCAGCGGCTCGCCCGCGAGCGTCGTGGCAATCGGCTCGCCAGTCTTCAAACTGGCCGACGCGATCACCGCGAACCATTCGCCGGTGATGCGGGGATCGACATCCAAGGCATTCGCGGTCATTGGTCTCACGGCTTCCGAGCGCGATCCATATCGATGTGGGTCTCGAAGCGCTACAACCGCCCTGCAATCTCCAACGCCTGAACGTGGTCCTCGATCACTTGCGGCAGCTGTTCCGGGGGCGTGCGACCGAATCCGCAATACGCGGCGAGCCCGAAACTCGGCACCGCGGTACGCGCTGCCGCGAGGCGCTGCGTGAAGCTGTCCATGCTGTGGATCATGCCAAGGTAGAGCCGTGCATTGCCTGCGTGAATGCGACCGAGCGGCGCGTAGAAAGCCGAGTCGGTACGGTCGAGGGTCGGCACGTGGATCCAGTCGACGCGACGGCCCGCTGCGGCGACGGCCGCGTTGATCAGGTCGACCGCGGGATCGAGCGTCGGTGGGGTGAACGCGGGCCAGCCACCGAAGGTGCCGAAGCAAAAATGGAATCCGAGCGCCGCTTCCTGCGGCAGCAGCGCCGACAAGCGCTTGATCGGCGCGACGTGCGTGTCGATGCGACGCTCGCTGCCCTGGGCTTGTGGCCCGCCGTACACGGCCGCCAGTTCCCAGGCGAGATCCCATTGGATCGCAAGATCTTCGGCGGGAATGCGCTTCACGATCACCGCCAGCTCGGCGGCGAGCGCGGCTTCGAATCCGGGGCGGATCTTCTCGCTGTCGCCCGGTTCCGGAAAGTAGAGCGGTCGCACCACGCTGTTGACCATCGGGATCGACACCTGGAAACGCAGGTGCCGAGGGAGCACACCCTGTTCGCGCAATGTACGAAACACGAAGTACGAACTGGTCGCATCGCGCGCATAACCCAACCGCAATCCCGGCAACCCAAATCGCACCTGGCGCACTCCCGGCTTCACCCGAAACTGCCATGAGTGCTCACGCTTGGCCGGCAGCAGCGTCTCCACGCCATCGACCGAGGGAGGACGCCGCAGCAGTTCCAGATCGGGGTGGCCGTTGAAGACGAGATAGCAGAACCGGTTGACCCACGATCGTCGCTCACCGACTTCGCCATCGGGCAGTGCAGGAAGGTGCGCGCCGAGCCGTCCGCCGAATTTGCGCATCACGTCTTCGACGGTATCGAGAGGAACGCTGCCGACCAACAGAAGATCATTGCTCATGGACGATTGCACGCAGGGTGGTGTGGGCTGGCGCTCAGGTTTGATTGCAGCTGGATCATTGCAACGCGATGCCGGCCGCCTTGATCACGCTTTCCCACTTGTCGATTTCGGCGGCCCAGAATCTGCCGGCATCGGCGGTGTCGTAGAACGTCGCGTCCATGCCCTGGCGTTCGACTTGTCGCTTGAACTCGGCATCGGCGACGCTCGTGCGCAACGCGCGTCCGAGCGTTTCGATGATCGGCTGCGGCGTACCCGCGGGCACCATCACGCCGAACCACGACAGCACCTCCGCATTCTTGATGCCCAGCTCGTCGAGCGTCGGCACGTCGGGCAGCGACCGATGACGCGCCGGCGCGGCGACAGCTAGCGGCTTGGACTTCTGCGCCGTCACGTTCGGCAGCGCGGTGGACAGGTTGTCGAACATCACGTCGATCTGGCCGCTCAGCAAACCAGTCACGCAGTCGGCCCAGCCTTTGTAGGCCACGTGCACCATGTCGATGCCGGTGCGCAGCTTGAACAGTTCGCCCGAGAGGTGCAGGGTGGTGCCGACGCCGTTCGAGCCGATGTTCAGTTTTCCGGGGTTGGTTTTCGCTAGTGCGATCAGTTCGGCGACCGAACCGACTTTGGCGTTCGGACCCGCCACGAGCATGTTCGGCACGCTGGCCACGACGGCGACCAGGATCAGGTCCTTGCGCGGGTTGTAGGCCGGGCTCTTGCGCAGCGACGCAGTAATCGCGGTGAACGCACCGCCGATCAGGAGCGTGTGGCCGTCGGGGGCCGACTTGGCGACGTGATCCGAACCGATGTAACCCCCGGCACCGCCACGTGCTTCGACGATGACGGTCTGCTTGAGCTGCTCCTGCAGCCCGGGTTGCACCAGCCGCGCGACGATGTCGGTGCTGCCGCCCGGTGGCGCGGGGCCGATGATGCGCACGATCTTGCTCGGGTATTGCGCGAATACGATGGACGACGCGGCGGTGCATCCCATCGCGATCACAGCCAGACGCAGCAGCAGGTTGGCCACTTGATCCTCTCCCTTGGCGAATCCGAAGAATGCCGTGTTCTTTCCCGCTTCGGCCGTGCGCTTCGACCGCACGCCTGGAACGTCGCTTCGATCGTACCAATTGATGCGGCGGCGCGTTACATCCGCTCACACACGCTTACAGCACGACACATCCCGGCTCACTAGGATGCGCGTATCGCCTCGACGATCGAAAGGTACAAGATGCGCTTCGGAAGCTGGTTGCTGGTCGGTGTGAAAAGCGGGTTGGCGTTGCTCGCAGCACTAGGCACGCAGGCGGCGCTGAGTTCGAGCGCGCAAGCATGTGGTCGCGACTGCGGACATGCGCAGGTCTTCCACGTGCCGCCCGATCGCGTGCCGCCGCCCGGGTTGTGCCGCATCTGGCATCGCAATCTGCCGCCCGATCGCCAGCCGCCGTCGATGAGCTGCGA
>CADECO010000339.1:5097-6548 GCA_902825905.1 uncultured beta proteobacterium
CCGCCCTGATGCGGCACGATCGTGATGTCGGCACCGGTCATGCGGCGCAGCAGTTCCATCGACAGATGCGGCGTGCTGCCCGGGCCGGCAATCGCGCCGGGCGTGGCCGTCTTCGACTTGACCCAGTTCACGAGCTCGCCGACGTTGTGCGCGGGCACGCTCGGATGCACCACCAGGATGTCGGGCGCCGCGGCAACGCTCGACACGGGCGTCAACTCCTCGAGCTTGTAGCCGAGCTTCGACATCATGTGCGGGGTGGTGGTGTTGGCGATCGAGCCGAGCAGCAACGTATAGCCGTCGGGCTGCGCGCGCGCGACCGACTCTGAGCCGACGTTGCCACCCGCGCCGGGCCGGTTCACCGCGACCACCTGCTGGCCGAGCTGCTCGCTCAGCTTCTGCGCGAGCAGGCGCGCAACGATGTCGGGGGTGCTCGCCGCGGTGGAGGGCACGACCAACGTCATCGGACGCGACGGCCACGCCTGCCCCAGCGCGAGTGAAGGTGCGAGTGCGAGCAGGGCGATACCCCATCGGGCGATGCGCAAGGGCTGGTGCAAGATGATGTTCTCCACGAGGCGGCGTCAGTTAGCATCGACATCGTTATTTCGCTTGGCCCGATCATGCGCGACACCACGCTCGTTGTCACCAATCAGCAGGCCGCAGGACTCGTCTCGATGGCCGAGGCGATCGGGCTCATCGAGGATTCGTATCGCGATCTCGGTGCCGGCCGTGCGAGCGTCATTCCCCGCCACCGCGCGCATTCGCTGCTGGAAGGGCAGGACGAGCGACGCTGGTCGTGGCTCAACGTGATCGCCGGCACGGTGCCGGTGCACGGCGTGAGCGCGTTGCGCGTGGATTGCGCGCACGTTGCCAAGCCCGTTCGCGATGGTCACGAGCGCCTGGAGTTCCGCGGCGATCTGTCCGGGTTCGTGCTGGTATGGGACGTGCACACCAACGAGCTGATCGGCATCGTCCACGATCACGCGATCTCGGCGCTGCGGGTGGGCGCCACCTCAGCAATTGCCGCCAGACATCTGGCGCGCGAAGACGCGGAAACGCTCGGCATGCTCGGCTCGGGCAAGCAAGCGGCAGCACAGGTCGAGGCGATCCTGGTGGTGCGGCCCGGCATCAAGCGGCTGCGCGTGTATTCGCCCACCGAGGCGAACCGCGTGCGCTTTGCCCGCGCGATGGCCGAACGCTTTGGACTCGACGCGCGCGCCGTCGATTCCGCGGAAGCGGCAGTACGCGGCGTGGATATCGCAATCAGTGCTACCAACGCCGCAGGCCCGATCCTGTTCGGCGAGTGGCTCTCGCCCGGCATGCACGTCGTCGGCATGCTCTCGCCGAGCCGCTTCGATCCACGCCGCGAACTCGACGACGAATGCGCGCGCCGTGCCGAGCGCATCGTCGTGAATTCGTTGGAACAGATCGAACTCGACGATCAGCCCGAGCTC
>CADECO010000340.1:0-6494 GCA_902825905.1 uncultured beta proteobacterium
GAGCGTGACGCGATGCGCGCGCAGATCGCGTCGTTCAGCGAAGCGCTTGAGCGTGCGGGTGACGCGCGCAAGGACGCCCGCGTCGTCGGGGTAGGCGCGCATGAAGCACAGCATCTCGTGCAGACGCAGCACCTCGCCGGCAGACCGCAGCGTGGCACGCGCGAGGACGTCGAGAGCGGCGCGCTTGGTTTGCGCCGGCTGCGCGCCGAACTGATCGCGCAGGCGTTCCAGCGTGCGCAGGGCTTGGCGTGCGTCCATCAGTCTTCAGCCAGTAGCGACAGGCCGAGCAATGCGCGGCGCTTCAACCAGGCACTGGGTCGATAACGTGGATCCCCGTAGAAATCATGCAGGCCTTCCAGGATCTTCAGGATGCGCCGCGGTCCGAGTGCATCGCCCATCGCCAGCGGTCCGTTGGGATATCCCAGGCCGAGGCGTACCGCCAGATCAATGTCCTTGGGCGAGGCGATGCGCTGCTGCGCGATGTCGCTCGCGATCGAGATGATCTGCGCCACCACCCGCTGCGCGACGAACCCCGGACTGTCCTTGATCACCGTCACCGTCGCACCGCCCGTGGCGAGCATCGCATGCGCACTGTCGCGGTACGCAGGCAGCGTCGCGGGCGAACACATCACGACGCGGCGCTTGTCGAGCGGAAACAGCGCATCGACCGCGACGGTGCGACCTGGATCGAGATCCTGGCCGATCGCGCAGGTGGTCGTGTCCTCGCCCAGCGGTGTGACCACGATGAGCGCATCGCTCGTCGGCGCCGCGCCGCGGTCGACCTGTGCGCCGGCATTGCCGAATGCGGTACGCACCTTCTCGGCCAGCTCCGGTTCGGCATGGCTCACCCACACGGTGCGCTTGTCGGCGCTCGGCACGGGCTGATCCGGCACGGCGTTCGCCTGGCCGCTCGCATAATCGTAGAAGCCGCGCTTGGTCTTGCGGCCGTACAGGCCGGCGGCCACACGCTGCCCGAGCAGCGGATGGATGCGAAAGCGCGGTTCCTGGTAGTACTGGTTGTAGAGCGACTCCATCACCATGTGGCTCACGTCGAGGCCGATCAGATCGAGCAGCTCGAACGGGCCCATGCGAAAGCCCGCCGCGTCCTTCATGATCTTGTCGATCGAGTAGAAATCGGTGACGCCTTCGGAGACGATGCGCAGGCTTTCCGGTGCGAACGCGCGGCCGGCGTGATTGACGATGAAGCCGGGCATGTCCTTGGCGAGCACGCCGGTGTGGCCCATGCGCGTAGCGAGCTTCGTCAGCGTATCGGTCACCCACGGCTCGGTCATCGCGCCTTCGACCACTTCGACGATCTTCATCAGCGGCACCGGATTGAAGAAGTGATAGCCCGCGACACGGTGCGGTTTCGCGCATGCCGCCGCCATCGCCGTCACCGAGAGCGACGAGGTGTTGGAGGCGAGGATGGCGTCGTCGCGCACGATCGCTTCCAGCGCCTTGAACAGTTCGCGCTTCGCCTCCAGTCTCTCGACGATGGCTTCGACGACCACGTCGCAGTCGGCCAGATCGGCGAGCGCATTCGCAGCGCGCAGGTTCGTCATGGTGCGATCGAGCGCGGTCTTGTCCATGCGCCCGCGCTCCACCTGCTTGCCGAGTACGTCGGCGATGCTGGTGCGCGCGGTTCCGACGGCGCCGGGTGCCGCATCGAACATCTTCGTTTCAATGCCCGCCTGCGCGGCGATCTGCGCGATGCCGCGACCCATGGTGCCGGTGCCGACGACACCCACCTTGAGATTGGGCTTGGAAGCTTCGAATGCCATGGATTGCGTCCTAGTTCGATAGTGGGAATGGGGGTGTCGTTGCCGGTGCGCAGACGCGTCACGCGTGTCCGGCAGCGACCAGTTCGTCGGGCGCGGGCGTGATCGCGATGCGATCGGCGGGCAGCACCATGGTGAAAGCGCTGCCCTTGCCGAGCGTGCTGGCGATCTCCAGATGCCCGCCATGACGGGCGAGCACGTGCTTGACGATCGCGAGTCCCAGGCCGGTACCGCCGGTCTCGCGCGAGCGTGATTTGTCGACGCGATAGAACCGCTCGGTCAGCCGCGGGATATGTACCGCGTCGATGCCCGGGCCGGTGTCGGTGACCGCGATGCGCAACGATCCTTGTTCGTGCTGCGCGCTCAGCGTGATCGAGCCACCGCGCGGGGTGTATCGCACGGCATTGGAGAGCAGATTGTCGAGCGCGCTTTCCAATTCCTCGCGCGAGCCGCGCAGCGTAAGCTCGGGCAGCGATTCGAGCTTCATGACGTGCCGTCCGGCCGAGAGCATCTCGGTGTCGCGCAGCGCGGCGCGGGCCAGTTCGTCCAACGTCAACGTGTCGTCGGCCGGCGGCGCGAGCTGCGTTTCGAGCTTGGACAGCATCAGCAGATCGTCGATCAGCCGGCGCATCCGGCGCGCCTGGTCGAGCATGAGCGCGTGGATGCGGTGGCGTTCGGCCGCTTCGAGATCGGGCATGTCGACCAGATGCTCGAGGAAACCGCCGACGACGGTGAGCGGCGTGCGCAGCTCGTGCGACACGTTGGCGATGAAGTCCTGGCGCATCGCGTCGACCCGGCGAAGCTGACTGACGTCGCGCGACACGATGAGCCGGCGGTTGTCCTGGAACGGCAGCAGCTGCACCGAGAACACCCGATCGCGCAACGCGTCGGTGATCACGACCGGTTCGCCGTAGTCGCGCCGGATGAGATAGTCGGTGAGTGCGGGCTGTCGAATCAGGTTGTAGACGAAATAGCCGCGGTCGCGCGCCGGATCGAGACCGAAGTGCTCCGAGGCGCGCGGATTGCACCATTCGAGCCGATCGCCCTGATCGACGATGACGATGCCGTCGGGGAGGGCGCTGGACGCCTCGATGAAACGATTGAGCGTGTCGCCGAGCTTGGCGCGCTCGCCCTCGGCGCGCCGCCGCGACTGACGCAGCGCCCGGAACACGCTGATCCAGGCACCGAAGCCCTGCGGCAGCTCCTCCACCGGTTGGTCGCTTGGTTGATCGAGCCAACGCACGATCCGCCACAGGTACCACAGATGCGACGCGATGAGCACCAGCAATCCGGCGATGGCGACCGCGAACCCCCAGGACTCGCCGAGAACGAAGCCCGCGGTGAGCGCGAGCGCGGCGATCAGGGCGAGTCGAAAGACGACCGGCGGCCAGAAGCGAATCATCGAGGAGGGTGCGACGGAGCGAGCGCGCAGCGCGGCGAGCGGACCGCGATTATGCCGGAGCGAAGCGGTACCCCACACCTCGCACGGTCTGGATCAGTTCCTCGACGCCGTGTACGGCCAGCGCCTTGCGCAGGCGCAGGATATGGACGTCGACGGTGCGCTCCTCGATGAAGGCGTGATCGCCCCAGACGCGATCGAGCAGTTGCGCGCGCGAGAACACCTGCTGCGGATGCGACACGAGCACGCTCAGCATACGGAATTCGACCGCGCCCAGATCGATCGGCTGGCCGTTGATCTGTGCCTGATGTCGCGCCGGATTGACCATGACCGGTCCGGCGCTGATCTCCGTGTCGGCAAGCGTCGGCGCACGGCGACGCAGCACCGCATCGACGCGCGCCACCAGCTCGCGCGGCGAGAACGGCTTGGTGACGTAGTCGTCGGCACCGGCCTCCAGGCCCGCGACCTTGTCGGCCTCCTGCGCCTTGGCGGTAAGCATGATGATCGGCAGCGCGCGCGTGCGCTCGTTGCGGCGCAGTTCGCGCGCCAGGTGCACGCCCGAATCACCCGGCAGCATCCAGTCGAGGATGATCAGATCGGGCAGAGCCTGGGCCAGCGCCAGTCGCGCGGCATTGGCGTCGAGCGCCTGGCGCACGCCGAAGCCGCGCGCGCGCAGCGTGAGTTCGAGCAGATCGAGGATGGCCGGCTCGTCTTCGACCAGCAGGATCGACGCGCGCTGTTTCATGCGGAGGAGGGGCGCTCCTCGATGCGGCGGTGGCGCACGTCGACGCCCTCGGCGATGAAGATCACGTACTCGGCGATGTTCTTGGCGTGATCGCCGATGCGTTCGAGCGCTTTGGCGATCCAGATCACATCCAGGGCCGAGGAGATGGTGCGCGGATCTTCCAGCATGAAGGTGAGCAGTTCGCGGAACAGCCGGCGGAATTCGTCGTCCATCTGGCGGTCGCGAGCGACGATATTGCGCGCGGCAGCCACGTCGATGCGGGCGAAGGCATTCAGCGCGTCCTTGAGCATTTCGGTGCCGATGGTAGCCGCGGTGCGCATTCCCGAGAACCCCGCCGGCAGGATCTTCTGGCGCGCATGCAGCTGTTCGGTGGTGCGGGCGATCTTCGCGGCTTCGTCGCCGATGCGTTCCAGGTCGGTGATCGTCTTCGACACCGCCATCACCATGCGCAGATCCTTGGCCGCCGGCTGGCGCCGGGCGATGATGTGGGTGCAGCGATCGTCCAGCTCGACCTCCAGCGCGTTCACCTCGTTTTCCTTCCGGCGCACGATGTCCAGGGCATGCAGCTCACCCGATTCGTACGCACCGATCGCGCGCTGCAGCTGTTCTTCCACCAGCCCGCCCATCAGCAGCATGCGGGTGCGGATCTCTTCGAGCTCGGCGTCGAACTGGGTGGAGATGTGTTCGTGACTCATCGTGCTTGCTCCTTCAACCATACCGCCCGGTGATGTAGTCCTCGGTGCGCTTGTTCTTGGGTTTGATGAAGATCTCGTCGGTCCAACCGAACTCGACCAGCTCGCCCAGGTACATATACGCGGTGAAGTCCGATACGCGTGCGGCCTGCTGCATGTTGTGCGTGACGATCAGGATCGTGACGCGCGACTTGAGCTGACTGATCAGCTCCTCGATGCTGGCGGTGGCGATCGGATCGAGCGCCGAGGTCGGCTCGTCGAACAGCAGCAGCTCGGGCTCGGTGGCCAATGCCCGCGCGATGCACAGCCGCTGCTGCTGTCCGCCCGACAGACTGGTTGCGACCTCGTGCAGGCGGTTCTTGACCTCGTCCCACAGCGCGGCATTCTTGAGCGAGGCTTCGACCCGGTCGTCGAGTTCGCCGCGCTTGTTGATGCCGCGCACGCGCAGGCCGTAGGCGACGTTCTCGTAGATCGACTTCGGGAACGGATTGGGCTTCTGGAACACCATCGCCAGTCGCATGCGCACCTCGATCGGATCGACCTCGGGCGCGAGCAGATTGATGTCCTCCGGGTAAAGGCGAATCTCGCCTTCGTAGCGGTTGTCCGGATAGAGATCATGCATGCGGTTGAAGCTGCGCAGCAGCGTCGATTTGCCGCAGCCCGACGGTCCGATCAGCGCGGTGACGCGGCTTTCGTAGAGCGGCAGCGAGACCTTCTTGAGCGCGTGGAAACTGCCGTAATAGAAGTCGAGTTGATTCGCCGCGGCCTTGCGCGGCAGCGCGGCGAGATCGGGTTTGGCCTTGTCGGGCATCGATGGACTCGGTGCGTGAACTCAGTCGTTCGGGGTGAAAGGGATGATGGCCGCGCGCCTCGCGCTCACGCCTACCACGCGAAGCGCTTGCGCAGCCGGTAGCGCAGGTAGATCGCCAGCGCGTTCATCGCCAGCGTCATCACCACCAGCACCAGGCCGGCGGCGGCGGCGTTGGCGTGGAAGGCCGGATCGGGGCGCGAGGTCCAGTTGAACATCTGGATCGGCATCACCGTGAACGGCGAACTCAACCATTCGAACGAGAGGAACGGCGGCTGCGTGGTGATCGGCGAGGGCGGCAGGAACGCGATGAAGGTGAGCGCGCCGATGGTGATGATCGGTGCGGTCTCGCCGATGGCGCGCGACAGGCCGATGATCACGCCGGTGAGGATGCCGGGCATCGAGTAGGGCAGGATGTGGTGCTGCACCGTCTGCCACTTGGTTGCACCCAGTGCGTAGGCGCCCTCGCGGATGATCCCCGGAATCCCGCGGATCGCCTCGCGCGTGGTGACGATCACGATCGGCAGGATCAGCAGCGCGAGCGTCAGGCCGGCGGTGAGGATCGATTGCCCCAGCCCCAGTCCGTACACGAACAGGCCGAGCGCGAGCAGGCCGTAGATGATCGAGGGCACGCCGGCCAGATTGGTGATGTTGATCTCGATCAGATCGGTGAGCCAATGCTTGCGCGCGTATTCCTCGAGATAGATACCGGCGCCGACGCCCACCGGCACCGCAACCGCGGCGGTCACCAGCATCACCACGATCGAGCCCACCCACGCACTCAGAATGCCGGCCTGCGACGCACGCCGCGACGGGAAGTTCAGGAAAAAATCAGGGCTGATGCGCGCCAGACCCTCCATCGCCATGTCGACGAATAGCGTCACGAAGGTGAGCAGGGCGACGCCGAGCGCGAGGACGCCCAGCGCCGCGAACAGCATGTCGTAGCGCCGGCCGCGGGCGATCAGCGCGCGTACGGCCTTGGGGTCGATGGTGGCCATGGTACGGAGTGTTCCCGTTCTAGTACTGCTCGCGGAACCGGCGCCGCAGGCGGAAACCGATCACGTTGAAGGTG
>CADECO010000341.1:0-6490 GCA_902825905.1 uncultured beta proteobacterium
GCCAGTTGCCATCGCACGCGCGAGCAACGCAGCCGTAAGCGGGCCGTAGACGCCGTGTGCGTCCATGGAGGCGGCAATGTCCGCGGCCATCTTCAGATCCTTGGCAAGATTCGACACCCGCGATCGGCCATCGAATTTCCCCGAGAGGATGTGATTCGGGAAGCGCTGCTCAGTAATGAAACTGCGCGCATTACCGTTATTGAGCACCTCGATCGCCTTGCCCAGATCGATCCCCGCGCGCTCAGCCAGCCTGCAGCCTTCACTGGTGGCCAAGAATGTGGTGTGCAGGATCATGTTGTGGATGAGTTTCATCGTGTGGCCGGCAGTGCTGGCGCCCACGTGAAAAATTCGGGTGGCGATTGCATCGAGCGCCGGTCGGCTGCGCTCGATTGCTTCGGCTTCGCCGCCCAGCATCAGTGCGAGGCGGCCGGCATCGGCGCCAGCTGCCCCGCCAGTCATGCCGCCATCGATGTAGTGACGCCCGTGCGCGGCCGCGAGCGCGGCGAGCCGGCGCGTGTCGTCGGGATGCGACGTGGTGAGATCAATCAGGATCTGACCGGGGCGCGCGACTTGCAGCATGCCGTCGCCACCGCGCAGACAACTTTCGATGTCGCGCGAGCCCGGCACCACAAACAATACGATGTCGCACGCGGCGGCGAGTTCTCGAGGGCGTAACCAGCCGACGCTTGGGTCGAAGCTGCTGGTGTCGATCGCGCGCACGTCCCACGCTGCCGCGAGATGGCGATTGCGATGCAGGTTGCGCGCGATGCCGAGTCCCATTTGTCCAAGACCAATCACACCCGCTCTGCATGTCGCTATCGTGTGTGCCGCTGTTGATTGTGCGAAGTCTTGACGATTCATCATTGGCGGGATCCGCGCGAACATGCGCATCGAAAGGCGCGCGCGATGCTAACCGCTTCCGAGCAGCATCGTGATCTGCGAACGCGCGTCGACCCGCTGATGCAATTTCGATCAGACAACATCGCCATGTGTGTTATCTCCTTGTCGAAAGCTGCACGTCGAGCGTTACGCACAAACTTATCCACAGAAACTGTGGATAAGCGCCGTCGCCGAACGAATCGCGCGGCGTCGGCCAGGCTCAACGTCATTGCTCGAATCGCTTGACGGGATTCTTCGGACGTGATTGGTCACGCGTGTGCACGTTGATCTGACGCGTCTGCGCGTTGAGCCTGCGCTTCGCCACGCCGCGCTCGCCGCGTGCTTGCAGGTGGGATCGTAACCACCGCGCGCGCCTCGAAAATTTCAAGCGCCTCGTGAGCCGAGGTTGCGCCAAGCGATTATCATCGCGCCCCGCAAGCCACACAGCCGCCGAGGGCAGTACATCAAGCGCGATGCAGTGGCAGTCCGTTCGCTGGGAGCATCCGTTTGTTGGCCGTCGCCGGTTGACGGCCACACACCGTCAGGCAGCGCGTTTCACTTTCAAGCGTTCGTTCCAGAGGAGAGAGTCATGAGGCTACCAATCACCTTCGCCGCGCTGGCCATGATGGGCGCCAGCGTCGCGGTCGCGCAGCAACCGATCAAGATCGGCCTGATCTTGAGCTTGTCCGGCCAGTTCGCGGATGCCGGCATTCAGTTGGACAACGGCATCAAGGCCTACATGAAGCAGAAGGGTGATACGGTCGCCGGCCGCAAGATCGAGATCATCCGCAAGGACACCGGCGGCGTCGCGCCCGACATCGCCAAGCGCCTGGCGCAGGAACTGGTGGTGCGCGACCGTGTGGATATCCTCGCCGGCTTCGTGCTCACGCCCAACGCGCTGGCCGCCGCCGACGTGTCCGCCGAAGCGAAGAAGTTCATGGTGCTGATGAATGCGGCAACCTCGATCATCACCACCAAGTCGCCGTACATGATCCGCACCTCGGTGACGCTGCCGCAGATCGCCGAAACGTTCGGTACCTGGGCGGTCAAGAGCGGCGTTAAGAAGACGTACTCGATGGTGACCGACTACGGCCCCGGCCACGACTTCGAGGCCGGCTTTCACCGCGCCTTCAAGGCCGCGGGCGGTGATGTCGTGGGCGCGGTGCGTTTCCCCGTGGCCAATCCCGATTTCTCCGCGTTCATCCAGCGCGCCAAAGACATCAATCCGGAATCGATCATGATCTTCGTGCCGGGGGGCGCGCAGCCTGCGGCACTGGGCAAGGCGTTCGCTGAACGCGGCGTCGATCCGAACAAGGTGAAGATCCTCGGCTCCGGTGAAACGACTGCCGAGCAAGCCCTGAAGAGCATGGGCGACGCGGCGCTGGGCATCATCACCGCGTGGCACTACGACTACAAAATGGATAACGCGCTCAACAAGGAGTTCGTGAAAGTCTTCAACGAGATGCATGGCCGCAATCCCGACTTCTTCTCGATCGGCGGTTACGACGGCATGCACGCCATCTACGAGGCGATCAAGAAGGCGAACGGCAAGACCGACGGCGACGCGTTGATCGCGGCAGCCAAAGGGCTGCAGTGGGAAAGCCCGCGTGGTCCGATGTCGATCGATCCGGAGACGCGCGACGTGGTGCAGACCATCTATATCCGGCGCGTGCAGAAGGTCGGCAACGAACTGGTGAACGTGCCGTTCGACAAGATCGAGAACGTCAAAGACCCGGTCAAGGCACGTGGCGTGAAGTAGCCGCCTGCTGCCGACCCCGTGCAGGGCGCCCGCCACGTTTTCCGGGCGCCCTGTTCGCGTCCGCCGGCCTTTGGTGCGGCGTTCGACGCAGTGGCGGCTCGTTGAATCTGCCTATACGTCCAACCATACATCCGCCTATACCCGGATCCCTCGCTCAGCATGAGTTCCCTGTTCGGCGTGCTCTTCGACGGTTTTGCCTACGGCATGCTGCTGTTCCTGCTGTCGGTGGGGCTGTCGGTCACGCTGGGCATGATGAATTTCGTCAATCTGGCGCATTGCAGTTTCGCCATGATCGGCGGGTATGCGGCGGTGACCCTGATGAACGAGTGGGGCTGGCCGTTCCTGGTGACGCTGCCGATCGCGTTTCTTGCCGGCGGAGTCGCCAGTATCGTGCTGGAGCGGGTGCTGTATCGACACCTGTATCGCGCCACTGATCTCGACCAGTGTCTGTTGACCATCGGCATCGTGTTCGTGTCGGTGGCGGCCGCCGCGTACCTGTTCGGCACCACGCAGCAACCGGTGAACACGCCGCAATGGCTGCGCGGGTCGGTGACGGTGCTCGGCGTGACGGTCGGGGCCTATCGCCTGTTCCTGATCGTGGTGGCGCTGGTCGTCTCGGCGATCCTCGTGGCCGCGCTCGAGTACACGCGCTTCGGTGCGCAGGTGCGCGCGGCCGTCGACAATCAGCGCATGGCGCGTGGCCTCGGCATCGACGTCGATCGCGTGTTCGCCACCACCTTCGCGCTCGGCGGCGGCCTGGCTGGCCTGGGTGGGGCGCTCGCGATCGAGATCATCGGGCTCGATCCGGCGTTCGCGTTCACCTATCTCATCTACGTGCTCATCGTCGTGTCGGTAGGCGGGCTCGGCTCGATCGGCGGATCGTTCGCCGCCGCCGCGGTGATCGGCATCAGCGACATGGCCGGCAAGTACTACTTTCCCGAACTCGGCGCCTTCCTCATCTATCTGGTCATGGTTGGCATCCTGATGTGGCGGCCGGCCGGCCTGTTTGGCAAACGTTGAACGCACGATGAACAGAGTCGCACCATGAGCACGCTGGGCACGCTCGACGCAAGGGGAACGCCTGCCGCTGCAACGCCGCAGCAGGTGCTGGCCGATGGCATCCGCTGGAAGCGCCTGGAGATCATCTTCTGGCTGTGTCTGCTGCTGCCGTTCGTGCTGACGCCGTCGTACCTGTCGCTTGCCAGCCAGATCGCGATCACTGCGCTGTTCGCCGTGTCGCTCGACTTGATCCTCGGCTACGCCGGCATCGTCTCGCTCGGGCACGCGGCCTATTTCGGGCTGGGCGCGTACGCTGCGGGACTGCTCGCGAAGTGGGGCTGGGGGGAGCCACTGACTGGCCTGGTGATCGCGGCTGCGGTCGCGGGCGTGTTCGGCTACGCCACCAGTTTCATCATCTCGCGCTTTCGCCATCTCGCGCTGATCATGATCACGCTCGGTCTGGGCCTGCTTTTGCACGAGGCCGCGAACAGCGCAAGCGGACTGACCGGTGGTGCCGACGGCTTGCAAGGCGTGAAGATGTGGCCGATCTTCGGTGCGTTCAAATTCGACCTGTTCGGCACGACGGCGTATGTGTATTCGCTGGTCGTGCTGTTTCTCACCGTGCTGGTCGCGCGGCGGATCATCCACTCGCCGTTCGGGCTGTCGCTGCGCGGCATTCGCGAGAACGCGATACGCATGCCCGCGATCGGCGCCTCCAACGATGCGCACATCCGCAAGATCTACACGATCGCGGCGGTCATGGCGGGCGTGGCCGGCGCGCTGCTCGCGCAGACCACCGAAACCGTTTCGCTCGAAGTGCTGAGCTTCCAGCGCTCGGCCGACGTGCTCGTGATCCTGATCCTCGGCGGAGCGGGGCGTCTCTATGGCGGCATCATCGGCGCGATCATCTACATGGTGGCGCGCGACCAGTTCTCCGGCATCAATCCGCAGTACTGGTACTTCTGGATCGGTCTGTTGCTGGTGGCGGTGGTGATGTTTCTGCCCAACGGCATCCTCGGCGGGTTGGCCCGGCTGACGCGATCGTGGCGAGGTAAGTGGTGGTGAGCGACGCGGCGGCAAGCAACGTGGCGGCAGGCAAGGCACAGGGCGCGATCGCGGCCCTGTCCACACGAGCGCTGGCCAAGAATTTCGGTTCGCTGGTGGTGGCGAGCGACATCGAGATCGCGTTGCCGCAGGGTGCTCGCTACGCGCTCATCGGCCCGAACGGCGCCGGCAAGACCACGCTGATCAACCTACTCACCGGCATGCTCCGTCCCGACGGCGGTCAGGTGCTGCTGGGCGACGAAGACATCACCACGCTCGATCCGCAGGCGCGCGTGCGCAAGGGGCTGGTGCGAACCTTTCAGATCAACACGCTGTTCCCGCAGCTGACCGCGCTCGAGGCGGTACTGCTCGCGGTGAGCGAGCGCAAGCGCTACAGCGGGCATTGGTTGCGCAAGCTGCCTGCGCATGGCGATGCGATCGATGAGGCGTACGCGATTCTCGACTCGCTGCGGCTCGGACCGGTGTGCCATCGACTTACGCGCGAACTGGCCTATGGCCAACAGCGATTGCTCGAGATCGCTCTGGCGCTTGCCACCAAACCGCGTGTGCTGCTGCTAGATGAGCCGGCCGCCGGCGTGCCGCGCACCGAAAGCGCAGAGCTGTTCACCGCGATCTCGGGCTTGTCGCAGGAACTCACCGTGCTGTTCATCGAGCACGACATGAACATCGTGTTCCGCTTCGCCACGCGCATCATCGTGATGGTCGGCGGACGTATCCTCACCGAGGGCACGCCGCAGCAGATCGCCAATGATGCCCGCGTGCGTGAGGTGTACCTCGGTGGAGCGCATCGTGGCTGAGCCGCTGCTCGCGCTGCGCAACGTGCGCGCCGGTTACGGCGAGGCGACGGTGCTCGACGATGTCTCCCTGGAGGTTCCCGAGCACGGCAGCCTCGCGGTGCTGGGCCGCAACGGCGTAGGCAAATCGACGCTGCTGCTCACCATCATGGGCTACACGCAGGTCACGCGCGGGCAGGTGATCTGGCGCGGCAACGACATCACCCGCCTGCCGCCGCACAAGCGCGCGCGGCTGGGCCTCGGCTGGGTGGCACAAGAACGCGAGATCTTTCCGTCGCTATCGGTGGAAGAGAACCTGAGCGTCGCGGCGCGCGCCGGCCGTTGGGACACGAAAGCGGTGTACGAGCTGTTTCCGAGGCTGGCCGAGCGTCGTACCAACATGGGCAATCAACTCTCCGGCGGCGAGCAGCAGATGCTGGCGATCGCCCGCTCGCTCATGACCAATCCGGCGTTGCTCCTGCTCGACGAACCGCTTGAAGGGCTGGCACCAATCATCGTCGAAGAACTGGAGCGCTCGATCCGCAAGATGATGAGCGAGCAGGGCACCGCGACGGTGCTGGTGGAGCAGCACACCGAGATCGCGCTCGCGCTCACCGACCAGGTCATCGTCATCGAGCGCGGTAGCATCGCGCATCGCGCAAGCTCGAAGGACCTGGCCGCGGACGCCGCCGCGTTGGAGCGTTTCGTCGGTCTGCGGATCGACGCGCAGGCCGGCTGATCGGGCGGTCCGTCGTGCGGCGATGGTGTCCGCATAGAGCGGGCGCCTTCTCTGGAGGCGGCATGCCACACATCACACTGAATCGTGACGGACCGATCGCGCGACTGACGATCGATCGGCCTGAAAAACGCAACGCACTCGCACTCGACACTGTCGCAGAACTGGTCGAAGCCGTACGCGCGCTCGATGCCGACGCGAGCGTCCGCGTCGTGGTGTTGGGCGGGGCGGGCGATCGCGCCTTCGCTTCCGGGGCCGATCTCGACGAGATCGCCGGGC
>CADECO010000342.1:0-6481 GCA_902825905.1 uncultured beta proteobacterium
GCTGCCGACCTGATCGTGCAGGCGATCGTCTACAAGCCGATGCGCATCGCCACGCGGCTCGGCATATTCGGCCAAGTGCTGCACGCGCTGTTGCCGCGGGTGGCGCAGATCATCATGAACACGACCTTCCGCATGTTTCCCGACTCGGCGGCAGCACAAGGACGCAAGGAAGGCGAGGCGCCGGCAGCCACTGCCGATCAGATTGCGCTCGGTCAGCTCATGCGGGGGATCCATCTGTAGCCGGCTCGCAGCGCGCTTGGGATTCCCGCGTCCCGTCCGCGCGACGGGAGGAGCGCCGCTTGGCTCAGCCTTTGATTTCAGCCAACACGCGCTCGAACACCTTGCGTGAGGCGGTAAGGCTCAGGTGTCCGATGCCACTCAACGCGATGCGCGTCATACCATCGAGCGTCGCGTTCTCGCGCGGACTGACTAGATTGTCGTCGTAGGTGAATACCGCGGTCGCCTCGTCCAACGGCGGCCGATTCGCCGGGTCGGCCATCCACGCGCTGTCACTGTGCATCTGGCGCGCGTTCTGGCCCAGGCCGAGCACCGCGAGAGCCGTGCCTTGATGCGGCGTGCCTAGTGTGATCACCTTGCCTAAACGCGCGCCACCGCACCGGCGGACATAAGCGCGCGCCACCAGGCCGCCCATGCTGTGACAGACCAGCTGAATCTGTCGCCCGGGATACTGTCGGGCCAGTGCATCGATGCGCGCCTCCAGCGAACGCGAGATGGTCGCCAGATCACCGAAGAGCGGCTCCAGAGAGATCGTGTGGACGTCGCATCCGGCCGCATCGAACCAGCGCACGTATCGCGCCCAGACCCCGCCGTTGCAAACGTAGCCGTGCACGAGCAGGACCAACGGGCGAGCCCCAGCGGATGGGTCGCTCGGCGAGAGCGTGTCGGGCGCTGAATGATGTGATGCAGAGTTATCTGGCACACGATTTTCGGGCGAGCGGTTAGTCATCTCGCTCGCCGCAGATGCCCCCCCCTCACGACCAAACCGCATCGGGCGCGCCTGATACCACGCGTACGCGACACTGAACACCCAGGCCTCACGCAGCACGGCCGCGATCCACTTCAGGACCGATATCCTGAACTCGCCTGGTCGCGGCCGCGCTGCGGAAGCCGCGATGAGAAACGACAATGCATTCAGAAGCACGCGCAGACCGAACCAGCCACCGATGACGACGCAGCCGATCGCCGCAGCCCACGTCCAGGATCGCGTGGTGACGAGCCAAGCGGCAACCGCGAGCCAGATCAGTGCCTCGGCGAAATTCCAGATCCGCAGGAAACGAGCAAGCATGGTCCGGACGTGTTGTCGTTAGTGAAGGGCCCGATAGTGTGCCGAGCAAGCACGGCACACCCTATCGCACCGCACAGGCATTGCGGCAGCCGCTTTCTAGAGCCGAACCTCTAAACTACCCGCATCTCTATCGACCCCGAGTCCGCGGATTGCATTAGCCTTTCACCATGGATCGCAAGGAGATTCTCGAGCACATCCGCTCGCATCATTTCGCGGCATTGAAGTACCGCCGCGCCACCAGGCACGTAAACGTGCAGCAGCGCGAATTGCTGCGCACCTGGCAAGCCCAGCGGCTGGCCAAGACGTACGCCGATCTGCTCGCGCAGCCGCGCTATCACGCAGCGGCGGAGTTCTTTCTCTCCGATCTGTACGGCACCGGTGATCTCACCAAACGCGACGAGCAGCTCACGCGCGTGCTCCCCACCATGGTCAAGATCGCGCCGCCGCAGGCGCTCGAGCCTCTAGCGCTCGCGGTCGAGGTCGATGCGTTGACCGAATGGCTCGATCACTCGCTGGGCAAGTCACTGTTCGAGAACGGCGCGGATGAATCGGCCGAGTCGATCACCACCACCCGCTACAGCGCCGCATACCGCGCTTGCGACAACCGCGAGGAACGCACGCGGCAGATCGACATGATCATCCGCGTCGGCGAGAAGCTCGACCACATGTCGCGCGTCCCGATGCTCTCGACAACGGTGCGCATGATGCGCGGGGTCGCGAACAGCGCCGGCTTCGGCGAATTGCAGTCGTTCCTGGAGCGTGGGTTGGCCGCCTTCCACAAGATGCGCGGCCCCAACGAATTCCTCGAGCTCGTGCGGGCGCGCGAGTTGCGCATCATGGATCAGCTGTTTCGCGGCGCGGCGCGTCCGTTCGCGTTCGAATAAAGCACCTGCGCGGTTTGGCCCTCGCGCCCCCCGTACCTCGCTACGTTCGGGCCGCGAATTCCGGATATCGCACGCCCTCGCGCTTGATCTGCGCGACCAGTTCCAGCTCCCACGACAGGTATTCGCGCATCGCGTCCTGGCCGCCCGCCATGCGTTCGTACGGTCGATACCAGACATCATCGGGCGCATCGAGCATGCCGGTCTCGCCGGTTTCGGTTGAATGCCCCGCCGCGCGCCAGGCTTCGAGGCCGCCCTGAAGAACGAGCATCTCGCGATCGGGCAGGAGCTTCGCGGCGTCGCCGGCAGTCAATTGCGCGAGCCGCATGTCAGGCGACATGAACACCACCGCCCGCTCCAACGCGGATTTGGCGAGCGAATCGCCGATGCGCGAACGAATAACCCAGTAAGCGCCCGGCACGTGTCCTTTGCGGAACGCGATGCTGGTTCCCAGATCAACAACGCTCGCCGCGCGTGCCTCGAGCAACGCACGTAGCTCGTCCGCGCTAATCGTTCGCGGCTCCGGCTCCAATCGCGGAGAAGTGGCTGGCTCCGGGGCGCGCATCTGAGTCGCGTCGACACCGTCGAGCACGAACACGTCGCTCAGCCCCATCTGCCGCAACCACGACGCGGTCATGACCGCTCGCACGCGATCGGTATCCATGAGAACGAGTCGGGCCCCACGCGTGGCGACGTAGGCGTCGGTGGCTTGAACCAGCTGACCGCCGGGCGCATTGACGAAGCCCGGAAGCGTTCCGGCTTGGAACTCCGCCGGGTCACGGACATCGAGCAGATAGAGCGATCGCTGCTCCGCCTCAGCGCGAAATCGCTCCAGCTGCGTGGGACCGACGCGCGACACGCCGAACCGCTCGGCCACGCGACGCGCGGCGCTTTGTGCCTGCCTGAGCGCATCAGGCATCGGAACTGGCGCCATACGCGTATTGCCGTGCTCGAGCTCGAAGCCTGCAAGCTGCCAGCCCATGGTGCCGTTCCGCAGCGCGACCACGGTGTTAGGCACACCGGCGTTGATCAACGACTGCGCACCGATGATCGAGCGCGTCCGCCCGGCGCAATTGACCACGACCGTCGTCGACGGATCGCGCGCGACCTCGTGGACCCGGTAGACCAGTTCCGCGCCAGGGCAGTCGACCCCGCCAGGAATGTTCATCAGGTTGTACTCATCCATCGGCCGACTGTCGAGGATCACCATACGCTCGCCCGCGTCGATGCGCCGCTTGAGCTCCTCAGCCGGAATCGAGGGCGTCTCCTCGCGATGCTCGATGAGTTCGCCGAACGCCTTGCTCGGCACGTTCACGCCGGTGAAGACTTCGTAGCCTGCGCGTCCCCAGGTGGAAACCCCGCCTTCGAGGATCGAAACATCCGCATAGCCGAACCGCCTCAACACCTCGGCCGCCCGCTCTGCGAGCGCTTCATCGTCATCGCACAGCACGATCGGCGTCGCCTTGCGCGGAACGATCCGCTCGATATTCAGCTCGAGCAGGGACAACGGCGCCGAGCAGGCGCGAAACAGGTGTCCGCGCGAGAACACGCCTTCCTCGCGCACATCGAGCACTGCCAATTCGCCTTCACCATCGATCCTTGCACGCAGCTCGCGCGGCGTGATCCGACGTGGTTGATTCTGTTCGGACGAAACCATGCCTCTCCTTTTCATGCTCCGATTGGGTGGGCTTTCAGCCGAGTTTGCTTGCAGATCGACCCAGGTCGATCGTTCGCATGCTCCAAGCAGTTACCATTGTCGCATTGGCCCAGTGCCCCACTGCCTACCTCGTTCCGACCGAACAGCGCCTCAACGCGATGGCTTCAATCGTCCTGTCGACGCTCAACGCACGCTATATCCACGCGTCGCTCGGGCTGCGCTATCTGTTCGCGAACCTGGGCCTACATCAGCCCGAGACGCGGCTGCTGGAATTCCAGATTCAGCAGCAGCCGGCGCAGATCGCCGAGCGCATTCTCGCCGAGTCGCCGGCCATTGTCGGTTTCGGCGTCTACATCTGGAACATCACCGAGACCACGCAGGTCGTTGCGATTCTCAAGCGCGTGCGCCCCGATCTGGTTGTGGTACTCGGCGGTCCGGAAGTGAGCTACGAGTGCGACGAGCAGCGCATCGTTCAACTGGCCGACTACGTGATCACCGGCTGGGGCGACGTGAGCTTTCTCGAACTCGTCGATGCCGTGCTCGCGGGTGCCCGCCCTCCTGGCAAGATCATCACCGGCAAGCAGCCCGCGCTCGATGCGATCGCGCTGCCGTACGCGCACTACAGCGACACCGACATCGCCCAGCGACTCATCTACGTCGAGGCCTCGCGCGGCTGCCCGTTCAAGTGCGAGTTCTGCCTGTCGTCGCTCGACAAGACCGCCTGGCCGTTCGAGCTCGATGGCTTCCTCGAGGCGATGGGCACGCTCTACGATCGCGGCGCGCGGCACTTCAAGTTCGTCGATCGCACGTTCAACCTGAACGTCGCCTCCAGCCTGCGGATTCTCGAATTCTTCCTCGAGCGCATGGATGAACGTCTGTTCGTGCATTTTGAAGTGATCCCGGATCATCTGCCCGATCCACTCAAGGCTGCGATCGTGCGCTTCCCGACCGGTCGGCTGCAGTTCGAGATCGGCATCCAGAGCTGGAATCCGCAGGTGCAATCGCTGATCAGCCGCAAGCAGAATAGCGATCGAACGGAAGCGAACCTGCGCTGGCTGCGCGAGCAAACCGGTGCGCACATTCACGCCGATCTCATTGCGGGCCTGCCGGGCGAGTCGCTCGACAGTTTCGCCGCGGGGTTCGATCGGCTCGTCGCACTGCAGCCGCACGAGATCCAGGTCGGCATCCTGAAGCGCCTGCGCGGTACGCCGATCGCCCGCCATACCGAAGCATTCGATCTGCGCTTCAATCCAGACCCGCCGTACAACATCCTGGCCAACGCGGAAATCGACTTCCTGACAATGCAGCGCGTGCAGCGCTTCGCGCGCTACTGGGACCTGATCGGCAACTCCGGCCGGTTCCAGCGCACCCTCGCCACGCTGCTGCACGACACCCCGTTCGCGCGATTCATGCAGCTTTCGGACTGGCTGTGGGAGCGCACCGGGCAGACCCACGCGATCGAACTGGACCGGCTGTTCGACCTTGTCTTCGAGAGCGCCCGCTTGTGCTTCGGCCTCGACGAGCCGACGCTTCGAGCGAGCTTGGCGGCCGACTATGCAGCCAGCGGTGCACGAGGCGCACCGCGCTTTCTCGCTCAGTCGCCCGATCGCGAACTCACGCGGAAGGCCGCGCGAGAATCGAAAGCGGAAGCGGACTCGCCAACGATCCCGGCTTCGAACGCTGGAGCCAACGTGCAGTCGGACGCGCGTTCGAAGTTGAAAGCGTCCAACACCACTCGCCAGGCGCGCCACGCACGCTGAGCGACGCGCAACGCATCGGCCCCGCTCGCGCTAGCGACGCTGCGCGATCTCGTCGAGCACCGGCAGCAGCGCGTCGATGAAGGCCGGCGGGTTCTCGCTCATCGGAAAGTGCCCCAGCCCGGGCATGATGCGCACCTTCGCGCCGGCGATGTTGTCGGCGGTCTCGCGCGTGTCCTGCGGGCTGCACGAGTAGTCGTACTCACCGGTCAGGAAATAGTACGGCGCCACCTTCGTGTCGATGCGCTTGACGCGTTCGCGATAGTCGCCGTCGACCTGATAGAAATACAAATCACCGCGGAAGATCCCCGGTCCGCCCTGCATGTAGTGCCACAGCGTCTCCCAACGTTCGCGCTCCGGACTGTCGGGACACATCAGGCCCATCACGGTGGCGGCGGAGGCGATCTGGCCGTTGACCTCCGGATGCGTGAGCCAACTCGGGTCGTAGTAGCGCGGCGTGTTCGCAGCGGATTGCAACCCGACGATCGCACGGAACTTCGCTGCATGCTCGAGCGCCAGGTTGAGGCAGATGCGCCCGCCGATCGAGCAGCCCATGACCACCGGCCGATCGAGTTGCAGCGCCTGCATCACCGCGAGAATGATCCGCGTGTACGACTGGCTGGTGAGCTGGTACTCCTCGAGCTGCCATCCGGCCGGCGGCGAACTCTTGCCATGCCACGGCAGATCGAACGCGATCACCCGATAGCGCGACGTGATGCGCGGCTCGTTTAGAAGGCCGCGAAACTGGCGCGAATCGGACCCTGCGGTGTGCAGGCACAACAGCGGGATACCTTGCCCCGCTTCCTCGAAATACACGCGATGCATCCGGCCGTCGTGCTCGAAGCGCACGTAGCGGCCCACGATGGGTTCGATCTGCGCG
>CADECO010000343.1:0-1355 GCA_902825905.1 uncultured beta proteobacterium
ATGGCTCTTGCCGGCGTGCCCTGGACCAGCGATGCCCCCTCGTAGCGTCGTCGCCAAGCGTTCGCAGCCATGAGCCCCGCCGAGATTGGCCTCGTCTCGATCGGCGCGATCGTGACGCTGATCTATTGCGGCCTGCACGTGGCCGTGGCGCTCGGTCTGGCATCGATGGTGGGTGTGTGGCTGATCCGCGGTCACTTCGAGGTTGCGTCCAATCTGCTCGCCATCGCCGCCGCCGACACGATCGCTACGTACGATTTCGGCGTGATCCCGCTGTTCGTACTGATGGGCGTGCTGGTGTCGGCAGCCGACCTCGGCCGGGATATCTACGTCGCCGCCAACCAGTTGTTCGCGCGAATCCGCGGCGGATTGGGCATCGCCACGGTCGCCGCCAACGCGGTGTTTGCAGCAGTGACCGGCGTATCGATCGCCTCCGCCACCGTGTTCACCAAGATCGCGGTGCCCGAGATGCTGCGGCTGGGTTATCGGCCGCGCTTTGCGGTCGGTGTGGTCGCCGGCAGCTCGGTTCTGGGCATGCTCATCCCGCCGTCGATCCTGCTGATCGTGTACGGCATCGTCGCCGAGCAATCGGTGGGCAAGCTGTTCCTCGGCGGCGTGGTGCCTGGCATCGTGCTCGCGCTCATGTTCTCCGCGGCGATCGTGTTCATGGCTTATCGCATGCCGAATTTCGTCGGCACACCGAAAGTGCCCGATCGCAGCGAGATGCTCTCCGCGTCGGCCATCGCGATAATGCTGCTGCCGATCGTGCTGCTGATCGTGCTGGTCATCGGCGGGATCTACGGCGGCTTGTTCACTCCCACCGAAGCCGCGGCGATCGGCGCGCTGGGTGCGTTCATCATCGCGTTCGCACGACGCAAGCTCACCTGGCCGATCGTATGGCGCCTGCTGAGCGAGACCGGCGCAGTCACAGCGACCATCTGCATCATTTTCGTCGCAGCCAGCATGTACAGCCGCATGCTCGCCATGTCGGGGCTGCCGGGTGCAGTCGCCGACTACGTGGTACAGGCGCAGCTGGGCTTCTACACGACCATCGCCCTGTACCTCGCGCTGATCCTGGTGCTGGGCACGTTCCTCGACTCGTTCTCGATCATCCTGCTCACCGTGCCGGTGATGCTGCCGATCCTCGATGCGTTCAAGGCCGATCTGATCTGGTTCGGCGTGTTGATGGTTGTCGCGGTCGAAGTGGGGATCCTCACGCCGCCGCTTGGCATCGCGGTGTTCACCGTGAAGAGCACGCTCAACGATCCGCGCATCACGCTGAACGACGTGTTCGCCGGCGCGTTTCCGTTCGTGCTGGTGATGTGCGTACTGCTGGCCCTGCTGCTGTTCTTTCCCAA
>CADECO010000343.1:1455-5197 GCA_902825905.1 uncultured beta proteobacterium
CGAACTGGGCTTCGATCAGATCTTCAACGGCACCTCCACGCAGAATCCGGTGGCAACCAAGGCGGGCTTGAAGAAACCGGTGCTCGACTACTACCGCATGCTGTACGCCGACACCGCGCTCAACGGCAGCGAGAACGCCACCCGCTGCGGACATAATTTCTTCGGCACCTCGCGTGCGGTGTTTGCCACCGACGCTCCGTTCGACGCCGAGCAGGGCAAGGCTCTGATCGGTTCGACGATCAAGGCGGTGCGTGCGCTCGACATCCCGAAGGCCGAACAGGACGCGATTCTCGGCGGCAACGCGCGCAAGCTGTTGCGGTTGAACTGACCAGGCGGCAACGATGAGAACCGAGAACATCAAGGTGCCGCTCAAGGACGGCAGCATGGGCGCGTACCTCGCCATTCCCGACAAGACACCGGCGGGCGCGGTCATCGCGATCATGGAGATCTGGGGCGTCAACGACACCATGCGGCACCACGCACACGAGTTCGCCGAAGCAGGGTTCGTGTGTCTGGTGCCCGATCTGTTCTGGCGTCAGGAGCCCGGGGTCGAGCTGTCCGACCACAATCCCGAGCACGCGAAGAAGGCCTTCGATCTCTACTACGACTTCGACTACGACCTGGGCGTGAAGGACATGGTCGACTGCTGGCGGTATCTCGAGAACCGCAAGGAGTGCAACGGCAAGGTCGGCGCTGTGGGCTACTGCCTCGGCGGGAAGCTTTGCTATCTGATGTGCTGCCGCACCGACATCGATTGCGCGGTGGCCTACTACGGCACCTACATCGAGCACCGCATCAAGGAGGCCCCGAATCTGCATCGGCCGTTCATGCTGCACATGGCGATGAAAGACCGCTGGGTGCAGGCCGAAGTGAACGATCTGGTCGAGCGGCGGCTTTCACCCAATCCGCTGGTCACGATCCACAAGTACCCGGAAGCCGACCACGCGTTCGCACGCAAGGGCGGCAAGCCCTATCGCAAGGAAGACGCCGACCGCGCACTCGGCCTGTCGGTCGAGTTCTTCCGGAAGCACCTGAGCAGGTGAGCGCTAGCGCGGCGACCATTCGCCGCGCCGTGGGACGCACGACTCACTGCGCGGTGAGGCCGCCATCGACAACCATCGCGGAGCCGGTCATGAAGCCGGCGTCGTCGGAGGCCAGGAACACGATGCCGTGCGCCACGTCTTCGGGCACGCCGAGCCGGCCGATCGGATGCTGGCGCAGCGCCACTTCGCGCGCGCCGTCGACGTCGAGCGTTCCCGTCTGCTTGGCGCGTGCCGCGAAGGTCTGCGCGCCCATGTCGGTTTCGATCACACCCGGGTGGATCGAATTGACCCGAATACGCCAGCCCTTGCGGCCGAACGCGAGCGCCGTCGATTTCGTGAAGAGCGTGACGCCGCCCTTGGTGAGCGAGTAGAGCGGATCGAGCTGCGAGCCGACTAGCCCCGCGATCGAAGCGAGGTTGACGATGGCCGAGCCGTGCCGGCTCTTCGCGCCGCTTTCGGCAAGCGCCGGTGCGCACACTTTGGTGCCCAGATACACGCCGGTGAGATTGACGGCGACCAGTTCGTTCCATTCGTCGAGCGTCGCTTCCATGAAGTCGCGCCCCAGGAACACACCGGCGTTGTTGACGAGGATGTCGAGCTTGCCGAACTTGCGGACCGCCGCATCGACGGCAGCCTGCCACGGCTCCGCACGCGTGACGTCGAGGCTGACGAAGTGCGCGCGCCCGCCGCTTTCGTTGATCGCCCGGACCGTTTCGTTCCCACGTTCCTCGAGCAGGTCGCCCACCACCACCGATGCGCCCACAGCCGCCATCGCGCGTGCCGTCTCCGCGCCAATGCCGCGCGCCGCACCGGAAATCAGCGCGACCTTGCCATCAAGGCTGTTCATCAACCCGCTCCTCGGTTCGTGATCGACGGGCTTACGCCGCCACCCGCAGCTTCGTTTCGGCCTCGATCGCGCGGCGCAGGATGTTGATCGCCTGGACGCCGCCGGCATCGCCGCTCACGTCCACGCGCGGACGCTCCGGGGATTGATCCATGCGTTCCTGCTGCAGTTCGAACACCGCCCAGTCCTGCGAGAACGCCGTCTCGATCTGTCCGAACACCAGATCGGTCACCGCCTGATTCTGCGGCTGCATGTCCTGCCCTTGCGCCCAGAAGTAGTGCGTCGTCTTCTCGGTCTCAGGGGTGATCAGATTCAGATTGAACATGCCGATGCCTTCGAGCTTCGCCCCCTCCGGCGCACCGTGCGCGGCGATGTGATCGCGCGGGTTCATCTCGTGCGGGGCCGCACCGGTCCAAAGCCGCACGAGCGTAGGAAGTGTCCAGCGGATGATCTGCCAGCGATCGACCTTGCGCCCCTTGAAGCCGTTCTTTTCGGCCTTCAGATAAGTCGGCGGCGGGTCGGAGTTGATCATCCAGCGCGCCACCTGCACTTCGCGCTCCCAGCGGTCGACCTTCACGTTGGCGTTGTCGATCAGCGCGTAGTTGCCGATGGTGGAGGCGTGCACGAAGGTGAGATGGGTGAGATCGAGCAGGTTCTCGATGATCAGTTCGTAGTTGCCGCGCACGTAGTAGCGCGTGCCGCGCCAGCCGAATTGCGCGTCGCTCGTGGGCAGCACCGGAATGCTCGCCGTGTCTGCGCTCGCCGCGTCACCCATCCAGATGAAGATCACGCTATGGCGCTCGGCCACGGCGTAGTGGCGCACCTTCGCGTTCGCGGGAATCTGCTGCTGCGACGGGACGTGCACGCACTTGCCGGTGCAGTCGTACTCGAAACCGTGGTAACCGCACTTGATCAGATCGCCCTTGATCGAGCCCCGGCTGAGCGGATAGAGCCGATGGCAACAGCGATCTTCCACCGCGCACACTTTGCCCGCGCTGTCGCGCCAGAACACGAGCTGATCGCCGCAGATGGTGCGGGCCAGCAGTTCACCCGGCTTGAGTTCATTGGCCCATGCGGCCGCGTACCAAGTGTTGCGCAGGAACATGTCGAGATCCTCCAGAAAACCGGGAAAGACGGGCCAGCGTAGAAGCGATCGACTACGAACGTCAAGCCACCCGCCGCAGGGATCGACTGCCCGGTCGATGGCCGGTCACCGCCGGACTTGCTTCGACCACCTCAGCGCGCTACGACATCCCCAGCATGCGCCGCGCCGCACGCAGATGCGGACGATCGATCATCTTGCCTTCCAGCCGGAACGCACCGGTGTTGGGATTGGCATCGAACGCCGCGACGATCTTCTTCGCCCAGGCGAGTTCGGCCTCGCTCGGCGTGAACGCGGCGTTGATCGCCCCGACCTGCGCCGGGTGGATCGCCATCTTCGCCACGAACCCGTCGCGCCGCGCTTCGGTCGCCTCGATGCGCACCGGCTCCAGGTTCTCGATGTCGACGCTCACCGTGTCGATCGCACGCACGCCGGCGTCGGCCGCGGCGTAGAGACACAGCGTGCGGGCCAGCCGATAAGGTTCGGTCACGCGCCCATCGACCCGATTGATCAGCGCACCCAGGTCGGCCGCGAGATCTTCGGCACCCCAGGTGATGCCCCACAGCCGCGCGCTCACGCCGCGATAGGTACCCAGACCGAACATCGCCGAACCCAACTCGGTGGCGATGGCGATGATCTGCGTGGCGCCGCGCGGCATGCCGGCCGCCGCTTCGAGCACGTCGAGCTGATCCGAAACGGTTTTCAGATCACCGCCGTTGCGGCACTTCGGCAGCAGGATGCCGAACGGCTTCG
>CADECO010000343.1:5297-6467 GCA_902825905.1 uncultured beta proteobacterium
GTTTTCAGATCACCGCCGTTGCGGCACTTCGGCAGCAGGATGCCGAACGGCTTCGCCGACACCACCGCGGCCAGATCGCCCTGCGCCCACTCGGTGTCGAGCGCGTTCATACGCACCCAGAGCTGCTTGCCGCCCGCGCCTTGCGCGAGCATCTGCCGGGCCAGCGCGCGCGACTCGACCTTCTTGTCAGGAGCGACCGAATCTTCGAGATCGAGGATCAGCGCGTCGGCCTCGCCGCTTGCGGCGCGCTCGAACTTGCGCAGGCTGTCGGCAGGCACGAACAGAAACGAACGGGTCATCGTCGGTCGCTCCGCTCAGGTGGCGATGAGTTTCTTGCGCATGAACGCCGCACGCTTGCAGCTGGCGACGATCACGCCGTCCTGATTGAACGCCAGATGCTCGAATTCGACGATGCCCGCGTTGGACCAGGACTTGCTCTCGCGCTTGGACAGCACCTTGGTCTGGGCGCGCAAGGTATCGCCATGGAACACCGGCTTGGGGAATTTCACCTCGGTCATGCCGAGATTGCCGATGGTGGTGCCCAGCGTCGTGTCGTTCACCGTCATGCCGATCATCAAGCCCAGCGTGAAGATGCTGTTCGCCAGCGGCTTGCCGAATTCGGTCTTGGCGGCGAAGTGCGCGTCGATGTGCAACGGCTGCACGTTCATCGTCAGGCTGGAGAACAGCACGTTGTCCATCTCGGTGACGGTGCGCGTCCACGCATGCTCGAACACGCGTCCGACCTCGAACTCCTCGAAATACAGTCCTGCCATGTCGACTCCTGCTGGTTGGTGCAGTGAATGCGGTGGAGTGCAAGCGCCCCGGTGCGGGCCCCGCGATCACTCTGCTATCGTCCACGGTGATCGCTCCGTACCGCGCGTTCTCACCATGACTCGCGCCGGGAAACTCTTGAATTTCCGAGCAGATGGACGCATCTTGCCGCTCCGAGGGCCGACTTTAGCAGGGACCGAAACGATGACGCTGCGTGCAACGGTACGTACGGCAGTGATGACGATGGTGGTGGCGCTGGTTGCGGCGAGCGTGCCGCCGCTTGCGTTTGCCCAGCAAGGCAAGCAGGACGGCGTGAAGGTCGACGGACCCTCGTCGCTGCGCAAGCTCGTGCCGGCCGAGCAGCTCGAACAGGCTGCGGCGCAGCAGTATCTGCAGATG
>CADECO010000344.1:0-6389 GCA_902825905.1 uncultured beta proteobacterium
GCCACAAACGGTAGCCGCGGCGCCAACCGCGCGAAGAACGTGGCACGCATCGCCAACTACGCCGAGCCGCAGAGCGAGCCGGTCAAGCGGCTGGCGCCGACCGGTGCCAAGACCGGCACCGACAACGAGTGGGAAGAGTTCTTGGTCTCCGGCGCTGTGGGTCACAGCGCCGCCCTACCGTCGAGCATCTTCGTTCCATAACAGCAGACTCCGAGATTAATGAAAACAATTTCCCGACTAAGTATCGGCCGCACGCTGACACTTGCCTTTTCCCTGGTCGCTGCCGCAATCGCCGTTTCCAGCCTCCTCTCTCTGCACTTCGCGAAGCGCGCGGAGGATGCTACGCAGGCGATGATCGACCGCGACTATGAGCGCATCCGACTCGTCAGCGCGATCACCGAAGTGGTGAACGACAACGCTCAGTTCATGCTCGAGCTCTTTCTCGTGGAGGACGCGACAGCTGCAGCAAAGCGTGCCGCCACGCGAAGTGCGGCAAACGTGCAGAAGAACAACGAATCGTACAAACGACTCGAGCTCAATCTGGAATCGGCTGAGGAGCGCACTGTCCTTGAGCAGATGAAGTCGCAGCGCAAGCAATTCATCGAAAGCAGGAACCGAGTGATCGAGCTCTTGAAGCAAGGCAACAAGAACGAGGCGCGCACGCTGTTCGAGGCTCAAGTGGTGCCGGTTCTCGCCGGGTACAAGAATGCCCTCCAATCGATGCGCGACCTGAGCGCGAGACAAATGACTCAAGCGCGGGAGGAATCCAGATCCGCCCTTGCCAGCCAACGCCGCGCGCTCATGCTCGGGTTGGGAACGGTGATCGGATTGGTCATCGGCGTTACCGTGTTCCTGACGCGCTCGATTGCGCGGCCGATCCGACAAGCGATGCTCAGCGCCGATGCGATCGCGCGCGGCGATCTCCAGGTCACGATTGACGTTGCTGGCCCAATGGAAACCCGACAACTTGGCCAGTCGCTGCTGGCAATGCGGACCGAACTATGCAACCGCACCGAGAGCGACCGCCGCCTTATTGAACAGAACGATCTGGTGCGCCAAGCACTCGACAACGTCAGTTCACCTGTCCGTATCTGCGACAGTGACGGAACGATCGTCTACGCAAACGAGACACCACGGCGTGCGTTAGAGCGCTCTGAGGCGCGCCTGCGCCATGACATTCCGCAGTTCGAGGTGCGCAAGCTCGTTGGATCCAGCATCGGAATCTTCTACGTCGACCCAGCCGCCGCCTTGCAACGCTTGCGCAATCTATCGAACGAAGCTCGTACGCAGTTAATGATTGGCGGACGCATTTACGATGTCGTCACCAATCCAATCGTTACCGAGAAGGGCGTACGACTTGGCTCAGTAGGAGAATGGCTCGATCGCACCGATCAACTCGCAGTCGAGCGGCAGATCGCGCAGACCATCGAAGCAGCGGCCCGCGGCGAATTGGATCACCGCATTGAGATCGAAGGAACGGAAGGATTTCAGAAGGCGCTGGCGGACTCGATAAATCGCCTACTCGAAGTCACGCACTCGGGCCTGGAAGACGTGGCAACAAGCATGGACGCTCTAGCGAACGGTGATTTGAATCGTCGGATTGATCGCACGTACGCGGGCATCTTTGATCGCCTTAAGACCAGCGCGAACCACGCGATTGAACAACTGAGCATTGCAGTTAGCCAGATTCGCGGCGCCACCGAGGCGATCAACACCGCATCCAAGGAAATCGCCCAGGGCAATCAGGATCTGTCGAGCCGCACCGAACAGCAGGCGAGCGCACTCGAAGAAACCGCCAGCTCGATGGAAGAGCTCACCAGCACGGTGCGACAGAACGCCGAGAACGCACGCCAGGCCAATCAACTCGCCTCCAGTGCCAGCCAGATCGCGGTCAAAGGCGGCGAGACGGTCGGGCAAGTCGTGGCCACCATGGGCGACATTGCCAGCTCCTCGAAGAAGATCAACGACATCATCGGCGTCATCGATGGCATCGCGTTCCAAACCAACATCCTGGCGCTCAATGCTGCGGTGGAAGCAGCGCGTGCCGGTGAGCAAGGGCGTGGCTTCGCCGTGGTAGCGGCCGAAGTGCGCAACCTCGCGCAGCGCTCCGCTGCCGCGGCCAAGGAGATCAAGAGCCTCATCACCGAGAGCGTCACCAAGGTCGATGCGGGTGGAACGCTGGTGCAGGAAGCCGGCGAGCACATGGTGCAGATCGTGAGCGCCGTCAAGCGCGTGAACGACATCATCTCGGAGATCGCCGCGGCCAGTCAGGAGCAGTCGAGCGGCATCGAGCAGGTCAACCAGGCCGTCACCAGCATGGACCAGGGCACGCAGCAGAACGCCGCACTGGTCGAGGAAGCCGCAGCGGCTGCCGAGAGCCTGCAGGAGCAGGCCAGGAGCCTCGCCGAAGCGGTGTCGGTGTTTCGCACCGGTGCACACGCCCGGATGGGTGTCAGCACGAGCGCGAGCCCGTCGGCGTCCTCCTCGTCAACGCCAGCGAAATCCTGGGACGCCACCACCGATCGCCGCGGCCCCAACCGCGCGAAGAACGTGGCGCGCATCGCCAACAACGCCAAACCGCAAAGCGGACCCGCCAAACTATCGGGATCGGCCGACGCTAAGACGGGCACCGATGGCGAGTGGGTGGAGTTCTGACCACGCACACCCTGTGCCGATTGGCTGGTCGCCGCTCGCGCAGGCACGCTTGGTGCTGAAGGCCGAGTCGTTGTACTTTCTGCTGCTCGGGGCCACGAGCAAGGGCGGGCTGGAAGATCGGCCCGCCCGCAGTTCGCCGATTCACCCAGAACCAGGCAGTGCAGGGGAAGAATCCAGTTGGGCGCTAAACCAACATCTCCGCGATGTGACGGCGCCGGGAGAAGCCGCGTCAAGCTTCACCCTGCGGGCCTACTTTGGCGGCAGCGCTTTCGTCCTTCGGCGTAGGCGCCGACACGCTCGGCATCGCGCGATTGCGCCACTTTCTCTGGGCCGGGTTGGTCTTCGTGCGCGCGCTCGAAACAGGTTGTTGATTACCCCCGTCGACATCGACCGCCTCAGCCATCTTCGGTGTCCCTGGCAACGCATCTGCGAGGACGGGATCGCTGCGGGGACCCACCGTTCTCGGTATCGAGTCGACGCGGTCAGCACTCATCGCCGAACCAGCTGTCAACGTCCCTCGATTCTCAACGTTCACTGGACTGCGCGCCCCGCCTGGAGCTCGCCTCGCCCAGAACGGCGGCGGCACAAAGGGCGGCACCGCGCCGCATGAACTCTCGACGGATGGTCACGGACGACTCGCTCCGGCTGGGTTTCACAAGTAGGGCGTGGCGGCTCAGGAGAGCACACAGCGAATTCCCCCAGCCGCGTTCGGCACATCGCCGGCGTTACGGGGAATTGGATGCATGTGCACATGCATTGCGGCGACATGACAATCAGAAGTCGCGAAGCCTCGTCCGGTCTTGGGCCCGATCGCCGGACCACGCTTTACCAGGGCCGCTCGTGAGCTGACCATCACGCTCGCCGCGCACCCATCGGTGAATGCTCGGTTCTGATTCACTATAGCGGACGATCAGGGGAGATGGGCTACGCGTGCGTGACCGCGGCAATGGTTGCTTCAGGGGTCACAAGCACTCGGGCGAGTTGCTCTTTACGGAACGGCTTGGCGAGATAGTCGTCCATTCCCGCAGCCAGGCAACGCTCCCGATCGCCTTGTACCGCGTTGGCGGTCAGCGCGACGATTCGCACGTGCGTGGCGCAGCCCGACTCCTGTTCGGTCTGGCGGATCGCAGCGGTTGCCGCGAAGCCGTCCATTTCCGGCATTTGGCAGTCCATCAGAACGACATCGTACCGGTGATTTGCAACGGCGCTGACCGCTTCAACACCATTCTTGGCGCAATCAACCTCCCAGCCGAGTTGCCTAAGCATTGACGTCGCGATGGTTCGGTTGACCATGTTGTCCTCGGCGAGCAGGACGCGCCCTGGCTTGTTCGTCTCGATTGGAGCAGCGACGTCGGCAGCCACTGCGAGCACCGCGGCCGGCGCATCCAGCAGCCGATGCAGAATTTTCTCCAACTGGGACCGACGCGCCGGTTTATTCAGATAGGCGACGATCCCGGCTTCGCGTGCGGCCTTCGCACCATCGGCGGGCATCACCGATGTCAGCATGACCAGCGCCGGCTCGACGATCGTCCGATCGTTGCGGATCGCATGCGCCAGTTCTATGCCGTTCATCCCAGGCATCTTCATGTCAATGAAGGCGACCTCGACTGCTTGAGCTTTCCCGCCCGCACGAAGGCTCGCGAGCGCTTGCGCACCGTCGCTTGCGGTCTCGACCGACAGACCGAGCGATTCGAGCTGACGCTTGACGATATTCCGATTGGTGCCGTGGTCATCGACGACGAGCACGCGGCGATGCGCGAGATTGCTGGCGGCGGCGCTGGTCGGCCAGCGCTCGTTCGACACGGTCGGGACGACCGGGATTGTGAAACGAAATATGGACCCCTTACCCGGTGCGCTCTCGAGCTCGATTGTGCCCCCCATCGCATCAACGAGCTGTCGCGAGATCGCGAGCCCCAGTCCGGTGCCGCCATACTTGCGCGTCGTCGAGCTGTCCGCTTGCGAAAACGGCAGGAAGAGTCGCTGCTGCTGTTCGGCGCTCATACCGATTCCGGAGTCGATGACCGAAAATCGGATCGGGCAGGCGCCGTCCGCATGCGTACACGCCTCGCCGACGCGCTGCACGACAATGCTGACCTCGCCCGCGTCGGTGAACTTGATCGCGTTGGCGGCGAGGTTGGTCAAGATCTGACGCAACCGCCCAGGATCGCCGATCGCGTTGATCGGCACATCCTCGTCGATCTGGCAGAGAAGCTCCAGGCCTTTGCCATGTGCCCGTTCGGCGAGCAACTCGCCCACGTCTTCGGCGACTTCCCACAGATCGAAGGGAATCGATTCCAGCTCCAGCCTGCCCGCTTCGATCTTCGATAGATCCAGGATATCGTTGATGATCCCTAGCAACGCTTCGCCGGAGCGATGCGCCATCATCACGAATCGACGTTGCTCCTCATCGAGCGTGGTGTCGAGCAGGAGATCGGTCATCCCGATCACACCATTCAATGGCGTGCGGATCTCGTGGCTCATGTTGGCCAGAAATTGCGACTTGGCCAGACTCGTTTCATTGGCGGTCCGCTCTGCCCGCTCCAGCGCCTCTTGGATGCGCTTGTGCTCGGAGATGTCGATGACTGTGCCGATCATTCGTACGACGTTGCCAGCCACGTCGCGCTCGACGACTTTGCCGACCGACTGAATCCAAATCCACTCACCCGAGTCGGCACGAAAGCGCTGCTCGAGCTTGTAGTGATCCGTCTCGCCGCTCAGCACGATCGCCCGCATCTGACGCAGCTGCTCGCTGTCGTCAGGGTGCCGTAGCGGCGCCAGGTCTTGCATGCTGGTTTCGGTCACCCTGGCCGGCTTGCCGAGCATCATGCTGAACCGCTCGTCGAACACCAAACGGTCGGTTGGGACATCCCAATCCCAAAGACTGATACTGGCGGCGCTCAAGGCAATATCCAGCCGCTCTTTGGCGCGATCGAGCGCCGCCTCCATCTGCTTGCGAGCGGTGATGTCGCGGGAGATCGTCACGATGGTCCAACCGTCATGCCTGCGCAACGCGCTGCGCTGCAATTCGGCGATGATTCGGCGCCCACCGCCAAGAGTGGCGACCACCTCGGTTGCAACGCCATTGGGGCCATTCGCGATGATTTTGTCGAATGACTCCTCAATCGATTGCCGGTCCATCGACAACAGATCCTGCGGTCCCATTGCAAGCAATTGCTGGCGCGGATACCCCGATCGTCGACAAGCGGTTTCGTTTGCATAAATGAACCGCATGGTGGCGCGATCCGTAAGATAGATTGAGTCACCTGACATATTCATGGCGGCGCGAAAGTTCTTCAGTTCTTCGGTCGCGGCAGAAATCTCGATGGTCCGCGCAATAATGCGCCCTTCCAGATCGCTAAGCAGCGCGCGCAGGGACCGCTCGGCGCGGTTGCGACCACGGTCGACCCGGTGGACAACAAAGATCAAGACCACGTAAAGCACCGAAAACACGAAAGCGATCGATCCAAAAACTGACCACGCCCCCGCACGTGCCGCCGCGAAGAGCTGGGTAACGTCGTCGTAGACCTCGAAGACGGCGACGATCTCGCCATTGCCGTCCCGCATTGGAACGTACGCGGAAAGGAGATCGCGATCGTAGATCATCGCCTCGAATGCGCTGAACTGATTGCGGTGGGTGAGCTCAGAGACAACCGTGCCATCGCGGGCCTTCAGAAAGCCGCCGTTTCCGCTCTTGTCCTCGCCGATCTGACGGTCCTCGGTCGAGAAGACTGTTT
>CADECO010000345.1:0-6385 GCA_902825905.1 uncultured beta proteobacterium
AACGATTGCGCGAGCGGGCACGCAATCGCGGCGTGGAGCTGCAGGAGCCCGCGGGCATTCTGCGACGCAAGGAATCCCGATGAAGGGCGCAAGGCGGACCGGTCCGGCAGAACCGGTGCGGCGACTTGGATGGCAAGTCGCGCTCGCCATGATGCTGCTCGTGGGCGCCGGCACGATGAACGCGCAGGCCGATGCCGACCGTGGTGCGAAGGCGCACGAGATCTGTCTGCAGTGTCATGGCACTGAACTGTACGTGCCGCCGCGTCGCAAGATCCAATCGCTTTCCGCGCTACGCAAGGAGGTGGAACGCTGGAGCCGTTCGTACAATCCCAAACTCAGCAAAGCCGAGATCGATGATCTGGTGGCTTATCTCGATCGCGACTTCTATAAGTTCGCGAAATAGCGGGGCGTCCGCTCAGGACGCCCGAGTTCGCGAGGTCTCCCCATTCCGCGCCCGACTCCGATACACCGAATGCGATGCTCAGACTGCTGATTGCGCTCGATGATTCCGACGCCGCGGGAAGCGCGGTGCGATTCGCTACCACCCTGGCTCGTCGCGGGACCGCCTTGACGGCCGTGCTGCTCAACGCGCAGCCGGCGGTACGCGGCAGCGACCCCGGTGAGCTGGCCCGCGCGGCGCGCACACGAGCGGCCGCCGCAATTCTCGGTCCGGCGTGCCTTGCGTTACGCCGCGCCGGAGTGACTTATGTCGAGCGCGACGAGCTGGGTGATCCGCCGGCGGTGATCGCGAACCAGGCGCGCACCGAGGGCTGCGATGCCATCGTCATGGGAACCCGCAAGTTGGGCACGCTCAAGCGGTTGGTGATCCGCTCGGTCTCGCATGAGGTGATGCGCACGGCCGAGTTGCCCGTGACCATGGTGGCCGACGACCGCGGGCGAGTGCTCGGCGATCCGCTGCGGGTGCTGGTCGCGGTTGACGGCTCACCGAGCGCCGAGCGAGCCGTGCGGTACGTCGCGCGTCTGGCGAGCGAAGTGCCGCGCATCGTCGTGCATCTGGTTCATGTGCAACGTCCGCTGTCGGTCGGCGGCACGCTGACTGTGCCACGCGATCAGTTGATCGAGCACTGGGCCGCGCCGGGTGCGCAGGCGGCGTTCGCGCAGGCCGAGGCGATCCTTGCGCCCAGCGGCTGCGTCATCGAGCAACACGTCGAGGACGGTGAGCCGGCCGAGCGCATCAGCGCGCTCGAGCGTGCCCTGCGAACCGACCTGATCGTGATGGGCGCGCGCGGACTGGGTCGCGTCGGTGCGCTGGTACTCGGCTCGGTGAGCGATGCCGTGCTACGCAGCGCGGCCGTGCCGGTGACGATGGTGCATTGACCGCGCCCGTGCTCAGTGCGCGGCGCGCCGATTGCCGAGCACCAGACCGAGCAATGGCCACGCAAAGGCGGTGATCACTGCGCCGATGCCTGCCCCGATCGCCAGCAGATTGAGCCAGTCGACGATGTAGGTGACGTTGCTGAGCGCCGAGCGCGTCATGGCCGGCACCGTGAGCACCGCGAGCACGCTCGCGATCACCCAGATCAGCGCCAGCAACCCGACGCGATGGCGTCGCTCGCGTCCGCGCACGCCGCGGCGGATCGCCACCAACAGAATCCACAGCACCGACAGGCCGAGTAGCCACGGCCAGTGCACACGGGCGAGTTCGAACAGAACATTCGCGGTGAGCCAGATCTCGTACATGTCGTCATCCTCTCAGACGTGTCCGCGCAGTACCGCGACGTACGCGGGCTTGAGCAACTGATACTTCATCAGCCAGGCGAGATAGCTCTCCTGCAGCGGATCGATCAGCGGCAGCGACGGGGTGAGCCGTCCCTCGTAGTCGAACTCGATCAGCATTGCCGAGCCTTCACGCACGATCAGCGGGCATGAGGTGTAGCCGTCGAACTTCATCGAGGGCTCGCGCCCGGCAATCACGTCGACCAGGTTCTGCGCCACGATCGGCGCGCTCTTCTTGACTGTCGCGGCGGTTTTTCCGCGCGGCGTACCGTTGATGTCGCCCAGCCCGAACACCTCGGGAAAGCGCCGATGACGCAGCGTGTCCTTGTCGACTTCGAGCCAGCCGCCGGCCGCGAACGGCCCGTCTTTCCAGGCCAGATCGCTCGCCTTCACCACATATGGGGCGCGCATCGGCGGCACCACGTGGATGAAGTCGTAGCCCTGCTCGGTCTTCTCGCCTTCGGGCGTGACGAAGGTGGCGCGACGCTTCGCGAGGTCAATCGCGGCGAGCCGATGGGTGAACTCCACGTTCACGCCGAGCGCCTTCCAGCGCGCGAGCACGTTGTCGTTCACCGCCTTCACGCCGAACACATTGCCGAGCGCGGAGTGGAACGTGACCTTCGAGCGATCGGCGGTGCCGGCCTGGCGCAACCGGTCCATCAACATGAACGTCATCTTGAGCGGCGCGCCGGCGCATTTGAGCGGCGTCGAGGGCAGGGTCATCAGTGCTTCGCCACCCTTGGCGCGGAACGCATCCATCGCCTGCCAGGTGGCGGTTGCCGCCTGCGGTCCGGGGTACACGCTGGCCAGTCCATGCTGGCCGATCATCTTCACGTCCATGCCCTCGATCTGCGCATAGTCGAGATGCAGGCCGGTCGCGACGACGAGATAGTCGTATTGGATGCGTTGCCCGCCGGTGGTGGTGATTGATTTCGACACCGGGTCGAACGCGGCGACCATTTCCTTGATCCACTCGACGCTGCTCGGCAGGAAATCGACGTTGCGATCGATCACCTTGTCGACCGGCCACACTCCAGTCGCCACCAGCGTGTAGCCGGGCTGGTAGTTGTGCATCTCCTTCGCGTCGACGACGATGATCTTGGCGCCGTCGAGCATGCGTTGCAGCCTCGAGGCCACGGCGATGCCGGCCAGTCCGCTGCCTGCGATGACGATGCGGGCCTGTGTCTTGACTCGTTCGGCGCGCGCCGAGTTGCTATGCGTGCTCAGTGCGGCAGCGACCGGCAGCCCGCCCAACATGCCTAACAGGCGCCGGCGGCTCAGTACCTGCGTCGGTGTGTTCGATAGGTCCATGCGTGTCTCCTTTGATGCGCGCGGTGCTGCAGGCGCAGCAACCGTCTACCCTCGCGGTTCGTGGGCGCACATTCACTCGATGCAGTCTCCCGCCCACGCCGTCGCCGTGTATTGATCGTGGTCACACGGCTTACGCGCGCGAGTGCGCTTGCACGACCTGCGGTGCAAACTACGCGCGTGTTGCGACGGGCTCAGTGACTGCGGTTACACAGGGTGGTGGGCAACCAGACTTGTCAGCGCTACCAGTAACGGTCGTGCTCGAGCCAGGCTTGCCATGCCGCAGGCAGGGTCTCGAGCCGGGCGCTGGTGTTGCCGGCGAGCCAGCCTTCGATGCGAGCGAGCGTCGCCGCTTCGTAGCGCCCCGGGTAGGCGGCGGCAAGGCGAGCGAGCAGCGATCGTGCGACGCTCGCATCGTTCAGCGCACCGAGGCCGTCCTGCAGGGCGGACAGCGATCGGATGAAGCGCCGCACCCGCTTTGTTTTGTGAAGCCCGCCGAAGAACTCCGCGCCGTAGCGCAATTTCTTGGCGGCGATGCGCGCGGCGTGCAGGGCGTCGGCATCGTGTGGGCCGCTGCGCTGACCGTTGCCCGAACTCGCGGTGAGTGGGTCGCGCGATTGGGGCCGGATGTCCTCGCTCGATTCGGGACTCGACTCGATATGGCGCCGCAGGGCGCGGCGGCGCTTGCTGAGCAACCGCGCCGCGAACCGGCTCAATGTCATGGGGGGCTCGGTGCCCTCGGGCGGCGTGGTGTCTTCGGCCGACTTGGCGCCCATCGCGGCGAGCGCCCGGCCGATCCGCAGCAACAGTTGCACGTAGCGCGTCGAATTCACCGCCGCTCGTGCGCCCGCGCGCGCTTTGCGTTGCAATGCGCGTGAGCTCTGCATGAGAGTCTCGACCGGCAGATCAGCGGCAAGCTGCGCGCCGATCGCGGGCAGGGTCTGCGTGCACCACACGTCCCAGTCGCGCGCCGGACCAAGCTGCGCGCCGAGCCAGCGCAGTTCGGTCTTGATCGCCTCCAGCTCGGCGGGGTCGAACAGGGTGCGAAAGCACGCGAGCGCGACGCGCAGCCGGCGCATGCCGACGCGCATCTGGTGCAGGAACTCGACGTCGCCGCGCGTCAGAAACCCGCGCTCGTTCACCTGCATCAACGTCAGGCACGAGCCGATAATCCGCTGCGCTGCCACGGCGACGCTCTCATCCGCTTGCAACTCGATCGACCGCGCACGGATCGGACGTAGCGGCAAGCGGTCACGCAAGGCGGAACCGCGTTCGGCCTTGCTGGCGAGTTCGGGTCGCAACGGCAGCTCGGCGGCGAGGGCGATCGCCACGTCGTAGAGCGCAGTGACTGGCCCTTCGAGCAACTCGATCTCGACTTCGTTGATCGGTGCCTGGTGCGTGCCGACTTCGAGCGCGCCATGATCGATCGCCACCTCAGCCCGCAGCTCGCGGCTGGCGATGACGAACGCGGTCCGGGTGAAGCGCGTTGTGAGCACCGGCTGCAAGGTATCTGCATCGATGTCGCTGAACAACTCGGAGAGTGGAGTAGCGGCAAGGTGCGTTAATTCCAGCGCCGGGCCCGCTACCGGCCATTCGAACTCCGCGCGCTCGTGCACGGCGCCGGTCGCGCTGCCTGCGCTTTTGAGGGTCTGCGTCCAGCGCGCGCCCTGCGCTCGCAGGCGCAGCGCCACGCCGGCCTGTTCGAGCTGACGCGTGCGTGTGTCGTAATACGTGCTGACCAGCTCACTGGTGCGTGCGCGCCCCTGCTTCAGCGCGCGCAGCTGCGGGGAGGCGCGCACCGCACCCAGCGCCTGCGGCGGAAAACTCAGTTTAAGCTCGCGTTCGATGCTCACGTAATGCTCGTGTGGACGTGTACGGAGTGGGTGTGCACGAAGGGGACGTTTTCAGAATTGCGATGCGACGTCGGGTTGTACGCGCGGGCGCCCGGGGCAAGAAACGTGATGATTGAAATTACCCCAAGACTATGACGGTTTATCTACTGACCAAGTACGTTCACGTCGCCGCCGCAGCGATCAGGATCGTACTGTTCTTCGTGCGTGGGGTCTGGATGCTGCGCCCAGCGAAGTGCACGTTTCACGGGTGGGTTTTCGGGCAAGGGCGAGGTTGCAACGTCCGCGCTTTGATGAAGATCAAAGGCAGCGTGCGCTGCACGGGCATCGTGGCATCAACACGAATGAAGAGCCGGATACCCCGACGATGGATGGCGCGCCGCAGTCTGTAGAGGTACCACGGGTTGAGACTGAGGTGGAGATCCCGGTGGTTTCTTCCGAGTTGATTCGCCGGTTCGGATTGTCCGGGCCGCGCTATACCTCGTACCCGACGGCCGACCGATTCCATGATCGGTTCGATGCGAGCCGCCATATTTACTCGCTGGAACAGCTGAGGGCTGCTCCGCAAGCCACGCCGCTCTCGTTGTACGTGCACGTGCCGTTCTGCCAGTCGCTGTGCTACTACTGCGCGTGCAACAAGATCGTCACCAAGGATCGGCGTCGCGCGCAGACGTACGTCGACTATCTGCTGCGTGAGATTGCCCTGCAGGCGCAGCATTTGGGTGAACAGCGGGGCGAACGTGGGCAGGTGTGCCAGTTGCACTGGGGCGGCGGCACGCCCACGTTCATGCGCGACGATGAGATGGTGCGGCTGATGGTCGGGTTGCGCGAACACTTCGATCTGCTGCCCGATGGCGAGTATTCGATCGAGATCGATCCGCGCACCGTGTCGGCCGCGCGGATCGCCGCGCTCGCCGAGCTCGGCTTCAACCGCATGAGCATCGGCGTGCAGGATTTCGATGCCGAGGTACAGCAGGCGGTGCATCGGCTGCAGCCGGCGGAGCTGACGTTCGCGGCGATCGCGGCGGGGCGCGCCAACGGATTCCAGTCGATCAATCTCGATCTGATCTACGGGCTGCCGCGCCAGACGGTGGCGGGCTTCGAACGGACGCTCGACCGCGTGATCGAGTCGGGCGCCGACCGCATCGCGCTCTACAACTATGCGCATCTGCCGGCGCGATTCAAGCCGCAGCGGCGCATCGATCCGGCGCAATGCCCCGACATCGACGCGCGCGTGCAGATCTTTTTACTCGCACTGCGCAAGCTCACCAGCGCGGGCTATGCCTATATCGGTCTGGACCATTTCGCTCGTCACGACGACGAGCTGGCGCGTGCCACGCGCGAAGGGGCGCTACAACGCAATTTCCAGGGCTACTCGACACGACCGGACTGCGACCTGCTGGCACTCGGGGTCTCTGCGATCAGCAAGATCGGACCGACCTACAGCCAGAACGTGCGCACGTTGGACGAGTACTACGAGCGGCTCGATG
>CADECO010000346.1:0-6372 GCA_902825905.1 uncultured beta proteobacterium
CCGCCGCCCGACGCAACTGTCCCACATGAGGACCAACCGGAGGCAACCTAGCGGGCAACAGCTGCTCGAACAAATCGCCGCCCGGGTGTGCAAGCATCGGGTCGCGCGCAACAGAAGCGCAGCGCGATCGTTCACGCCTTCGCGTTTGGCTTTCCAAAGTCGGCGTTCGTGTGCTGAAAAGCCCGCAGATCCTGCACGACACGCCTCAGCCTCGTGATTAGCCATACCAGCCAACCCGCTCTCTAAGTAGTGTGGCGATCTCTACGGCAGTTTGATGCGACCTGCGCCACCACGATCATGCTGCCTTCGCCCGCTGCCTCGCTGATCGCCGACCAACCGTGCTGCGTGGTCTCGCCACGCGCGTAGCGAAGCGGTGCAGATCGGCGCTGAGCGCGCGCACAGTCCGCTCGAAGCTGTCGTGTTTTGACGCAAGTGCTATGGAATCGACTCGATAGCGTCCTGGATCAGCCGCGATGAAAGCTGTCACCCAGACGACCGAGCGGAGCGGCGATTCCTTACCGGCCGCTTCGAGTTGCTACGGATGTCTACGCATCAGGGCCGGGCCGGGATTCAGCCGAAGACGCCCCGCATCGGACATCGAGCGATGGCCGAGCGGAGAGCCGGTGCGTTGATCCAGCGCGCGGCGCGGCGGGGATACCAACGCCACGCACAGAACTACGGGTGCGTCGTTGATCGAACCCGTGCGCGTGCGAACGAACGAGCGGTGAAACTGCGTACCGACCGCAACGCTACTGAACACGTCGAAGGATTCGGTCCGGCGCTTCGACTAAGGGGTGTAAGCGCCGCAAATGATCGATTAGGTGGCGCTACAGATCTTCAACGCGAAACCAAAAGGACCGTTCCATGAAATCCGTCGTCGCCACCATCCTCGCCGCCCTGGCACTGTCGAATGTCGCATTCGCGCAAGGTAATGCCGATCGCCAATCGGTCAGCCAGGACCGCTACGAGTTCCTGGTGAAATACAGCCCGCTGTAGTACGCGCCGTCATCAGCAACGCCCCGCACCGCACGGTGTAGGGCTTTTCTTGTTTGCGTGAAGCCGCCAAGCAGGCACTCGGATGCGCACGCACCAGAAATCGCCAATCGGATGCGCGCCTTCGGCATGGACAGGTTGGGCAACACACCCGACCAGTTCGCCGCGCAGATCGAGGCGATCGTCGAGCGTTGGGCGAAGGTCGTCCGCGAGGCGGTGTCACCGACAAATTGTTCGCGAAGCTGCGCGCGCACTGGATCGAGGCGAGATCGTCGAACTGGTCGGCACGATCGCGATGTTCGGTTCGATGAACCGTTGGAACGACCCCATGGCCACGCCGCTGAATGCCGAGCCGGTCGAGGTCGGCGAGGGATTCCTGAGCTGCATGGCTGGGACGTGCGCAAGCACGCGCACTCGGCAGGTAGATAGTGGGCCGCGAGGGTCTGCGATCGATCGCTATCGCGCTGCGGACCCGACTAGCAGCCCTCGAGTACCCGAAATCCGAGCGCACTCGCCCGATGCCGGATATCCGGTAGCGCTCCCTTGCATTCGAGAGCGATCTCTCCGTCGGGCAGAACCCGATAGCGGCGGTAACCCTCGGCACCGGAGATCACAGGCTCGCGCGTCGCACGCTCAGCGAAGGACGACAGCGGCGCCGGCACGTCGCGCAGCCCGGCGCTGATCTTTGCCTCCCAAGCTCGTCGCCAGAAGGCGAATCCGAACACGTCATCGGGATGGGCGCGCTGCGTTTGACGCCATTGCTCGCCTTCCATGCGGACAAGAAGATCGAATGCTGCCGTTTGGTCGATGTTGACCATGATCGTATGCCTCTTCGCGTCATCGTCGGGATCGATGCCACGAATATCTGCGCTTTCCCTCGTGGCTACCATCCGGATCACTACTCGTTCGGATCCGTAGCGCTACGGAAGGCACGTCGCCGGACGGTCGAAGTAGGGTCTGGCACGGCCCTGCGGTTTCTTGAGCTGGACAGGGTCTCGTTTGTGCTGATCCCAATCTCGCGCTCGATTTGCGCGCATCGTGATGCGGTCGGCGGAGCGTCGGGCGGGCCGATGAGTGATGAGTGCGCGTCGTTTTCCGTTGATCCACAGCGCATCGCCGTGGTCGAAAGCTCACGCAACCAGTGATCGTTCGCTCCGAGAAGAAAACAGACGCCAACCCGAAGGTTGGCGTCTGCGGACGCCGCTTGGATTATTCGTCCTCGCCCTCGTCCTGGACCACGGTGCACCCAACCAGGGTGCCGCGATCATTCACCCCTTCGCGCTTGGCTTTGCGATCGAACCACGGTTCGGAGCTCAGATTGCGAATCGTGAGCTCGTACCGATTGTCCGACAGCGCCGCTTTGTCCTGCCCCACGAGCGGTTTGAACATCGCTCGCAGCACCGGATCGACGGTCACATCGACGTACCGGTAGCGCAATTTCCCCTCCTTGTCCTTGCCGTTGTGCATCGTCACGCGCGCAGCAAGAAAGCTCGTTGCATTGCCGTCCGCATCGGGCGCTTTGCGCTCGACTTGGCGTACGTCGGTGAGATAACCAATCGCGATGGTGCGCGATGTGACGCTGTGTTGAACAGATGCCATGGTGAGTCTCCTTTTGTGGGAACAAAGAAACCACCACGCTCACGGTGCCCGACCCAGAGGTCCGGATGCGCACCGCGAGACGCGGTGGCAACGGACTTGACGACCCATCGGTGAGGCACGATTGCTCGTGCGTTCACGGTCTCACGCTACTGGCGCAGCTTTCGCAGGGTCAATCACCCGGATGTAATCAATCGTGCAACGCGTACTGCCGGGGAAACTCGACGTTGGCGGCCCGACCGCGCTCGAGGCCGCATCACGGATTACGCTGCGCATCGATCCCGTCCCACCGGATGAACCCGACGCACGGATCTTCATGCTGTGCCAGATCATCGACCAGGCCGCGATAGCGGATCAGCGCGAAGGCGCGGATCGTCGCATCCGGGTAGGCCTCGGCGAGCCGACTGGCCGCAGCCAATAGTGTGCGGCCGCGCGTAACGACATCGTCGATGAGTACGAATGTGGCGCTCGGTGGTACGACACGAGTGACCCGCAGCGTGAGGTAGTGTTGATCCACCGACGGTCGTTCACCGGGCACGGCGAACGCCGACTTGGCCACCGCCTGGCGGCGTCTGAGCAGGCGCGCCACGTTCGTACCAATGCCGACTGCGTACAGCGCGTGCGCAATGAGCTCTGATCCCCACGGTCGGTCCGGATTGCGCGGCGCACTACCCGGCATAGGGACGAGTGTGACGTCGGGCCCGAAGATCGCGGCGATGGGCGAGTGTTCGTCAATGAGTCGGTGCACGCGGGCTGCACCGCGCGCGATCGCCTCGGGCCGATTTGCTTTGATATCCCCACAAAAGGTGCGCGCCTCGCGCGCGAGCCGCGACCGGCCGGCGTTGGTGTAGACGTAGCAACTGCCGAATTGAAGCCGCCGCAGCACGATCCGTCGATGCCTTGAGAATATGCCCGAGCAAACCACGGCTCAGCGCGCGGCATCGTGACGGACGGTGGCACCGGCGACCTGGTTCACGTTGGCGCGAAAGTGCTCGCACCGCTTTGGTCATCGCACCGTGAGCTGACACGCCCGCGGCCTGGGCACGACCTCTACGACCTTTGCGACTTCGTACTTCATCAACGCAACTAACGGCCCACCGTTTCTGCCGAGCGGTCGCAAGCGCGGACCACCACATCCCATTCGCTCCTTCGCGCGCGAACTCAAACGTCCTTCGTCTTCGACTTGCTTGGCAGCACTAACCGGTTAGCCGTTAGTTGCGTTGCGCACAGTCGTCGCGCAGGCTCTTGTCATGAGCTAGCGCGCAGGTACAGTGGGCGCATTGCATGGCGGGTCGAGATCCATTGATGAGCGATCAGCGCGTACCGGTTCAGGCGAACTTCCGCTTCGACGATCGGGCCGATGAAGCGCAGCACTCGCTGGCGATGCTCGAAACACTATTCGAAGCGTGGATCGAGGCACGGGCGCGCAACCTGCAGCCGCTCGCTGCCTCGTCGATTAGCGTTTATCGGCCGATGTGGCGGGCGTTTGCGGCGTTCCTGAGTGAGGATGGCGGGACACTTGATGCCCTGGATCCCACCGTCCTGGATCGCTACATCGCCAAGCGCGAACTCTCCGCGCGGTATGCGCGACGAGTGTTGGTGTTGATCGACTGGCTGTGTGCATTCGACGCCCAGCGTGAGGACAAGCCCAGGAACCAGTCCGCTCAGGCGGTACTGCAACGTCCGGGCTATCGCCAGGCCGAAGCCAAGCGCCGCATTCCGCTACCGGAGACCCTCAGCGATGCCCAGGCACAGGCGCTGATTCAACGCATCATCGCGCCGGTAGAAGCCGGCGACTGGGTCCATCTGCGCAACAACGCGATGGTGGGCGTGATGCTCGGCGCCGGCCTGAAGCCGGGCGAAACCTTGGCCCTGACCCTGGGCGCGATCGGCTTCAGCGGAGTAGGCAGCGATATCCGGCGAGAGCCGATCAAACTGTCGGTGCCTGGCCATGCCGCGGGCGCGGCACGTGAAACCCCACTGGCGCCCTATGCCCGCCAGGTACTCACGGCTTGGCTTTCGGTTCGCGCATCGATCGACGTGCGCGATGACATCCTGTTCCCCTCGGGTCGACACGGCGGCGTGCTCGCCAAGACCACGCTGTATCGACACTACGGTGCGCTGCTCAGCGCCGCCGGCATCTGGACCGACAAGCGCGGGGCGCATGCGCTGCGTCACACCTTCGCGGTGCGCAATCTGAAGAAGGGGCGCTCGGTACAGACGATTTCCGATTGGCTCGGGCTGGAGACGATTGATTCCGCCGACCGCTATCGACGCATAGTCAGCGGTGACGTCAACGTGATCTAGCGGCACAATAGTTCCTAGCGCGGTACAACCACAAGCCAACCACGCCGAGCGCGCCGTAGTTGATCACGATGAACCGGACGTGCGCGCGCAAATGGGCCAAGCTCACTTGCTCCAGCAGCACACCGGCTAGCACCGGTCCCATCTGTACCAGATCAGGGGCCGGAGTCGCCATCCGCAGCGCCCGATTGATCCGAGCCGACCAAGGACGTGCGGCGACCTCGAACGAGCGCAACACCTGTCACCAACACTAACGCCAAACAGATCAGTAGCAGACTGACATTGGCGAGAAAACCGGACGCCGCTTCGAGGTCGCTACCGGCCGCGTATCCGAGACTCAGATAGGCGCCGGTCCACAGCAACCGTCCGACAATGGCAAACAGCAGAAAGTAGTCCACTCGGTAGCGGGCGGCACCTGCGACAAGATTCAGAAGTGCACTCAGGTGCGAGGCCAATGTGCGAGTCAGTACCACACTGAGCCCGCCCCAACGGACAAACAAGCCATCGACGTGCCCGTTCCCCGCCGCCGAGAAGCCGAGCCAGCGGGCGCGGCGCGCGAGGAACTCACGGCTCAACAACCGCCCGGCCCAGTAACCGGCGACGTCCCCCAGCACCGAAGCCGACAAGGCGACTACTGCTGCCCACGCCAACGAGAGCTGCCCCGCCGCGGATAGCGAGCCCGCGACGACGGTTGCAAGGCCGGTCGGAAGCGGTAGGCCGGCTGCACCCAACAACGCGATCAAACCCAACGCAGGGTAACCATAGACGATCACGGCAGCGAGGAGGTCCTCGCCGAGCTTGTTGATCCATGGCGCACCGGTCGATTCGACTACAGCGGCCGGTGGTGGTGTAGTGGTTGCGGCGACCGCTCGCTGCACGCGTTGTATGTACTCAAGGGTTGCGACCCCTGCCTGGCGCGCGAGCAATCGCAGGCTGGCATCGATGCGCGTATCCGCCGCCAGTCCGAGGCGCTCGATCAGCACCGGGCGCGACGCGTGAAAGGCCGTGGCGACGTACTCGAGCGTCATCCATGGGCGAATCGCGCCAATCTGGGGCTGCCCCAGCTCGGTAGCCGTTTGCAGTAGCAGGTAGGAATTGTACGAACGGCGAGCAAAGCCGATGCTGGCGAGGATCGCAATGATGAGCAATCCGAGCAACATCAACCGTGACCAGCGAGTAGCGAGCATAGGTATGGGCGGGATCACGCAGCATGAAGCGTGCGCATCAGGAATGGTATCTGCCGCGAGTTCGGATCAGTCCGAATGACATGTTAGCGTTCGACGCGTTGAGGCCAGCTCGCGGGCTGATCCGATGCGCCACGGCCTGCGAGGCGCACTGCGCCCACTCATGCGCTCGGCCCACGAACATCTTTCGGCAGGCCCACTCGCTCGGGCTTTGCCGCGTTCTAAGCGGCTTGGTCGGACGACTCTGTCCCTGCGCGATCTCGTCTAACGCATACCCCGGCTGCGCAAGGTTCGC
>CADECO010000347.1:0-2288 GCA_902825905.1 uncultured beta proteobacterium
TGACCGCCGAGGCGCTCGACCTCGTCGTTCAGGGCACGCCAGGACGCCGGCTTCTGCTCCTCGAAGCGTTGATAGCCGGAATACGGCGAGTCGTATCGGGCGGCCGGAACCGGCAGGGCCGGGTCAGCCGGATCGGAACGCTGAAGCGGTGCGGCGGACTGCGCTTGCGCGCTGCATGCAAATGCGCAAACGACAGCCACGTTGGCTGCAATGCGAATCATTGAATACTCCCGGGTGCAAACGAACATCGGACGCGCCGACGAAGCGGCACGCCGCGGGCACTAACGCAACGGGAGTCAGCCTAGAGGTGGCCGATCGAGGGTCGGCGGGATATGGCCGACGAAATGAACGAGACGCGCGGTCGCCGCTCGATAGGAAGCGGCAAGGTCCGACGGCATCACCGGAACACTGGCGATCGCCGTCGCGGACGAGCACACCGCGCAGACGCTGCACGAGGCTTCGTGAGTAGGGGCTTGATCATCCGGGCCGGTACCGTCCCCGCTCGCACCACCTGCCGAACCGCCGTGGCGTGCACCGTGACCGGCCACTCCCGCATCCGCGGCGTGGCAAGGCGGTTGTGCATTCGCCTGATCAGCGCCATGGCCAGCACCATGATGTGCACCGCCGCTCATTCCACTCTGGCCGTGCGCCATCATCGCAGTGCGATCGGACGCCATGCCGCAGAACAGCATGCGCGCCGCGGCAAATCCCTTGGCGGGGATCATCGCGACAAGCAAGGCGACGAGAACGATGCGAGCGAATCGGACCATGGGCGGCATGATACCTGCGACAAACGCGGCCTCGAAAGAGTTCCAGAGCGCCGCTCGACGGGATTGCGAAAGGTCAAAGCTCGACGCGCGCCACCCGCCGACGCACCTCACGCATGTCGTCACCACGCAGTTCGCGCAGGGCATACGTCACGAAACTGCCGACGACGTCTTTACGCCAGTACAGATCCAGATCGGTGTTGTCGAGCGGCTTGGCGCGGCTGGCAACTGCAGCCGCGGCAGCGCCGATCGATTCGTCGGTCAGCGCCTTGCCCACCAGCGCGGTTGCGCCAGCCGGCACCAGGAACGGCCGCGAAGCGACCGCGCCCAGCGCGATGCGTGCCTCGGTGACGGTGCCGTCGGCAGCGAACTTCGCGGCGGCGCCCACGCCCAGCACCGGAAAATCGAACGCGCCGCGTCGGCGCAACTTCCAATATGTGCTGCGCCAGCCCGCAGCATCGGGGAGCACGACCTCGGTCAGGATCTCCTCGGGCTTGCGCGCGAGATAGTCGATGCCGTCGTTCTTGTACAAATCGGCCAGCGCCAGTTCGCGCTCGCCACCCACCGACAACAGTCGCACCTTGGCACCCAGCGCCATCAACGCCGGCGCGGTATCGGTGGAGGAGGCTGCAACGCAGCGCTTGCTCGCGGTGGCGACCCAGCAGGTGTCGCCGTCTTTCTTCAGGCAGAAGTCGATCGCCTTGCGCCACTCGTAGTTCTGATCGTAGTAGTTGCAACGCGTGTCCAGGCACAGGTTGCCGCCGATCGTGCCCATGTTGCGCAAATGCACCGTGGCCACCTGATGCGCGGCCTGCTTGAGCCCTTTGTAGGGCGCGCCGATCTTGTCGCTCTCGACGATTTCGGTGAGCGTCAAGCCCGCACCAAGGGTCAGGTCGGTGCCGTTGACAACGCCCTTAAGGCCTTCGACCTGCCGTAGCGAAACGAGCGTCTGCGGCACCTGCTGTCGACGCTTCATGTTCGGCAGCAGATCGGTGCCGCCGGCGATCAGCATCGCCTGCGAGCCTTCACCGGCGAGGATGCGAGCGGTCTCACCGAGTGAACGCGGCTGGCGGTAATCGAACCAGGGTAGCCGCATCATGGTTGTTGCTCCGTGAGGAGGCTAATTTCAGCGCGAACGAAGCTCCCGCCTGCGGAAAGCGCGCTCATCTACGCCACCTTCCGGTTCGCGTTGGCGGGTTTGGCGCGCGGCGGAGTCTGCGACGCGTTGCCATCGCCGCCTTCCCACGGCGGCAGCACGAATACCGGCTCGGGATAGGGCACGTCCGGGAAATGCTCCGGCCCCACGCGCGGCGCTTCGCCTTTGGCTTTCTTCGCCAGTGCGCGCAGCACCTTGTCGGGCGTGATCGGCACTTCGTCGATGCGCACGCCGACCGCGTCGAACACCGCGTTAGCGACCGCGGGCATCACCGGCAAAAGCGGCCCCTGCCCGGCCTCCTTGGCGCCGAACGGACAGTTCGGATCGGGATCCTCGATGATGTCGGTGACGATCTCGGGCATGTC
>CADECO010000347.1:2388-6366 GCA_902825905.1 uncultured beta proteobacterium
TCGACGATGCACGCCGAATACGAGTAGGCGGGCGACGGCCCGACGCCCGCGCCTTTGTACTTGCCCGGCGGACGCGGTGGCGAGTACGAACCGACCGCCCCCAGGGTGCCGAACTTTTCTTCGGCCGCCCCGACCGCTTCGCGAAAACTCATCGACTTGCCGGGGTCCTCGCTGAAGAACACGCGGCCCTGGGCGCACACCAGTTTGTCGGGCGAGACGTCCATCTTCTCGCTTGCTGCTTCGAGGATCTGCTTCTTCACGCGCTCGGCCGCCTGGATCGCCGCGTGACCCATCATCACCGTCACGCGGCTGGAGTACGAACCCAGGTCGATCGGCGTGAGGCCGGTGTCGCCGGTGATGCAGCGGATCTCGAACGCGTCGATCCCAAGTACTTCGGCCACGCACGCGGCGAGTACGTCATCGGAGCCCTGGCCGATCTCGGTGGCGCCGCAGAACACCGTCACCTGCCCGCTGCGATCGACGAGCAGCTGCACGCCCGAGTGCGGCATCTTGTTCCAGTAGATCGGCAGGCCCGCGCCGCTCAGGTACGACGAGCAGGCGATGCCGACGCCGCGACCGTACGGCAGCTTGCCGTGCTTGTTCTTCCAGTCGGAGCGCTCGACCACGCGGCGGATGCATTCGGCCAGCCCGATGGTGCTGATCTTCAACCAGTTGGCGGTGAGCGAGTTGGGCTTGGCGACGATCTTCAGGCGCAGCTCGGCCGGGTCGAGCTTGAGCTTCTCGGCGATCTTGTCGAGCTGCACTTCCTGGCCGAAGCGCGGTTGCGGCGTGCCGTGGCCGCGTTTGGGGCCGCACGCCGGCTTGTTGGTGAACGTGCGGCACGCGTCGAATTTGTAGCGCGGCAACTCGTAGGTCACCGTCTGCAGCACGCCGGTGTAGAACGTGCTGGCCGCGCCGTACGAGCCGTAGCCGCCGCCATCGAGCAGCGTCTGCAGATGCATGCCGGTGAGCGTGCCGTCCTTGTTCACGCCGGTGCGCATTTTCATCAGCACGGGGTGCCGCCCGCGATGCATGTAGAACACTTCCTCGCGGTTGAGGCAGACCTTTACCGGACGGCCGAGATTGAGCGCCGCCTTGGCGACCACGATTTCATGGTTGTGCAGATCGCACTTGCCGCCGAATCCCCCACCGTTCGGACAGGCGATCACACGGATATGCGAAGCGGGCATCTGCAACGCCTTGGCCATCGCGCGATGGATGTAGTGCGGCACCTGCGTGCTCGACCACATCGTGAGCTTGCCTTCGGGGTCGACGGTGGCCACCGCCGCGTGCTGCTCCATCGGCAGATGGGTATTGCCCTCGTAGAAGAACGTGTCCTCGAACACGTGGTCGGCTTTCGCGAGCGCGTCCTCGATGTCGCCGAATTCGTAGCTCTGGATGCGGTGCACGTTGCCGAATTCGCCATATTCGTGCAGGCGCGGCTCGGGGTTGGCCAACGCTTCCTCGGGGCTCGCGATCGTGGGTAGCGGCTTGTACTTCACGTCGATCAGATCGAGCGCCTCGGTGGCGGTCTGCTCGTCCTTGGCGATCACCGCGGCCACCGGGTCGCCAACGTAACGCACCCGATCGCGCGCCAGCGGGTATTCGTCTTGCGACACCGGCATGATGCCGAACGTGATCGGGAAATCGGCGCCGGTCAGCACCAGATGCACCCCGGGGAGCGCCAGCGCGCGCGCGGCATCGATCGATTCAATGATCGCGTGCGGATGCGGCGAGCGCAGCAGCCGGGCATGGACCATGCGCGGCAGCACGATGTCATCGGCGAAGCGCGTAAGCCCGGTGACCTTGGCGCGGCCGTCGACACGGCGACGCGGTTTGCCGATGACGTTCAATCGATCGCGCGCGCTCATCGGTCGGCTCCTTTGATTGCTGCGGCGGATTGCGCCATCACCCGCGCCGCTTCCTCGATCGCCTCGAAGATCTGCACGTACCCGGTGCAGCGGCACAGATTGCCGGAGATGGCGTCGCGAATGCGGTCGCGACTCGGATTGGGCTCCTTCGCCAGCAGCGCCTTGGCCGTCATCAGAATACCCGGCGTGCAATAGCCGCACTGCGCAGCACCGAGATCGGCGAACGCGGTCTGCAGCGGATGCAACGTCGCACCGTCGGCCAGGCCTTCGACCGTTTCGATCGATTGGCCGTCGCACTCCACGCCGAGCACCAAGCAGGAGAGCTGCGGCTCGCCATCGACCAGCACCGCGCACGCGCCGCACTCGCCCAGTTCACAGCCGTGCTTGGTGCCGGTGAGCCCGAGGTCTTCACGCAGCACCTCGAGCAGCGTCTTGTACGGCGCGAAGGACACCTCCACATCCTCGCCATTGACGCGCAGTTGCATCTGCACGTTGCGGCGCACTTTGATCGCGCGCTCCACTCCTGCGTTCATGCATCGTCCTCCGCTTATTCCACTTTCAGATTCGCCGCCTTCACCGCTTTGGCCCACTTGGCTGCTTCGTCGCGCACGAATCGGGCGAACCCCGCCGCCGTGTCGCTGGCGGGCTCGGCACCCACCGCGAGCGCCCGGTCGCGAATTTCGGCGATGCCCATGACGCGATTGATCTCGCCATTGAGCCGCTCGACGATCGGCCCGGGCAATGCGCCGGGCCCGATGATGCCGAGCCATCCCGTCGCGTCGAATCCTGCGGCGCCGCGTTCGGCGAGCGTGGGCAGATCGGGCGCGCTGGCCGTGCGCTTGCCGCCGGCAGTGCCCAGTGCCACGACCTTGCCCGAACGGATGTGCGGCAACGCGGAGGTCAGATCGACGAACGCCAGCGGCACCTGGCCGGCCATGGCATCGGCCACCGCAGGTGCGCTGCCCTTGTAGGGAATGTGCGTCATGTCGAAGCCGAACTGCTGCTTGAGCATCTCGCCCGCCAGATGCATCGCCGAGCCGTTGCCAGTGGTGCCGAACGACAGCGCGCCGGGCTGGGCTTTGGCCCGCGTCACCAGCTCGCCCAACGAATCGATGCGCGACGCGACGTTGGCGACCAGCACCATCGGAATCGTGGCGACGAGCGCTACCGGCGTCAGATCCTTGTGCGGATCGAACGGCATCTTCGCGAACAGCGCCGGGTTGATCGCCAGCGCGCCGGTTGCGACCAGCCCGAGCGTGTGCCCATCCGGTGCGGACTTGGCGACGGTGTCGACGCCGATCATCGATGCACCACCGGGACGGTTCTCGACGATGACCGGCTGGCCGAGGCTGCGAGTCAGCTCACCACCAACCAGGCGCGCCATGGTGTCGGCGCTGCCACCCGGCGCGAACGGCACGATGATGCGAACGGGCCGGGTCGGATAGGTCGATTGCGCGCTCGCCTGGCCCAACGTTGCGAGCAACGCAACGACGACAGCTGACGTGCGGGCGAACATGATCGCGCTCCGGGAGATGGAAGCGCGAATTCTAAAGCGCTAAAGCGCGGCTAGTGCGCCGCCAGGGATTTGTTGAGGGGGTGCACGCCGTTGCCGGGTGCACGCGCGCCTCGGTGCGCGTCAGGCGGGTGTGGGCCGCTTGGCGAGAACCGCCGCGTCTTTGACGATCTTCATCGGCCCGCCGCCCCACAGGATCGCCGCGTAGAAATTGGTGATGAGCTTGGTGCGCATCAGCGCGAGAAACTCTTCGCCGGTAATGCGGATGATCTGGCCGGTGTAGCCCATGTCGCCGATGATGCTGAACATGGCGACCTTGATGTTGCCGTTCGGTTTCTTATCGCCCCACTCGACCGGATCAACGCGGCTGACAGTGTGCGGTTCGGTACCGGCATGCACCGAGTACACGCCGCGCGCGCCGTCATCGGATTCCAGGGAGCAGGCGATACGGTCGCCGCGTGGTTTCATGGTCGAACCTCCGAGAGCCTGTGTTCGTTGCGGGAGAGCGTGCGAGCGTTGCGCGGCCGCTCATTGGTATTCGGGATGCCGAATCATGGGTTCGATCAGCCTGCGCAGCCCGGGAAAAATCCCGCC
>CADECO010000348.1:0-6349 GCA_902825905.1 uncultured beta proteobacterium
TGGAAGCTATTGCGACGCCTGCAGTGGCATTGCCAGAGCCCGACCCTCTGATCCCCGCCTGGTTGATCGAACGCCCGACCACCTGGCGCACGATTCCTCCGCACCGACCGCCAATCGTCTGACCAAGCGCTGATTGCGGCCGCCTTGGCGGCCGTTCACTGCTTGCGGCTTACCGATTGGAGGCTCCTGTGCCGTTTCCGAAAAACTTGGTCGCCTTGGCACGCTTCGGCGTGCTGGGCTGTGTCGCTTCGTCGGCGTTCGCCCAGGAACTGAATCTGGACGAGGCCGTATCGCGTGCATGGGCGCGCAATCCGGCGCTGCAGGCGGAGGGTCACACCCTGATCGCCGCAGAGCGTCAAGCGCAGCTGAGCGGACTTCCCCCTGCGTTCGCGATCGGTGGCGAGGTCGAGAATTTCGCCGGTACCGGCGCGCTCTCCGGCATGTCCGCTGCCGAAACGACGCTGCGCTTGAGCCGGGTGATCGAGCTCGGCGGCAAGCGCAACGCACGCATTGCGCTTGGTGGGGCGGAGATCGCGCGTCAGCGCGATGTTGTCGAACGCCGCCGCATCGAAATCGCGAGCGAGGTGACGCGTCGCTTTGTCGAGGTGCTCGCGCGCCAGGAACGCGTCGCAATTGCCGAGCAGGACCGTGAGCTCACAGAGGAAATCCGCAGCGTGGTCGCGCGTTGGGTAAACGCGGGGCGCAACCCAGAGTCCGACCTGCTCCAATCCGATATCGCAGTGCTGCGCGCCGGGCTTGCGGTGGAGAATGCGGAGCGCGAACTCGCCAGTGCCAAGCTCGCACTGAGCTCGCTGTGGGGCGAACTCGACCCGAAGTTCACCGCGGTGCAGGGCGAGCTGGCGGTACTGCCGCCCGTGGCGGATTTTGCAACGCTCGCGGCGCGACTCCCTCAGAGCGCCGATCAGCGCGCGTTCGCGTTCGAGACGGATGCGCTGGAGGCGCAGCGCCGGGTCGCCGCCGCAGGTGCAAGTCCCGATGTGGCGCTGTCGCTCGGCGTGCGGCGACTCGAGACCTTGGATGACGATGCGCTGATATTCGGTGTCTCCGTACCCTTGGGCACTGCGCGTCGTGCCGCATTGGGCGTCGAGCGTGTCGGCGCCGAACTAGCAGCAGTCGACGCTCGCCGGGAAGCAGCGCGCCTGGATGTGCATCAACGTTTGTTTGCGCTCTATCAGGAGCTCCAGCACGCGCGGCACGTGTTCGACACGCATCGCAACGACATGATCCCGAAAGCCGAGTCGGCGCTGACGCTAAACCGCCGCGGCTACGAACTCGGTCGCTTGAACCTTCTCATCATGACCCAGGCCCAGCAGGTACTTGTCGAACTGCGCGAGGCGCAGGTCGACGCGGCTGCCCGCTTTCACCGCCTGCTGGTTGATATCGAACGCCTCACGGCCACTTCCGGAGCTGCGCTGCCATGATCATCCGACTCATTTCACTGTTGTTCTGTTCTGCGTTGCTCGCGGGCTGCGGCGATACGCGCGGGGGTGGTTCCCCTGCGGAAGATAACCCTGCAATGGACGTGGCCGACTACGAGCGCGGCCCGCACAATGGGCGATTGCTGCGCGACGGCAACTTCGCGTTGGAGGTCACAATCTTCGAGACCGGCGTCCCGCCGCAGTTTCGCTTGTATGCCTACCTGGGCGACAAACCGTTAGCGCCCAATTCGGTGCAGGCGTCGATCGAGCTCACACGGCTCGGGGGCAAGGTGGATCGCTTCATATTCACACCGCAGAACGACGCTCTGGTCGGCAGCGGTACGGTCGTTGAGCCGCATTCATTCGACGTCGTGGTGTCCGCCACCGAGGGCGATCGCGAGCACCACTGGAAATACGCGTCTTATGAAGGGCGCACAATCATCCCGGCCGCGGTCGCAGAGAGCTCAGGAATCCGCACGGAGCACGCGGGCCCGGCAACGATACGCACCGTTGTTTCGATGATGGGTTCGGTGACGGTCGATGAGAACCGCCTGGCGCGCGTGCGGGCACGCTTTCCCGGCGCCGTCCGCGAGGTGCACGCTGGACCTGGGGATACGGTCAAACGCGGTCAGCTGCTCGCGATGGTTGAAGGCAACGAGAGCATGCGCAGTTATGCGGTGACGGCGCCCATTGGCGGGGTCATAACGGCCCGCAACACCAATGTCGGCGATGTGGCCAGTGACGCGCCGCTGTTCGAGATCGCCGATCTCTCACAAGTGTGGGTGGATTTGCACGCGTTCGGACGCGACATGTCGCTGCTCAAACCCGGTCAGCCGGTGACGCTCACGAGCACAGTCGGCGAGGGAAACGCCGAGGCGACACTGGAGCGAATCCTGCCCATCGCGGCGGCCGGCAGCCAAAGCGCGATTGCGCGAGTGCGCTTGCCGAATCCGCAAGGCTACTGGCGACCAGGCCTCGCGGTCAGCGCAGAGATAACCGTCGCTGAGTATCCCGTGGCACTGGCAGTGAAGACCGCGGGCCTGCAACGCTTCCGTGACTTCACGGTGGTGTTCGCACAGGTCGGAGAGACCTACGAAGTGCGCATGCTCGAACTGGGCAAGCAGGATGGCGAACACGCTGAGGTACTGGGTGGGATCGATCCTGGTACTCGCTATGCCAGTGAACAGAGCTTCCTCATTCGCGCGGACATCGAAAAGTCCGGCGCCAGCCACGATCACTAGAGGCAAGACCATGCTCGAACGCACGATTCGCTTGGCCATCGCGCACCGGTGGCTGGTTCTCATCCTCGCGTTGGGTCTCGCCGCACTGGGGGCGTGGAATTTCACTCGGCTGCCGATCGATGCAACGCCGGACATCACGAACGTTCAGGTGCAGATCAACACTGAGGCGCCGGGTTACTCCCCTCTGGAGTCCGAGCAGCGGGTGACCTATCCGGTGGAGACCGCGCTCGCCGGGCTTCCGCGGCTCGAGTACACCCGCTCCGTCTCGCGCTACGGTCTTTCGCAGGTGACGGTGGTGTTCGAGGACGGCACCGATATCTATTTCGCCCGTCAGTTGGTCAACGAGCGGCTGCAAACGGTCCGCCAGCAGTTGCCCGCAGGTATCGAGCCGAAGATGGGGCCGATTGCGACCGGCCTCGGTGAAATATTCATGTACACGCTCGAGGCGGAGCCTGGCGCACTCAACGCCGAAGGCACGCCGTGGACACCGACCGACCTGCGTACACTGCAGGACTGGGTGGTACGGCCGCAACTGCGCAACCTCGACGGAGTTACAGAAGTCAACACGATCGGCGGTTACACCCGTCAGTTCCACGTCACGCCGGATCCGTTGAAACTGGTCGCATACGAGCTGACCTTACGCGATGTGATGGATGGAATCGCCCGCGGCAACGCAAATGTTGGCGCCGGGTACATCGAGCGTCGGGGTGAGCAGTACCTGATTCGCGCGCCCGGTCAGGTGGCCGACATGGACGGCTTGCGCAAGATTGTGATCGCGCGGCGCAACGGCCTGCCGATTCACGTCCACGACGTGGCCGAGGTGGCGGAGGGCCCGGAGTTGCGAACCGGTGCAGCCACCGAGAACGGCCGCGAGATCGTCCTCGGCACCGTGTTCATGTTGGTCGGCGAAAATAGCCGCGCGGTAGCGCGCCGGACCGACGCCCGGCTGAGCGAGGTCAACGCGGGACTACCCGAAGGGGTGAGCGCGCGCGCGGTTTACGATCGAACAGATCTAGTCGACCGCACCATCGCCACCGTGCAGAAGAATCTGCTGGAGGGCGCACTGCTGGTGATCGCCGTGCTGTTCCTGCTGTTGGGAAACATCCGCGCGGCGCTGATCACGGCCGCGGTGATTCCGCTCGCCATGCTCATGACCATCACCGGGATGGTGCAGAACAAGGTCTCCGGCAATCTGATGAGCCTGGGCGCGCTCGATTTCGGCCTCATCGTCGATGGCGCCGTCATCATAGTGGAGAACTGCCTGCGGCGTTTTGGAGAGGCGCAGCATCAGCGTGCTCGGTTGCTGACGCGTGATGAGCGCTTCGAAGTAGCGGCGAGCGCCACCACCGAGGTCATCAAACCCAGCCTGTTTGGAATCTTCATCATCACGGCCGTGTACCTACCCATCTTCACGCTGACGGGAGTCGAGGGAAAGATGTTTCACCCGATGGCGTTCACGGTGGTTATCGCGCTCAGCGCCGCCATGATCCTGTCGTTGACCTTTGTGCCCGCGGCGGTGGCGATGTTCGTCACTGGGCGGGTCGCGGAGCAGGAAAACCGCGTCGTCCTCGGCATCAAGCGCGTCTATGGTCCACTGCTTGAACGCGCGATTGCTTGGCGCGTGCCGGTCGTGGTGGCCGCGCTGGCGCTGTTGGCTCTGACGGGACTACTGGCGACGCGGCTGGGCTCGGAGTTCATTCCCAATCTTGACGAAGGCGACATTGCCCTGCACGCCTTGCGCATTCCCGGCACGAGCCTGACGCAGGCGATCCGAATGCAGACGGCGCTCGAGGCTCGCATCAAGCAATTCCCGGAAGTCGACAAAGTGGTGGCCAAGATCGGCACTGCGGAAGTCGCCACGGATCCGATGCCTCCGTCGGTGGCCGACACCTTCATCATCATGAAGGATCGCGCCGACTGGCCCGACCCGCGCAAGCCGAAGAACCAGCTGGTCGCGGAAATGGAGCAGGCTGTGTGGACCATCCCGGGCAACAATTACGAGTTCACGCAGCCGATCCAGATGCGCATGAACGAGCTCATCGCCGGCGTGCGCAGCGACGTGGCCATCAAAGTCTACGGCGACGATCTGGACGAACTGCTGCGCCTTGGCAAGGAGATCGAGCGCCTCGTGTCGCGGGTGGACGGTGCAGCCGACACCAAGACCGAGCAGGTGACGGGCCTGCCGGTACTGTCGATCCATGCGGACCGTACTGCGTTGGCGCGCTATGGGCTCGCCGTCGCCGATGTGCAGGACACGGTGGAAATCGCGCTCGGCGGTAAGACGGTCGGGCAGATCTTCGAAGGCGATCGCCGCTTCGACATCGTGGTGCGCCTCCCAGAAAACTTGCGGACCGATATGGAGCGATTGGCCGCGCTGCCTGTTCCCTTGCCGCGCGGGGACTCCTCGAGCGAGGCTGCCCCGGTGCACGCGGCCTGGACTGTGGATGCGCCGCTCTACGTGCCGCTCGGTGAAGTTGCCAAGCTGGATCTCGCGCCCGGGCCCAACCAGATCAGTCGCGAGAACGGCAAGCGTCGCGTGGTCGTGACGGCGAACGTGCGCGGCCGTGACCTGGGTTCGTTCGTAACCAGCGCCCGTGCCGAAATCGAGCGTCGTATCGAATTGCCGGAAGGCTATTGGATCGAATATGGCGGCACGTGCGAACAGCTGATCTCGGCCAGCCAGCGCTTGCAGATCGTGGTGCCGGTGGCTCTGCTGATCATCTTTGGCCTGCTGTTCATGGCCTTCGGCTCGGCCAGAGACGCTGCGCTGATCTTCAGCGGTGTGCCGCTGGCGCTGACTGGCGGCGTAGTCGCCTTGATGCTGCGGGGTATCCCCTTCTCGATCTCGGCTGGTGTCGGCTTCATCGCGTTGTCCGGCGTCGCAGTGCTCAACGGCGTCGTGATGATCACCTTCATCCGTCGACTCCGGGAAGAGGGTCTGCCGCTGGAGCAGGCGATTCGCGAGGGCGCCATGACCCGTCTGCGACCGGTGCTGATGACGGCACTAGTGGCAAGCCTGGGATTCGTGCCGATGGCGCTCAACGTGGGTACCGGCGCGGAGGTGCAGCGGCCGCTGGCGACGGTGGTGATCGGCGGCATCGTGTCATCGACATTGCTCACGCTGTTGGTGCTGCCGGCACTGTACCGTCTCGCCTATCGCCGCGAACCGGAGCGCGTCGAGGGGGCATCTGCGACATGAGCGGTGCAGCGCGCAATAGAGAGAGAGCGGACCGTTTTCGCGACGGTCCGCTCTTCAGCGTGCTTGCTGATCGCACGTATCGACATTTGTTTCTGGCGCAGATCGTCGCTTTGGTCGGCACCGGACTTGCGACGGTGGCATTGGGTCTGCTTGCTTTCGATCTCGCCGGTAAAGATGCGAGTGCCGTGCTCGGGACGGCGCTCGCAATCAAGATGCTCGCCTACGTGCTGATCGCACCGCTCGCAGGCGTGTATGCGAATCGCATTCCGCGGCGGGCGCTGCTGGTCTCCTTGGATGTCGCGCGCCTTGCCGTCGTACTGTTGCTTCCCGTCGTTGAACAAATCTGGCAGATCTACGCGCTCATCTTCATCCTGCAGAGCTGTTCAGCGGCGTTCACGCCGGCGTTCCAGGCCACCATTCCGGATGTACTGCCCGCGGAAGCCGATTACACGAAGGCGCTATCGCTGTCG
>CADECO010000349.1:0-6337 GCA_902825905.1 uncultured beta proteobacterium
GAGGAACAGATCGGCGCCGATCAAGGTGCCCGAGCAACTGCTCACGTGGCCGTCGTGCACCTCGACGATGATGCCGGTGGCGGCTGCCACGCGTTCGCGAACCGCCGCGGGAATCGTCGGCAGATCGCATGCCGCCTGTCGCCACGCGAACCCCGGATTGCATTCCAGGCGCGTCTCGAAGATCGGCTCCTGATACGGATTGGTGTGCAGGAACGGATCGCAGTTCGACTGGCTGCCGGTGGAGGTGCCGGGTGCGTGACCCGGCGTCACGCTCGGCTCGCCCGCGCCGAATTCGAGCAGGCGCGCACTGCCGGTGCCGCCGGTGATGCGGATCGCGATCGCACCGATCGAGGTATCGACCGGCCGCGACCAGAAGCTCGCACCGGACGATGCGTTGAACACGTCGGTGCCGTAACCCAACTCGACGGTCAAGCGGGCATTGCGGCTGAGATTGACGTTGTCGAAATGCAGGATGACGAAGCGCGGGCCACCCAACGGGCCGGCGCGCGGCGTGAAATCGAGGCCGCTGGAATGCGTGACAGTGCGATTGGCCGGTACCACCGGCCCGAGGAAATGCGTCATGGCGCTCTCCGGGAAGGAACGGGAAATGAACGAACCACTCTTCGTGTTCGGGTCCCGCCCCCCGCGCTGTTGTGCTCAAGCGCTGCCGATCGCACCACTGCTCACCCGATGCACCGATGTTGCGCCGTTCGCGCGCGCCGGGCAATCGATCGCGGATAGGCTGTACTTCCTATGCAATGCCCGTCCGGGCTATGCCGCTGCCTGTGTCCGGTCGCTACTAACCGACCGGCGGCAGGTTCTCCGCGCAGAATTCCGCATCGTTTCGCCCGCTAATCCGCCGATCGCGCGCAACCGGCCATCACTATCCTCGCGCGAACATCGAATGATTCCGGCCGAACCGGCCCTCTCCTTTCGCGTCCCCACCATCATGGCAACGGCAGACCAGGCCCAGGCACGTCCGCGCATCGGCCGCTTCGAGATCGTGCGCGAGCTGGGCAAAGGCGCGCAGGGTGCGGTGTATCTGGCACTCGACACGCAGCTCGAACGCAACGTCGCGCTCAAAACCCTGCGCGGTGCGGCGGCGGCAGGCGGCAACTCGGGCAGCCTCGGTTCGATCAGCGGCACCGCCTCGCGCGGCGACGAGCTGCGTACGCTCATCGACGAGGCTCGCATCTCCAGCCGCTTGCAGCACGCCAACATCGTCACGGTGTACGACGCGGGCGATGCCGAGGGCACCCCGTACATCGTATTCGAGTACGTCGACGGCAGCAGCCTCTCCGGATTGATCAGCGAGCACGGGCCACTAACGCCAGCACGCGCCGCGGGCATCGCCTTGCAACTCGCGCACGGCATCGACTACGCCCACGGGCAGGACGTGCTCCATCGCGATCTGAAGCCCGCCAACGTCATGCTCACCACGAGCGGCGTGCCGCGGCTGATGGATTTCGGCATCGCGCGACGCGCCAGCACGACCGGCAAGGAAGCAGCACTGCGCGGCACCCCTGCTTACCTGGCACCGGAATACATCGACTCACAAACATTCTTGCCGGCCTGCGACGTGTTCGCGCTCGGCGTCGTGCTCTACGAAATGCTCACCGGCCGCACGCCGGTGCAAGGGCGCAATCCGCTCGAGACGATCTATCAGTTGGTCAACAGCCCGTTCGCACCACCGTCGAGCATCAATCAGGCGGTCGACGAGCGTCTTGATCGGATCGTCATGCGCGCAATCGCCAAGCGTCCCGACGAACGCTTCCCCAGTGCGGCCGAGCTCGCCGAGGCACTGCAGCGCTATCTCGAACCGGAGTCCGAGAACACCTCATCGACGCAGCAGGGCACGCTCGAGTTTCTGCTGCGGCGCATGCGGCACAAGTCCGACTTTCCGGTACTGGGCAGCACGCTCGCCTCCATCAACCGCGCGGTGGGCACCGAGCACGAGCACTCGCGCGTGCTGGCCGACAACGTGCTCAAGGACGTCTCGCTCACCAACAAGCTGCTGCGCATCGTCAACGCGGTGCACTACCGCAGCTTCGGCGGCGACATCAGCACCGTGTCGCGCGCGATCCAGATCCTGGGCTTCAAGTCGGTGCGCAACACCGCGCTGTCGCTCACGTTGATCGAGCATCTGCACGATCGTTCGCAGGCGGCGGCGATGAAGGAAGAGGTCGCGGCCTGCTACCTGAGCGGACTGATCGCGCGCGAGCTGGTCGGGCCGGCTGGCGTGCGCGATCCGGAAGAAGCGTTCATCTGCGCGATGTTCCGACGCCTGGGCCGGCTGCTGGTCGGTTTCTACCTGCGCGACGAGGCGGTGGCGATCGACAACCTGGTGCACGGACGCGGCCACGACGAAGCGAAAGCCGCGCGCGAGGTGTTGGGCATGAGCTTCGAGGAGATCGGCTCGGGTGTCGCGCAGGCGTGGAGCTTCCCCGACTCGATCGTCAGCGCGATGAATCCGGTCGACGAACACATTGCCGAACTGCCCGGGGCACCCGAGGAACGGGTGCGGGTGCTGGCCGCCCTGGCCAACGGCATCGGCGATGCGCTGCGCAGTCCCGACGGCGCGACGCGCAAGGCGCGCATCAAGGCGCACGCCGAACGGTTTCTCGGATGCGGCATCACGCTCGAGCAGATCAACGCCGCCATGGGGCGAGCGAGCGAGCGCTTCAAGAAGGATGCCGCTACGCTTGGCGTCGCCCTCGTGCGCAGCCCGCTGGTGGCGCGGGCCGAGGCGGAGGCCGCGGCCGGACGCGAGGCCGTTGCTCGGCGGCCTGCATCCGTAACAGCACCCGACGCCGGCGCATCCAACGCTATGAGTGCGAACGACGGCGACGCGGAACTGATCGCACCTGTCGCTACACCTGCGGCGAGCGAGCCCACCCCGTCGCGTCAGACCGGTCTGCTGAGCGGCCTGCAAGACGTCACCAACGCGCTCGCCGGCGATGCGTCACCCGACGACGTGATCCGCATCATCATCGAGACGCTCTACCGCGCGATGGGCTTCCAGCGCGTGCTGCTGTTCGCGATGGACCCGGCCCGCCCGGTACTGCGCTGCAAGCTCGGCGCTGGCACCGGTGCCGACGCGTTCATGAAGAAGGCGCTGCAGATTCCGCTCGACGGCGCTCGCGACGTGTTTCACGTATCGGCCGGCCTGGGCAACGATCTGTGCATCGAAGACGTCGATGCCGAGAAGATCCGCGCCTACGTGCCGAAGTGGTATCGCGAGCAGGTCGGCGGCAAGGGTTTGCTGCTATTGCCGATCACGGTGGCGAAGAAGCGCGTGGCGTTGCTTTACGCCGACGCGCAGAACACCACGGCGATGCGCTTCACTCCTGAGGAGCTGAATCTGCTGAAGACGCTGCGCAATCAAGCCGTGCTGGCATACAGGCAGGCGGCGCTCGGCTGAGGGGTCTTGCCGGAAACCACCGTCGCGCAGCATCGACTGCGGGCTTTGGTCCCACCAATCGTTGCTGATTCGAAGCGGTACACTGCGCCGGTCCCCTGTTGCGAGCCGGCCATGCCCCTCACCCTGTTCGAGAAAATCTGGAACGAGCACGTCGTGCTCGAACGCAACGGCGTCACGTTGCTGCACATCGATCGGCACGTGCTGCACGATTTATCGGCGCCGCCCGCGTTCGACATGCTGCGCGCCGCTGGTCTTCACGCCCGCAATCCCGAGCTGGCGATTGCGACGATCGACCACATGATTCCCACGCACGCCGGTCGCACCGTGCAGCCGGGTGATCCGAGCGCATCTTTCATTCGCGAGCATCGCGCCGGCACCAGTGAAGCGGGCATCCGGCTGTTCGATCTCGACGATCCGAGCCAGGGCATCGTCCATGTGGTGGCGCCGGAAACCGGTGCGACGCTACCCGGTGCGACATTGGTCTGTGGCGACAGCCACACCTGCACCAACGGTGGGCTGGGCGCGCTCGCGTTCGGCATCGGTTCGAGCGAAGTGGCGCACGTGCTGGCAACGCAGACGTTGTGGATCCGCAAGCCGCGCACGCTGGGCATCGAGGTGAGCAGCAAGCTCGGTGCGCATATCACCGCGAAGGACCTCGCGCTGCACATCATCGGCGCGCTTGGGGCGGCAGCCGGCAATGGCCACGCGGTCGAGTACTTCGGCGAGACCGTGCGCGCGCTGCCGGTCGAAGCACGGCTCACGCTGTGCAACATGTCGGTGGAACTGGGCAGCCGCATGGGCATGATCGCCCCGGACGACACCACGTTCGAATACCTGCGCGGCCGGCCGTATGCGCCACGCGCCGATCGCTGGAATGAAGCACTCGCGTACTGGCGCACGCTGCCGAGCGACGCGGGTGCGCGCTACGACACGTTCCATCGCATTGATGCCGGCGCGGTGCAACCCACGGTCACCTGGGGCACGAGCCCCGAAGATGCGATCGCGATCGGCACGCCGATTCCCGATCCGGCCGCGCGCGGCGCAGCCACCGCACCAAGCAAGCAGCGCGCACTCGACTATATGGGGCTGCGACCGGGAATGACGCTCGCCGGATTGCCGATCAACGCGGTGTTCATCGGTTCATGCACCAACGCGCGGCTGTCGGATCTGCGCGCGGCTGCGGCGATCGCCAAGGGACGAAAGGTCGCAAGCAGCGTGCGTGCAATGGTCGTGGCGGGCTCGGCTGCGGTGAAGCGCGCCGCCGAAGCCGAAGGATTGCACGAGGTATTTCAGCAGGCCGGCTTCGAATGGCACGAGTCGGGCTGCTCGATGTGCTGCGCGCTCGGGCCCGACCGGGTCGCACGCGGCGAACGCAGCCTGTCCACCTCGAACCGCAATTTCGAAAATCGCCAGGGGCCCGGCGCACGTACGCATCTGGCCAGTCCCGCAATGGCCGCCGCAGCAGCGATCGCCGGCTGCATCGTCGACGTGCGCAAGGTAGGAGCCTGACCGCCATGACCAAGCAACCCTTCCGCACGCATTCGGGCATTGCCGCACCCTACGCGCGCGACAACGTCGATACCGACGCGATCATTCCCGCGGTCGCCTGGCGCGAGGCCGGCACCGATCTGTCGAAGCTCGCCAACTATCTGTTCTACGACGCGCGCTTCGACGCGAACGGCAAGGAAATACCCGAGTTCGTGCTCAACCGCCCACCCTACCGGCGCGCGACCGTGCTGGTGGCCGGCGACAACTTCGGCTGCGGCTCCTCGCGCGAGCACGCGCCGTGGGCGCTGCTCGCATTCGGCGTGCGCGTGGTAGTCGCGTCGAGCTTCGGCGACATCTTCTACAACAACTGCTTCAAGAACGGCCTGTTGCCGGTGCGGCTCGATCCGACTGCGCTGGCGCAACTGCGCGGGAGCGTTGCGCAGAGCGACGGCAAGCAGCCGGTGAGCGTCGATCTCGAGGCTTGCGCCGTCGTCGGCCCCGACGGCTCGCGCTTCACGTTCGAGGTCGATGCGGTCGGGCGCGAGATGCTGCTCGAAGGCGTGGACGAAATCGGCCTGACGCTGCGGCATCGCGCCGAAATCGACGCGTTTCAGGCGCGGCAGCGGCAGGTCCGGCCGTGGATCTACGAGGCGGGGTTCACCGCGAAAGCCGCACTCGCGCTGTGTATCGCGTTCGGCATGGCGGTGGGCGCCCTGCTCGGCACAAGTGCGACGGCACAGGAGTATCCGACGAAGCCGGTGCGCATCATCGTGCCGGCGGTGCCCGGCGGCAGCGCCGATGCCAGTGCCCGCACCATCGCCGACCGGCTTGGCGCGCGGCTGGGGCAGGCGGTCATCGTCGAGAACAAGGCCGGTGCGGGCGGTGTGATCGCGACGCAATTCGTGGCGCAGGCAGCGCCCGACGGCTACACGGTACTGATGGCCTTCGATGGGACCGTAGTCGTGCAGCCGGCGGTGACGAAGGTGCCGTTCGATACGGTGAAAGACTTTGTCGCGATCACCAAGGTGAGCGATGCCCCATTGATCATCGCTACCCATCCCGGGGTGCCGGTGAAGACGCTGGCCGAACTCGTCGCGCACTCGAAGACGCGGCCCGGCGGCATCGCCTATGGCACGGCGGGCACCGGCACGACGCCGCATCTGGCCGGCGAACTCCTTGCACTGCGAACCGGCGCGAAGCTCACGCACATTCCCTACAAGGGCGGCGGTCAGGCGCTCACCGACACGCTATCGGGCGCCACGCCTGCGATCTTCACCGCTGTGGTCACGGCGATTCCGCACATCCAGGCCGGCAAGCTCACGCCGATCGCGGTGGGCAGCCCGACGCGCGTACGGGCGGTGCCAACGGTTCCGACCTTCGGTGAGGCCGGCGTGACGGGCATGGACTTCGGCGCGTGGTGCGGGTTGG
>CADECO010000350.1:0-6306 GCA_902825905.1 uncultured beta proteobacterium
ATCTGCAGGAACACCACCACCGGATAGACGGCGTTTTCCATGAAGCGCGATGACGCGATTGCCAGGGCGAGCGGCACGCTCACGACCACCGCGAGCAGATAGCCCACCACGATCTCCTGCGTGGTAACCCACGCGCTCGACATCACCGTCGGGGCGCGCTTGACGAACTCGGTCCACACTTTCGAGGGCGGCGGCAGCAGATACTCCTTCACGCCGAACAGCCACACGGCGCTCTCCCACAGCACGAACAGGATCGCGAAGATCGCGAGCGCCCCGCCGCGGCGGCCGAGCCAGTTGATGAATGCTTCGCCGCGCGTGGCGCGGGCCGATCCGGTGGTCATCGAAGTCGGGGCGTTTGTCTGTACTCGGTGTGCGGCGAGCTTACTCCAGCGGCGCAGACCCGATCCGCGCCTCACCAACAGCTGCCAGAGGCCCCCCTAGTCTTACCAACCAGTCACACCAACCAGTCACACCAACGATCGTGGGAGCCGGGGCAATCGTAGCGACGGCGGTGATTGATCGCGACCCGACTAGAATCACCATCGCGGCAATCTTCGAAAGGAATCGACATGGGAAAGCTTCGGCTCGGTCTGGCGCTCGGCTATTCGGGCGGCGCGTTCAAGATCGATCGCGATCTGGTGCTCGAGGCCGAGCGCCTGGGGTTCTACTCGGTGTGGACCGCGGAAGCGTACGGCTCGGATGCGCTCACGCCGCTCGCCTACCTCGCTGCGCTCACGTCCAGAATTCAGCTCGGCACAGCCATCATGCAGATGCCCGCACGCACGCCCACCGCGGCTGCCATGGCGGCGATGACGCTCGATGCGCTGTCTGGCGGCCGCTTCATCCTGGGCCTGGGTCCGTCGGGCCCGCAAGTCGTCGAGGGCTGGTACGGCGTGCCCTATGGGAAGCCGCTCACACGCACCCGCGAGTACATCGCGATCGTACGAAAGATCCTCGCGCGGGAAGCGCCGCTGGAATTCAAGGGCGAGCACTACGAGATCCCCTATCGCGGGCCCGATGCGTCGGGGCTGGGCAAGCCGCTCAAGAGCATCCTGCACGCACGCAAGGACATGCAGATCTACACCGCATCGATCGGTCCGGCCGGCATCGCTTGCAGCGCCGAGGTTGCCGATGGCCTCATTCCGGTGTGGATGAATCCGGAACGGTTCGATCTGCTCGCGCCGCATCTGAACGCCGGGTTTGCCAAGGCCGGCGGCAACAAGAGCCTCGATAGCTTCGACGTCGCACCATTCGTCATATGCGTCGTGGGCAGCGACCTGGAACGCTGCCGCCAACCGATCAAGGAGAATCTGGCGCTCTACATCGGTGGCATGGGCGCGCGCGGCAAGAACTTCTACAACGATCTCGCGGTCCGGCTCGGTTATGAGGCGGAAGCGCGCAAGATTCAGGATCTCTACCTGTCGGGCAAGCGCGCGGAGGCCGCAGCCGCCGTTCCCGACAAGCTCGTCGACGAGACGGCGCTCGTCGGCGATAAAGCACGCATTCGCGATCGCCTGCAGGTATGGCAGGCATCACCGGTGCGCACGCTTCTGATCAGAGCGGAGCAGCGCGAAGCATTGCAGGTGCTTGCGGAACTGGCGCTGTAGCGCCGCCACCGCTCGAAACATTGAGGAGATCGCCATGGGATTCGGGCGAAGGTTGACCTCGCTGAGTGCCCGGTGCGCGTCGGGTGGCGCGATCTGCACGCTGCTCGTCGCGACGCAAGCGTGGTCGCAGGAATTTCCGACCAAGCCTATCCGGATCGTGGTCATGGCGGCCCCGGGCGGGCTCGTCGACATCGCCGCGCGAACACTCGGCACGCACATGACCAAGAGTTTCGGTCAACCGGTGATCGTCGAGAACCGTCCTGGAGGCGGCGGCAACATTGCCACTGACTACGTTGCCAAATCGCCGCCCGACGGACACACGCTGCTCTCGACCGGCTCGAACCACGCCGTCAACCAGACGCTGCTTCCCAACCCCGGGTTCGACTACGAGAAGGACGTGGCCCCTGTGAGCATGGTGGCGGTAGGCAACATGTTGATGATCGCCGCGCCAAACTTGCCGGCGAATTCGGTTGCGGAAATGATCGCCCTCGCCAAACGAAAGCCAGGATCGATCGCGATCGGCCATGCGCCGATCGGAACGCCCGGCCATATCGGCGCGGAATTGCTCAACGGACTCATCGGCGGGGAGCTCACGCTCGTCACCTACAAAGGAATCGGCGCGATCGTTCCAGACGTAATCTCCGGGCAGGTTCATCTGGCGATCGGCGCGCTTCCGGCGGTGTTGCCGCTCGCCAAGGCCGGTCGGGTCAAGGCGATGGCGGTCACGGGCGCTACGCGCGACCCGCTGCTCCCGGAGGTTCCGACCATCGCCGAATCGGGCGTACCGGGTTACGACATCACCACCTGGGTATGCATCATGACTACCGGCGGAACGCCGCGCCCGGTGATCGATCGGCTTAACGGCGAGATCCGCCGGATCATGGCGCTGCCCGAGGTGAAAGAAACCTTTGCCAAACAGGGCACCGAAGCGCAGACCAGCACACCCGACGAGTTGGCCTCGCTCATGAAGCAGGAAGCAACGAAATGGGCGGGCGTCCTCAAGAACGCGAAGATCAAACCGCAATGAATACATTCGACACAAGCACGCGCACACCCTCGCTCACGATCCTCAATGTCGCCGACTGCGATTGGGAGAACATTCAACGCGGCCGCAAGATCAACATCCGTCGCAAGTTGCTGCCGCTGGATAGCGGTCTGCCCGGCGTGACGGTCGAGATGTCCTACATGGTCGTTCCCGACGGCTACGAAGTACCGCGGCACCGGCATAACTGCGATCAGATCCGCTACATCATCGACGGGGTCCAGAGCATCGGCGTGCGCCAGGACATGGTCGCCGGCGAATGCGGCTACTTTCCGGAGGGTGTGCACTACGGGCCGCAGACACAGCGCGGCGACTGCACATGCCTGCTGATGCAATTCCAGGGGCCAAGTGGCGAGCGCCTGCTTACCAGTGCCGAACTGGATGCGACCTATCGACGCATGATTGCCGATGGCGCCGTGTTTGAAAACGGGATCTACAAGGGGCGCAAACCCGACGGCACGCCGCAGAACAAGGACTCGTATGCCGCGATCTGGGAGGCGCACGAAGGCCGCAAACTCACCTTTCCCAGGCCACGCTATCGCGAACCGGTGATGATGCTGCCCGATGAATTCGGGTGGCGCGCCGACCCGGATCTTCCCGGGATAGCCCGCAAGCACCTTGGAACTTTCAGCGAACAGCGCACCAGCCTGAGCATGCTGAAGGTTGCCGCCGGTGCCGCGTTACCCGGCGGTGTGCAGCGTGAAGCCGAGGTCCGCTACATGATCAGCGGAGACATCACGTACGGCGGCTCGTCCTACTCGACCGGCTGCTACATGTATATCCCCGCCGGCGCGGCGCACGAGTCTGTTCGTGCCGGCCAGGACGCGGTGTTCTTCTGCATCGGACTCCCCTTCCTGAGCGAACGCCGGCCCGCCTGACGCGCCCTGAGTAACGGCGCCCGACGCGCGCGTCACGCCGGTCTGAGGCGTGAACGAGGTGGTTTCACGCGCCAGCGTGACAATTTCGCGCGGCCCGGCCCGGTGGTTACACCTGGTTACCGCTCTTACATTCGCGAGGGCGCTTGCGGCGTGTTTGGCAGGCAGATTGGCGACGTGCGATCAACGCATGCAAAGAGCCCACAAGACAGGAGACCGAAGATGAAAGCCAGCCGAGTCATTCTCACCGCCGCCGTGGCCAGTCTGTTTGCCCTTCCCGTTCTCGCTCAGACCAACACGGCACAGACCGTCCAGCGCAACGTCAACCAGCAGGAACGAATCCAGCAAGGTCTGCAGTCCGGGCAGCTCACCACGCACGAAGCAGCACGGCTGGAACGCGGTCAGGCCCATGTCGAGCAGATGCAGGCGCGGGCGTTGCGGGACGGTGTGCTGACGCAGCAAGAGCGTGCACGTCTGGATCAGGCGCAGGATGCGCAGAGCCGGCGCATCTACCAGGAAAAGCACGATGGCCAAACCGGCAACCCCAACTCCGCGTCATCGCAGCGGATGCAGGCCGAGGTTCAACGCAATATCAATCAGCAGCGCCGCGTACAACAGGGTGTCGAGTCGGGCACCCTCACGAACCGCGAGGTCGGCAGGCTCGAGCGCGGTCAGGCCCACACCAATCGGATGCAAGCCCGCGCCGGCGCGGACGGTCATGTGGGCGCACACGAAAACGCGCGAATCCAGCATGCGGAGAATGTGCAGAGCCGGCGCATCTATCGCGAGAAGCACGACGCGCAGACGCGCAACAGGTAGATCAGTATCGCTAGCATGAAGCCCGCGCCCGCCGCGGGCTTTTTTGTTTGGTGGATGCCCCCGCCGCGCCCCCGCCGAATTGCACCAGCGATCTTTCGCGAAATCGAGAGAGTAGGTGTTACCGCCCTTGGCGTGGCTCGTGTACGAGGTACACGCTGGCCGCTAGTCGGATTTCGAATCGGGATTTCGCGACGCGTTATAGCGTGCCAGGCTTGCAGCGTCGGGCGGATACAGGCCGGGCAGCGCAGCCCCACTCTCGACCTGCGCCAAGATCCACGCTTCGAGTCGATCCTGCTCCCCGGCTTGCTCGATTACATCGCTCACGAAAGCAGGCGGGATGACGATCGCACCATCCGCGTCGGCTACGATGATGTCGTTGGGGAAGACGGCCACGCCGCCGCAGCCGATCGGATCCTGCCAGCCGGCGAAATGCAGTTGGGAGGCCGCGGGCGGAGCGGCAGCACCTGAGCACCAGAGCGGTAATCGTGTCGCCAATACGCCCTCGATATCGCGGACCGCACCGTCGGTCACGAGTCCGGCCACACCGCGCCGGACCATGCGCTGACACAGGATGTCGCCGAGAATTCCGGCATCGCCGATTCCGTGGGCATCGACGACCGCGACGCAACCAGCCGGCATTTCCTCCACGGCGGCGCGCGTCGATCGCGGCGAGGACCACGCCGACGGACTCGAAAGATCCTCGCGCGCGGGTAGGAATCGCATGGTGAACGCCGGGCCGACCACTCGCGCCTCGCCCGTTGTCGAGCAACGCGCACGGCGGATCCAGATATTGCGCAGGCCGCGCTTGAATAAAACCGTACTGATCGTTGCCGTTGATGTCTGCGCCAGCGTCGCGCGCACTACCGGATCAAGCGGAGCAAGGCGAGAGTCGGACATCGATCGGACTCCGGTCCGGACGCGATGGATCGATCGGGTAGTTGGAAGGACGATGCACGTCGCGAACGTGCGTCCGCGTCGAACCCGCCGGGTCGAGTCTAGTGCACGCCCTCGGGCACGGGATGAAGATCGAGACTACGCCCGGCCTTGACCACCTGCCCAGGTAGTTCATGCCCGACAATGTCACGCAGCTTTCTCGAAGCCGCAAGCAGCCGGGTCAGGTCCACCCCGGTTTCATGGCCCATTGCCTCGAGCATGTGAACGAGATCTTCGGTGCAGATGTTGCCCGAGGCACCGGGAGCGAACGGGCAACCACCCAAACCACCGAGTGACGATTCGTACCGGCGGATACCGGCCTGCAGTCCGGACACGACGTTGGCAAGGCCCATGCCCCGGGTGTTGTGGAAATGCAGAGCGAAATCAACCTGCGGGTACTTCGCTCGTGCGAGTTGGGAAATTTCCAGAACCTGCTTTGGATTCGCCATGCCTGTGGTGTCGGCCAATCCGAGGTTGGTGACGCCCAGGTCGACGTATCGCTGAATGACCTCGAGGATTCGCTCGGTCGGCTGAAAGCCCTCGAATGGGCAACCGAATGTGGTGGCCATGCCGGCGGACACGCCGATGCCCGTTCCATGAAGCGCCGCGACGATCTCCTTGAATCCATCAAACGATCCGGCCACGCTGCGACGAACGTTCGCGCGGTTATGCGTCTCGGAAATCGATACCACCAGCACGACTTCGTCGACCTTCGCCTGGATTGCGCGCTCGACGCCCTTCACGTTCGCGATCAGCGCGACGTACTTGACGCCCGGGCGCCGCTTGATGCCGGCAGCGACCGCTTCGGCATCGGCGAGCATCGGGACTGCCTTGGGTGAGACGAACGAAGTGATCTCGATCTTGGCCAGTCCGGCCTCGCTCATCTCGTTGATGAGTTGGATCTTCTTCTCGGTCGGGACGAATCGGGGCTCCATCTGGAACCCGTCCCGGGTAACGACTTCGTGGATATACAAACGGCTCATAGGATCACACTGGATGGAGCATGAGGGTTGTATGAATGGGTAACCCA
>CADECO010000351.1:0-6299 GCA_902825905.1 uncultured beta proteobacterium
GATGTCGGACAACTGCTCGAGCGTGGCAGCCAGCGCACGGCAATGCGGACATTGCGGATCGGCGAATACCGCCAGACGTCGCGCACCGCTGCCGTGCCGATGCACCAGCGCGTGCCGCAGTGGCAACGCGTCCCAGGCGATGCGCGCGGCCGCCGGCTGCGATTGCGCGGTGAGATCGGTCTGGGTATGCAGATCGAACAGGTGCCCGAACAGGACGTAGCGCGCCTGGGCATCGGTGTAGAACACGTTGCGCCCGGCGCGGATTTGGAACAGCCCGGCGAGTGGCGTCGCGCGAATCTCATCGATGGGGGTCGCCGGATACTGCCGCGCCAAGGCGGCGCGCACGTCATCGGTCGTCGCGCCGTTTGGCGGTTGCGAAGCGGTGACCACCTCGGCGAGCACCGGTGCGGTACCGACCAGGGCAGCCACGCACAGCAGTGCGGCGCAGCGCCGGCGTAACGTTGCACGGACCGTCATGGCGCGTGCTCGGCGGCCAGGCGCGACGCCATCGCGCGATTGCGTTCGCCCAGTGCACTGCCCGCCTCCGCGTGCTCATCCAGAGCGGCGTAGAACTCGCCCAGATTCACGCCGCGCGACAGTGCGATCTCCACAGTGCGACCGGCACCGACTTCGATGGTGGGCAGCATCTGTTCGGCCAGGTTGATGTAGAACTGACTCAGCCGATCCGCCGCACGCTGCACGCCACTGCCTACGCCGGCGCGCGCCAGATCCTCGGCGCCGATCACGGTGCTGGTGGCCCCCAACGGTGATACCGAGACGGTATTGGCCTGGGCACGCATCGCCGAGCCCACCCCGGACAGGATGCCGGCGATCAACGCATTGCGCATCGCCGCCCCTTGCTTGGAGATGACCTGGCCGCGCAACCCGGCGGCACCGTCTTCTCCAATCACCCAGCCACGCAGCGTGACTTCGATCGCGGTGCCGTTGCGCGCGATACAGGACAGGGTCTCGGTGCGAATGCGCGCGCGTTCAGAGGCGAGATCACCGAATCCGGAGCCGACCACGAAGCAGCCCTTGACCTGGCCGCGGTACTCATTGGGAAGGACCGACTCATCGGTGATGCGCAACAGCACTGGATAGGGATCGTTCTGTCCGCGCTGACCGGTGGGCGCATCCAGGCCGGACAGCAAGGTGACGCGCATGAAGGTTCCGGCCGGCATCCAGCCCTTGCCGCCGAGGATGCGCGGTGTGCCGACCACGGTGGGCCGGCTGATGCGCGCGCTCTGCGCCGCTTCGGTGCGATCGATCGAAGCGCCCGCGTCGTGCGCGTTCGCAGACCGCCGATCGTCGAACTCGGTCGTCTCGTAGCCGCGCGCTGCCTTGGCCGCGCCAGCCGATGCAGCCGGTGGTTTGACGACGGCGACCGCCGTCGCGGCTGGCGCAGGCGGAATCGGTGGCGCCAGCGCGTTGCGGGCCACGCCCCCGGCAGGCACCGCCGGGGGCAGGCCGGGCGGGAAGCCCGGCGGCAGCGACGTGGGGCCACCGACCACGGCACTGGCACTCGTTCCGCGTTTGAGCGCCTCGGACTGCTCGCGCTCGAGACGCTCGACACGTTGCTTGAGTTCGCGGTTCTCGCGTTCGTAAGCCGCGATGCGCGCGCCCTCGGTGGCGACCCAGGCGTCATGTGCTTGGACCGAGGCACCGGGCAGCACGCTTCTTTCCGTGGCCTTGGCACCGCGTGCAAGCGGTGCGGGGTGATTGAGCAGCATGCCACCGAAGGCGAGCACGAGGATGCCGATCACCAGCAGTGCCAGCCACAGCATCTGTCGGCGACGCGTGGTGCGCGCGTCCTGGAGCGGTCCGGTGGCCGTGCTGGCGAGTGTGGCATCGCCAGCCAGCGCCGCACCCGAGGCATCCGCCGGCGTACTGGGCTCGCGCGTATCCGCTGTGTGCACGGTCGTGGCGCGGCTCACGGTGCACTCTCCGGCCCGCGTACCCGATACGCCGCGGTCGATTCGCCCGGGGCGAGGTGATGACGTTCGATCGCCACCGCCGCAATGCCGCGGCTGTAGAGCTCCTGTTCGTCGAGTTGCACCGCGCTCAGGCTGGCGTTGGTGAGCACCCAGTGCTCGACCTGATAGCTGCCCGCGATCAGCGTGCGTCGATGCAGCACGGCCAACTCCGACCACAGCCGGATCGGCTGATTGACGTGCTTGACTTGCACATCGGTGCCGGGCCGTTCGGCCGCTGCCGCCAGCACCAGGCGCTTCACCTCGCGCACATGCTGGGTCGTGCCCGGTACCGGCCGCGTGGCACTCGGCTGCGTCGAAGCTTGGGCGGGTGGCTCGCGCAGCACGATGGTGCGTGCCGGTCGATCGCCTGGCACCAGCACCAGTGGGAAGGCGATGCGCTCGGTCGTCACGAACACGGTGATCGAAGCCGGCGCACCGGGCTGCACCGTGAGGATCGCCTCACCGCGGGTGCGATCGGGTTCGACCCGCAGGTGTGCGGCCTCGGCACGTACCGCGCGCAACCGCCCCTGCTCCACGCGCAACAATGTCGGTTGCGTCGCCGATACCTCGACCGTCGCGGTCCGCCCTTCGATGACATGGACCAGCTCCATCGCCCCAGCCGCGGCACTGGCCGCACCGAACAGCACCGCGACGATGTACCGACCGAGCCGCATCGATGTCCCGGTGCTCATGGACGAAGCTCCACAGAGGGCCGCGGCTCGGCGGTCGCGGCCGACTTGGCTACGTGCTTGTCCGGATTGAACGGATCATCCAGTCGCGTCTCGCGAAACGCCGCCAGCAGCAAGCGCCCCGAACTGAGTTCGAATTGCGCCAGATAGGCCTTGCCGACGCTGCTCACCGGAGTGCGGTTGACGATGGTCTGGAGTTGGCCGTGGATGACTGCACGCCGGTTGGGTGCATCGATCTGATAGCCCATCGGCGTAAACAGTTGACTGGCGTTGTCGCGCTTGATGCGCAACGCGTTCAACCGTCCTTCACTATCGAGCGTGCCCGCCAGGCCGGGGCTCACGTACTGGCGCAGGATCCGGTTCTGGTACTCGATCGTGCCCGGTTGCACGTTCAAGATGAGCATCGACAAGTAGTGCGTCATCTGCTCGTAGTACTCCGGACTGACCCGCTCGGCCTCGACCCAGAAACTCTTCTCGATGGTGGGTGGCACCAGGATCGTGCGCACGTTGGCGTGCGATCGCGCCAGCAGCACGACGATGAACAGGTTGGCGAACACCGACACCGCCAGTAACGCGGCCAGCAACACGCCTACATTGCGCGCGGCATGGAGATCGGCCTGGAACAGACGTAGTCGCATGGCTCAGCCGATGAATTCGCGCAAGTCCGAGGGCGGACAGCGCCGCAGCGGCGATAGCGCCCGCGGCAGATTCCAATAGAACAGGTGAATCGCGTAGGCCTGGTGCTTGCCCGATTTGAACTTGGCGTAGAGCCGCGCCAACACCAGACCGAGCAACACCCCGGCCTCGACCCGCCCGAGCGCCGCGCCGCCGACCAGGCAGGCGCAGAAGATCAGCGCCACGTCGATGTCCCACAGGAACAATTTCGGCGGATCGGCCAGCCGCCGCGGAATATCGAAGCATGCTTCGTCCATGAGCCAGCTCCGCGCGGTGCGCTCAGATGGTCGCGGTGAGCATGCCGTTCAACACCTGCGGCACGATCAGCACCAGCAACGCGACGAAGATGCCGCCCAACGCCACGAGGTAGCGTTGCGCAAACGCGCCATAGCCCACGCCGATGATGAATGCGCCGATGGCGATCGAGCGTCCCAGATAGCCACCGATCCAATCGGTGAGCAACTGGAACATCGGTTGAAACTCCGCGCCGGTCGTGCCAGCCAGCGCATTGCCGGGCGCCCAGGCCAGCGCGACGAGCGCGATCGCACCCATCAGAGCGACACCACGGTGCGCTTGCTGGAGTGAGGGCGTTGCCTGCAGTGAGCGCGTTGCCATAGGAAGTCCTCCGGTCTGGTCGTGATTGGGGTGGTTCATCGGTTCAGGTGCGGCGCGCGCCAGGTGACGGTTCGGGCATCGGCGCTGAGCACCACGTTGGGAATGGTGATGATCGGTGGCAGCCCACTGGCACTGGCTCCTTGCGCATGCCAGGCGCTCTTCGGTGAGGGCTGGCCGCACTGTGCGCACAGGACGAACAGCCCAGAGCGGTCTTGGGCGATGCGCCACACCGGCGCTGGCGCAAGCACGATCACATCCGGTGGCGGGGCGGCCGGCGCGGTCGCTGTGCTGCAGCCGCAGAGTACGGCGACCAAGATCAGCGGCAATGACGCAGCGCGCGACGTCATCGTGTCGCTCCACTACGCGCGCCGGCACGCGATGCGGGTGGAACCGCGCGTGCGTGGGCTTGCAAGCGCTGATAGATCTTCCAGGCGTAGGCGGCACGCTGTGCGGCGGCCGCCGGGTCACCGCCGGCGTTGTAGGCGCCGACCGCATTCCAGGAGTAGCCGTGCTGCGCAAACGCATTGGCCAGCACCCAGGCGCCGACGTGCACGTTGATGCATGGCTCGAACAAGTCCTGTTCGCGGATGCCGTAGCGCGCCAGCAACGGCAGATGCATCGAGTTGATCTGCATCAGCCCCAGATCACGCGTGCCGTTGCGATTGGCGGTGTTGAGTGCTTTCGGGTTGAAGCCGCTTTCCTGTTCGGCGATAGCGATCAACAGTGCAGCAGGCAATGCATAGCGTGTGGCCGCATCGTGCCAGCAGAACGCATGCGCCAGACACGATACGAGGCTCGCCGGAAGTGCGAGCAAGAGCGTCGGGAGCAGCGCTGGAAGGAATGGCGAAACAACCGGCGCGATGCGCGATGAGGCGGGCCGCGCACCAGGAGACGAGCGAACATGATCGCGTCCACGCGTTGCGATACGACCCGGTGCACGTGCCGGGAGCGCATCGGCGCGCGTCCGGCGGTGAATCGAACTTTGGTGAGCACTGGTGCACATGGCAACCAGTATCACGAGGTGTCGGTGTACGCGGTGTGTCGAGCGGGAGTAGCCGTAGGGTTAGCGATCACCCGGGAAGAGGTGAGACCCGTCAACGACGATCGTCGAGCGCCGCCTGTGCGCATCCCAGCGCTCGATACGGCGCATCTCGGCGTAGAAGTCGCGCGCCAACGGGTCCTTGATCGGCAGCAGCGCATGAAAATTCGAGCAGCGCGATTATCGTGACAGCGTCACGATAATCGCCTCATCGGGGAACGCATGGGCAAACTGGATCATGCGGGTGATTTCGGCGTAGCTGAAACCGCGACCATAGTCGGCCGTCAATTCTCATGACACGGTTACGAGAATCTGTTTGCCATACGCGGTCCTGCCGCTCTGAAGGTGCTCCATCGAGAGGCGCTGGCCCCCTACCCATCTTCACCAATTTCTGAAACACTCGGGCGCACGTGGGTGCCCGCCACGGCGGATACGCTCGCTCCCCAGTACGTGCGGAGTCAAAGGCACGCCCGATGTCGAGGATCTTCATCAGCCATTCGAGCGGCGACAATGCCGCTGCGCTCGCGATCGGGTCATGGCTCACCGACCGCGGCTGGGATGATTACTTCCTCGATATCAGCGCCGAGCGCGGCCTGGCCCCGGGCGAACGCTGGCAGGCGGCGCTCAAGGCGGCGGCCGATCGCTGCGAAGCCGTCCTGTTCCTGATCTCGCCGCGCTGGCAGCAATCGCGTTGGTGCCTCGCTGAGTTTCTGCTCGCCAAGCAGTTGGGCAAGGCGATCTTCGGCGTGCTCATTGCGCCAACGCCGCTCGAACAGCTGCCCCACGAAATGACCGCAGAGTGGCAGCTGTGCGATCTGGTCCAGGGCGTCGAGCTGCACACGATCACGGTCGAACAAGATCCACACGTGCGTCGTACCGAAGTCCGGTTCGCTTCGCAGGGCCTCGAACGATTGCGAATCGGTCTGCGCCGTGCCGGTCTCGACCCGTCGACCTTCGACTGGCCACCGGCGAACGATCCGGACCGTTCCCCTTACCCCGGGCTGCGCGCTCTCGACTTCGACGATGCGGCGGTGCTGTTCGGACGCGACGCGATGGTCGTGCGCGGGTTGGATCAGTTGCGACGCATGCGCGAGCGCGGCATCGAGCACCTGTTCGTGATCGTCGGGGCCTCCGGTGCCGGCAAGTCTTCTTTCGTGCGCGCCGGTCTGCTGCCGCGGCTCGCGCGCGACGACCGCCAGTTCCTGCCGCTGCCGGTCATTCGCCCGGAGCGCGCGGCAATCAACGGCCCGGAAGGCTTGCTGGCGAGTCTGGAGAAAGCGTTCCGGTCGCGTGGGGCCAACCGCAGCC
>CADECO010000352.1:0-503 GCA_902825905.1 uncultured beta proteobacterium
GCGGAAGTCGCGCGCGTGCGTGAAGAAATAGTGCGTGCTCGACGCGGTTTCGGGCGTTTGCACCGACAGGTGCCGGAACTGGATGGCACCCGCGCGATTGCCCTGCTCCGCACCCTGCCCCGTCGGCGCAGACCCGGCATCCATGATCAGCATCGCCGGGGGGTACCAGTCGTAGATATTCCAGCGATCGACGCGCCCCTTCAATCCACCCACGCGCGCATGGAACGGTGCCGGCTCGTCATTCATCGACCAGCGCGTGACGCGCAGGCCGCCTTCGATCCGGTCGATCTGCGGCTTCAATGTGCCCTGGCCGGCGTTGCCGAGCGTCTTCGCGTGCACGTACGCCAGATGCGAGAAATCGAGCAGGTTGTCGATGATCAACAGGTAGTCGGCGTCGTAGTGGATGTAGCCGGGCTTGCGTGCCCAGCGTGCGTCTTCGAGCCAGGGAATGCGCCGGATCGCGGCGCGATCGGCGCGCGCGGGCTCGCCCATCCAGATCCACC
>CADECO010000352.1:550-6280 GCA_902825905.1 uncultured beta proteobacterium
ACTTCCACGCACGCCCCGCTCGAATCGAAACAGATCCCGTGGTACATGCAGCGCACGCGGTCGCCCTCGCGCCGGCCCATCGACAATGGCGCATGGCGATGCGCACAGCGGTCCTGCATCGCGACCACGCCGCCGTCGGCCTTGCGATAGAACAGCACCGGCTCGCCCAGGATCACCCGTCGCAGCAAGGTGTCGTTGCCGATCTCGGCGCCCCAGGCGCCGACGTACCAGCAGTTGCGAATGAACATGCGCGGCGCCTCCCGGTTGGTGCGAACGGTCGAACTGCGATGTTAGCCGCCTTCTCGCGCCCGGCGCAGGGCGCGCCGGCCCCGATGATGGTCCTCGGTACTCCCGAGCACCGGCAAACTCGGCTACGATCGGCGCAAGCAACAAGCATTGCTTGGATTCAATACATACGAGGAGGAGACCTCATGCAGGCCACCAGACCGCAGGTCCGGCGCGATGCGCATCCGCTCGCGTTCAACGTGATCAGCGCGATCGGCTTGATCGCCGCATTCGGCGCACCGATCGGCAGCGCACTCGCGCAGACCAAAATCGTGTTCAACCAATTCGCGCCGCCGAAGTTCGTGCTGAACACCGAAGTGATCAATCCCTGGATCGCCGACATCGAGAAGGCGACCGAAGGACGCGTGAAATTCGAAGTGCCGCCGAGCAGCATGGCCCCACCGCCCGAGCAGTACAACATCGTCGCCAAGGGCGTGGCCGACGGCGCTTACATCTTCAACACGTTCCTGCGGCAAAGCGTCCGGACGGTGCAGGTCGCGTTGCTGCCGCTGGTGAACGCGAGCGGAGAGGCCGACAGCGTGGCGCTATGGCGCACCTACGAGAAATTCTTCAAGGACAAGAACGAATACAGCGACGTCGTACTGGTCGGATTCGCCGGCGCCCCCACCGGCACGCTTGCCACCTCGAAAGACAAGCCGATCACCAGCATCGCGCAGTTGCGCGGCATGAAGATGTGGAGCCTGCCTGGCGTGCCGGCCCAGGCTGTCAGTGCACTCGGTGCCACAGTCGTGCCCGGCCCGGCGGTGCGTGCCTACGAGATCATTTCCAAAGGCACGGTCGACGGCTACGCGACCATGGGACACGCCTCGGCCTTGCAGTTCAATGTCGCGCAGTACTCGAAGTCGATGACCGAGCTCGAAGGCGGCGTGTTCTCGGCGCAGTTCTCGGTGTTCTTCAACAAGGCGAAGTGGGCTGAGATCAGCGAGAAGGACCGCGCCACCATCCTGCAGCTTTCCGGCGAATCGCTGGCGCGGCGTTCGCGCAGATGGGACGATCTCGAAGCAAAGGTTCGCGCCGAATACATCGCCTCGGGCAAGCAGGTCCTGCCTGCATCGCCGGCGATGATGGCTGATGTGCGCAAGGCCTGGGGCAAGTTCCAGGACGAATGGGTGAGTGAAGTGGGAAAGATGGGCATCGACGGCAAGGCGGCGCTGGCGTTCTTCAACGCCGAGGTCAAGAAGGTCGCGGCTGAGAAGCGATAGCGCAGGCGCGACGGCCTCACGCACGGTCACCGCGCAAGCACCCACCCCGCCATGCTCGCCACCCTCGATCGCGTGCTCGAGCGCGCGCTGTCTTACTGCATGGCCCTGCTGCTGTTCGCGATGATGGCCATCACCGCCGTCGACGTCATCGGCCGGTACTTCCTCAGCATGCCGATCTACGGCGGCTACGAGATCGTGCAGTTCATGATGGCGCTGGTGGTGTTCTGCTCGCTGCCGATTGCAACGCGCCACGACAGCCATCTCACGGTGTCGGTGATCACCGGCAACCTCAAGGGCGCCGCGGCGCGCGCGCATCGGCTATTCGTGCTGCTTGTTTCGCTCGCAGGTGCGATCGTGATCGCGTGGCGCGTGTGGGTGCAAGCCGACATCCTGGTCGGCTCGAAGCAGATCTCCGGTCTGCTCGAATGGCCGCTCGGACCGCTGGCGTACGTCATGGCGGTGTTCGCGTGGCTGACGGTGATCATCCTGTTCGGACTGCTGATCGCCGCGATCGCCGGCCGTGAGGTTGCCCTGCAGCGTCCAAGCCTGGGCGTCGACTGACATGCTGATCGGCATCATCGGCCTGGCGATCCTGCTTGCGCTCGCGCTCGCCGGCGTGCCGCTCGGTTTCGCCTTCATCCTGATCGGCCTGGCCGGCTTCTCGATCGTGCGCGGCAGTTGGGACGCCGGGCTGGTCATGGCCGGGCAACAGATCTTCGATGTAGCCACCAACGCGAACCTGGTGGTGATTCCGCTGTTCATCCTGATGGGCGAGTTCATCCATCGTGCGCGACTGTCGACCGAGCTGTACGACGCGGCCAACGCGCTGCTCGGGCATCGCCGCGGTGGCCTTGCAATGAGCACCATCGGTGCCTGCGCCGGCTTCGCCTCGGTGTGCGGCTCGTCGCTCGCCACCGCCGCGACGATGTCGAAGGTGGCGATGCCCTCGATGCGCCGCTATCGCTACGCCGACAGCCTGTCGTCGGGCTCGATCGCCGCTGGCGGAACGCTGGGCATCCTGATCCCACCTAGCGTGCCGATGGTGATCTACGGCCTGCTTGCCGAGGCCGACATCGGCAAGCTGTTCATTGCCGGCATCGTGCCCGGCGTTCTGCTCACCATCCTGTTCATCGCCGCGATCGCGATTCAGGTCCGATTCAGCCCAGAGTTAGGTCCACCGGGCGAGCGCATTCCGTGGGCGGCGCGCTGGCGTGCGATTTCGCGTATCTGGGGCATCGCCTTGTTGTTCGTCGTCATCATCGGCGGCATCTACTTCGGCGTGTTCACGCCCACCGAGGCTGCGGGCGTCGGGGCCGCGGGCGCGTTCCTGTTCGCGATCACGCACGGCAAGGTGCGCATGGCCGGCATCATGGACGCGCTGCTCGACGCCGGCCGCACCTCGGGAATGATCTTCCTGGTGGCCTACGGCGCGCTGATCTTCTCCAACTTCATCAATCTCGCCGGCTTCACTCAGGCGATGGTGACCTGGCTCGAAGGTCTGCACCTGCCCGGCATGGGCATCGTACTGGCGATGTGCTTCATCTACATCGTGCTGGGCTGCGTGTTCGACAGCCTGGCGATGATCCTGCTCACCATTCCGATCTTCGTGCCGATCCTGGCGCCGTTCAACATCGATCTGATCTGGTTCGGCATCGTCGTCATCATCGTCGTCGAACTCGGGCTGATCACGCCGCCGATCGGCATGAACGTGTTCGTGGTGCAATCGACGATCCAGAACGTGAGCGTGTGGACCGTGTTCCGCGGTGTGTGGCCATTCATCGTTGCGATGCTGGTGGGCCTGGCACTGATCCTTGCGTTCCCACCGATCGCGACGGGGCTGGTGAAGCTGATGTGAAGCGCTTGATCGCGCGCCGCTACGCCCCACCTCGAAAGCACGAATAGCCCCACGGCGTCACCTTGAACGGCAGGTGGTAGTGCTGCGCCTGATCGCCGACGCCGAAGCGATAGTTAACGACGTCGAGAAACGGCACCGCGGGCAGCGTGATGCCCGCGCCGCGGTAGTAGTCGGCAACGTGGAAGAGCACCTCCAGATAGCCCGGTGCGAAGCGCGCGTTCAATGCCGCATCATCGAGCAGCCCGCGCTCGTTGATCGCACCGGCGCACAGCAGCTTGCGCTCGGACGTGCAGCTGAACACTTCGACGCGCATGCCGGTGGCGACCAGTCCGCGCGAGACGTCGACAACGTGGATGGAAATTCCGGGCATCGGTGGGTTCCTTCAGTTCAGCTTGGCTCCTGAGGCTTTCACCGCCGGCTGAAACTCGGTTACCTGCTTCTGGACGAACGCGGTGAAAGCCGTCGGGGTCATCTTCGTCACCAGAAAGCCCCACTCTTCCATGCGCGCGATGATCTTGGCGTCATTCAGCGTCTCACCCACCGCGGCATTGAGTTTGTTGACCGCGGCGGCCGGCATGTTGGCCGGACCGGAAATGCCAACGAAATTCTCGGCCACCAGCTTCGGGTGCCCCAGTTCGGTCACCAATGGAATGTCAGGCGCTACCTTGGCGCGTGTCGTGCCGGTCAGCGCGATCACGCGCAGCTTGCCCTGCTTGGCGAACTCCCACACCTCGGGCAGCGTGTTGACGCCCAGGTGAAGCTGCCCGCCCAGCATGTCCTGGAACATCGGCGCCGAGCCCTTGTAGGCGATGTGCTCCATCTTCAGCCCGAGCTGCCCCTTGAACATCTCGCCGACGATGTGACCGATCGATCCGCCGCCGCCCGATCCATAGGGCACGGGTTTGCTTTGCGCTTTGATCCAGTCGATCAGCTGCTGCCATGTGGTGACAGGAATCGCGGTCGATACGAAGAAGGCGTTGGGAACGATGCCGATCATCGCGACGTGCGCGAAATCCTTCATCGGATCGTAGGGCGCGACGTCGAACAGATACGGTGCGATCGAGATCGGCGCGCTGTTCGCGACGAACAACGTATGGGCGGCATCGTTGGCCGCGAGCACCGCCTTTGCGCCAATCGTCGTGCCGCCGCCCGGACGGTTCTCGACCAGGACGGTCTGTTTGAGCTTCTCGCCGAGCGTGGGCGCGACCAGCCGCGCGACCAGGTCGCTCGCGCCGCCAGGCGGAAACGGCACCACCAGCCGCACGGGACGATTGGGCCATTCCTGCGCCGACACGCCCAACGACACTGCGCCGACTATGAGACCCAACGTGCACGCCAAACCAACGCGGAAAAGCTTCATGCCCGTACCCCCTCCATCAATAGCGTCTCAACGATCAAAAAATGCGCGTTCCGCTTCGTCCTGCAGCAGCGGTCCGGTCACCTGGATCGGGTGATTCCCGCTTGCCAGCACGGTGCGGCAGTCAAGCAACGATGGTTCGGCATCCGACGGGTCGAGCCGGTTCATGCTCGCCACGTCGAGCGCGTACACCACCCGCACCGCGCCCGACCAGTAGATGGCGCCGGCGCACATCGGACAAGGCTCACCGCTCGCATACACCGTGCTCCCGCGCAGCGCCGCGGTCCCGAGCTTGCGCGAGGCTTCACGCAGAAGGTTGAGCTCGGCGTGTCCGGTGATGTCGTGCTCGCTCACCTGCGTATTGCCGGATTCGTGCAATACCGAGCCATCCGCGCTCACCAGGACGGCGCCGTAGGGCTTGTCGCCGCGACGAAATGCATCGCGCGAGCGTGCGATCGCCAGGCGCAGATAGCGGTGGTCATTGTCGATGTGGGGCGTGTTGTTCATATGCGGCGATGATGGCATGAAGCGGCATTCGACGACTAAGGCGCAACCAGGTCGTCCAGCCGCAGCCGCGTGATCCGGTACACCTGCTCCAGGCAGGCCGCCATCTCCTCGTCGACCGAGAGCGTCAAGCGCCGCTCGAATTCCGCGAAGATCTGCGACTTGTCGTGCAGGCGCGCGGCAATGATGAACGGAAAGCCGAAGCGCTTGCCGTGCTCGGCGTTGAACGCGGCGATGCGCGCCATCTCGTCGCGATTCAGTGCGGTGAGGCCCGCTTTGAGCTGCTCACCGGTCGACTCAGGTGTGAGTGAATTGGTCTGCGCCTCGCGACCCGCCAGCTCCGGATGGGCCCGCAGCAGCGCCAGTTGCTCCTCGGCCGACGCGCCGCGCACCACCTCGACCATCGCGGCATGCAGCGCATCGACATCGGCGAACGGCTTGCGGACGAATCCGCGCTCGGCGATCCAGGGCGAGTGCTCGAACACCCGCCCGAAGGCAGCGCCGAA
>CADECO010000353.1:0-4505 GCA_902825905.1 uncultured beta proteobacterium
TGGTGCGCGCCAAGAACATGCTGTCGGTGCTGATGCAGGTGTTCGTGGTGTTCTCGCTGATCACGGTGCTGTGGGTGGTGTACGGCTACAGCCTGTCGTTTACCGAGGGCAATTCGATCATCGGCGGCTTCGACCGGCTGTTCCTGAACGGGATGTTCGATCCGGTCAAAGGTGAGTTCACGACCGCAGCGACGTTCAGCAAAGGCGTGGTGATTCCCGAGTTCGCGTTCGCAGCCTTCCAGGCGACGTTCGCGGCGATCACCTGCTGCCTGATCCTCGGTGCGTTCGCCGAGCGCGTGAAATTCAGCGCGGTCCTGGTGTTTGTGGTGCTGTGGTTCACCTTCTCGTATCTGCCGATCGCTCACATGGTGTGGTTCTGGGCCGGTCCGGATGCCTACACCGATCCGAAGCTGGTCGATTCGCTCAACGCCAAGGCCGGTCTGCTGTGGCAATGGGGTGCGCTCGATTTCGCCGGCGGCACCGTGGTGCACATCAACGCGGGCATCGCAGGACTGGTCGGCGCCTGGCTCGCCGGTCGGCGCATCGGTTACGGACGCGAAGCGATGACCCCGCACAACCTCACCATGACGATGGTCGGCGCGTCGCTGCTGTGGGTGGGCTGGTTCGGCTTCAATGCGGGCTCCGCGCTCGAAGCGGGCAATTCCGCCGCGCTCGCCTTCATGAACACGTACGTCGCGACTTGTTGTGCGGTGCTGGCGTGGACGTTCGGTGAATGGGCGTTCAAAGGTCGTCCGTCGATGCTCGGTGCTGCATCCGGTGCGGTGGCCGGCCTGGTCGCGATCACGCCGGCCGCGGGTAACGTCGGCGTGATCGGTGCGCTGGTGATCGGTTTGATCTCCGGCCTGGTGTGTCTGTGGGGCGTGAATGGCCTGAAGCGCCTGCACGGCCTGGACGATTCGCTCGACGTGTTCGGCGTGCACGCGGTCGGGGGCATCCTCGGTGCGTTGCTCACCGGCGTGTTCGTCTCGCCGGCGCTCGGCGGTCCGGGCTTCGTCACCGACTGGGTCACGGCGAAGACGGGCTTCACCAGCATCGCCGAGCAAGTGTGGATCCAGGCGAAAGCGGTGGGCGTGACGGTCGTGTGGTCGGCAGTGGTTGCGTTCATCGCCTTCAAACTGGCTGATGCCTTCGTCGGCCTGCGCGTGACCGAAGAGGAAGAACGCGAGGGGCTGGACATCAACTCGCATGGCGAGACGGCGTACCATCATTGAGTCGTCTCGAATGGTGTGCTGATCGCTTTCGGTTCAGCACACCCCGCATCGCAGAAAGGGACGCTTCGGCGTCCCTTTTTTTCATGGCTGCGGATCGGTGCTACCTCGCGGGAAGGTCTGATCAGCCGCGCTGCAATTTGTCCAGCAGACCGAGCAGCACCTGCACTTCACCACGCGTCAATCCGCGGGTGATGCGTGCTTCGTGACGGGCGACTTCCTTTTTCATCTGCGCGAGCTGCCGCGCGCCCGCGCCGGTCAGCCACAGTTCGTTGGTGCGACGATCCTTGCCGGCGCGGCGCTCGACCAGGCGCGCGCGCTCGAAGCCGTCGATGAGCGGCACCAGCGTGGAGCGATCGAGTCCGACCGCTTCGGCCAGGCGTGACTGCGAGATGCCCGGGTTGGCTTCGATCAGCACCAGCATGCCGACGCGACCCGGTGACAGATCCAGCGCCGCGAACGAACGCTCGAAGTCGCGAAACACCGCGAGCTGCGCCAGCCGGAGTTGATAGCCGAGCAGCGCGGGCAGCATGCCGCGCTTGAGATTGCGTGCCGGAGCCTCGGTGCCCGCGCGACCGTTGGCGGTCAGTTTCGACTTGCCCTCGCGCCGCGCCCTCGATCGACGTCCTGGACCATTCGCTGCGGAAACCGCCACCTAGCCTCCCCGTCGGTCGAAAAACAAGACAAATAGTTTGACAGCCAAACTATTGGACTTCCCATCAATCTTATCTAGACTCGCGGGTCGCGGCTGGATTATTTCGCCGGCCGCGCGCGCAACCGTCGGCAACCATCGTCACCAGCCATTCGCTCTACGCCGTGCCTCGCATCAGCATCCTCGATTCCGACGACCGTTTCGACGCCGACGATGGCGAAACGATTCTCGCCGCCGCGCAGCGCGCGGGCATCGCGTTTCCGTACAGCTGCCAGGCCGGCAACTGCGGCAGCTGCAAGTGCGAGCTGGTGGAGGGCGACACGTTCGCGCTGGAAGCCTCCGAGTTCGCGCTCACCGATGCAGAACGCGATCGCGGGCTGATCCTCGCCTGCCGCACCCAGGTGTGGGGCGACGCGCGCATCCGCCGCATCGATCACGAAGCGTTGGTCGTGCATCCCTCGCGCGTGCTCGCCTGTCGCGTGCAGCGCCTGGAACAGCTCTCCCACGACATCCGCGGGGTGTGGCTCGACGTCGAATCGGGCGGCCCGTTCGTGTTCTCGGCCGGACAGTACGCGCAGGTCGATTTCGCGCCGGGCCTTGGCAAGCACTACTCGATGGCCAACGCGCCCGACGATGCCCGGCTCGAATTCCACGTGCGCCACATGCCCGGCGGACGCTGCTCGAGCTACGTCGCCACCACGCTCAAGGAAGGCGACCCGGTGACGGTGTCCGGTCCGCACGGCATTTCGTACCTGCGTGATCTTCATGTCGGGCCGGTGCTGCTCGCAGCGGGCGGATCGGGGCTCGCGCCGATCCAGTCGATCCTCAAGACGATGCTCGCGCGCAACTCCGCCGCACCGATCAGGTTGTACTTCGGCGTGCGCGGCGAACGCGACGTGTACAACGAGGCGATACTCACTGGATGGATGCGCGACCATCCGAATCTGGCAGTCGAGGTCGTGTTGTCCGAAGATGCGACGACCACGCGCCGGCGCGGATACGTGCACGAAGCGATAGCGGCCGACGTTCACAACGTCGAGGGCTGGCATGCGTACGTGGCCGGACCGCCGGTGATGGTCGAGGCGGTCAGTAGCGTGCTGCAGAGTAAAGGCATGGCGCTGCGCGATATCCACGCTGACGCCTTCCACAATCAACCCTGAACGCGATCCATCCCGAGCGCGACGAACCCGAACCTGCTGGAGTGGCCATGGCAAACGAACTACAAGGACGCGTCGCGATCGTCACCGGCGGGGCGCGTGGAATCGGCTTCGCGATCGCGCACGATCTGGCTCGCCATGGTGCGCGCATCGTCATCGTCGATAGCGGCGTGACTATCGGCGGCGAATCGCCCGAGCCGCATGCGGCAGCGCAAGCCGCCGAGAAGATTCCTGGCGCGCTCGGGTTGCATGGCGACATCGCCGAACCGAGTGTCGCCGAGCGGGCCGTGAAGACAGCGGTAGAGCAGTGCGGCGCGCTCGACATCGTGGTGAACAACGCCGCGATCATCCGCGACGGCTTCATCTTCAAGTCGAGCCGCGATGCGTGGGACGCCACGATCCGCACCAATCTCACCGGCGCCTACCAGTTGCTGAGCGTTGCGGCACCCGTGCTGCGCGACCAGGCAAAGAATGGCCGGGCGCCGGGATCGATCGTGAACATCGCCTCCACCGCCGGCATCTACGGCAACTTCGGTCAGGCTGCGTACGGCTCGGCCAAGGCCGGACTGATCGGCCTGACACGCGTGGTCGCACACGATCTGGCACGCTCGAAGATCAACGCCAACGTGGTCATTCCGTTTGCTGCCACGCGCGTCACCGAGAGCATCCAGCCCGCCAACGACGCGCAGGCGGCGTACAAGCAGAAGGCGCTGCAGGTCGCACCTGTTTATGTCGCGCGCCTGGTTTCGTTCCTCGCCTCGGCGGCGGCCAACGCGATCTCCGGCCAAATCTTCGCGGCACGCGGTCGCGAGCTGTTTCTGTTCTCGCAGGCTCGTCCGGCGATGAAACTCACCGTACCGCGCGATGCACACGCGCTGCAGGACATGGCCGAGGCGATCCGATCGTTCGCGCCGAGCTTCGTCGATCTTGTTACGGATCTGGAAGCGTTCAGCACCGATCCGGTGCTGTGACACGCATGGCCGCATCGCACATCGTTGAGGCGAAGGTCGATTGGTTTGGCGCGCTCGGCCAGCCGCTCGTTGCCGCTGAACGCCACGCGATCGAGGCGTATCTCGCCGCGCTGGGCCTGACGAGCACGCAACCGGCGATGGTCGTACAAAGCTGGGAGGCGCTCGCACCGATCATCAGGCACGCGTCGCTCGAGTGCTGGAACGGCGAGCACGGGCTTCGCCGCGCAATGACGGGCGCTGGCAATCCGCTGCGTGCCGACGGTGAGTGGGTGCAACTCAACGATGCAATCCATGCAGCCGCGACGAGTGCGGCGGCGCGCTTCGGATGCAGCGACGCCGGCTTGATCAAAGCAGCCACCGGCGCCGCCAGTTTCGCCGCGCACGACTATCAACTCGCCACCGCGGCGCAGTGCGGTCCGCAGCACGCATTCGCGCACAAGTACGCGCTGTTCGCGCGTGGGCGCTGGCCGCTGGGGCTCTACGACGGCCGCTTCGC
>CADECO010000353.1:4605-6252 GCA_902825905.1 uncultured beta proteobacterium
TCTTCACCTTTCACCACACACGAGCACCGCCATGTCGTCCACCGCCATCCCGCAGATCAAGACCAGCGCTGAACTTCGCAGCCAACCCGAGGAGTTTCGCGTCGCGATCGAGAAGATCGTCATCAGTCACGCCATCAACGAGCTGCACGGCTCGCGCGTGTTCGACGAGCCGGCGATCGCACTCGCACCCAACCCCTACGCGAAGTGGCTGACCTGCCGCGTCGCGATGGAGGAATACGGCCACCACTATCGCTTCTTCGAGCTGGGCAAGGAGCTGGGCATTCCAGCGGAGAAGATGCTGCCGGAGAAGACCGCCAAGCCGCCGCTGTCGATCTTCGAGTTTCCGCTGCAGACCTGGGAGGAGTTCGTCGCGATCAAGCTGCTGGGCGACCTGGCCGAGATCCTGCAGGTGGAGGATCTGCTGCATTGCCCGTTTCACCCGTTGCGCAACCTCGCGCGCATGACCATGCCCGAAGAGAAGTTTCACCACCAGTTCGGGCTGGACTTCGGCAAGGAGCTGGTCCAGACCGATGAAGGGCGCGCCAGGCTGCAGGCGTGCGTGGACAAGGTGTTTCCGACCTTTCCGGTGTTCTTCGGCCGTGCCGGTTCGAAGAACAACGAGATCTATCGACGCTGGGGCATCAAGCTGCGCAAGAACGAAGAAATGCGCGAGGACTACATCAAGCGCGCAGCTGCAGCGGCGGCTTCGATCGGGCTGACCGTGCCGAAGCTGCACTGAGTTCTCGCGAGAACCGGATCGTGCGGATCGCAGCGTTGACTGACGCGTGTAACCGCACGCGCTTCGCAGTGCTCGCAATCAGCTTGCGGACCCTGGCACTCATTCGAGCGACGCATTAGCACGCATGAACGCTGCTCGCAGCATCCTCGCGCATGCGGAACGTCTGGCCGACAAGCCGGCGATCCTGCATCGGCAAAACGGCGTCACCAGCTACCGCGAGCTGCAGCAAATGGCGAATCGATGCGCCAACGCGTTGCTCGCGTCCGGCATGCGGCAGGGTGATCGCGTCGGCCTGATGCTGCTCGATTCACCGCTTGCCTGCGCCACGTTCCTGGGGGTGATGCAGGCCGGTGGCGTTGCCGTTCCGCTCAATCCGCGACTGAATGCGCGCGACTACGCGCACATCTTCGCCGACAGCAACATGGGGTTGTGCATCGCCGACTCGTCGCACTTACCGCAGTTGCAGGAGCCTGCTCAACACGCCCCTGGCATGACGTTGATCGCGGCCGAAGGCGCACGCAGCTTGGTCGCGTCACTCGATGCCGCGCCCACGCGATTCGAGCCGGTAGACGTTGCCGATGATGCGTCGGCGTTCTGGCTGTATTCCTCGGGTACGACCGGGCGACCCAAGGGGATCATCCACTCGCATGCGAATGCAACGCAGTCGGGCAAACTGCTGCGCGAAGTGCTGCACGCTGACGAGAGCACCACCATGCTGTCGACCTCGAAGCTGTTCTTCGCGTACGCGCTCGACAACGCCTTTCTGGGCGTGCTCACGATCGGTGCCACGACGATCCTCAACGCCGAGTGGCCCGAGCCCGAAGTGGTGGTGGAGCAGATTGCGCGACACCGTCCGCAATTCCTGATGACGGTGCCGACGCTTGCCCGGCGCATGCTGGCGTTAGGCA
>CADECO010000354.1:0-6241 GCA_902825905.1 uncultured beta proteobacterium
GGGGGGCCGGGGTGAGCGGGGAGGAGCTGATGGTTGGGAGGGGCGAGAACTGGTGGCTGGCCGGGAGTGGTGCGCCGGGCCGGCAGCACGCCGTTCTGGGGCGGAATAAGCTGGGCTTCCTTGCCGTGCAACGCGAGGGCCCGGCAGTGCAGTACGGCCAGCGGCGGATACGACGTCCAGCCGAGCAAGCCGTAGAGCTGCGCCTGATAGCCGCGCCGCGTCGGATGATTCGCCAGGCGCACCAGGTGATCTTCCTCGATCAGTTCCTCCGAGGTGCGGCGCGCGTAGGTATATGGCGCCATGGAGCGCAGCCCTTCCTCGGGCGACATGTCGACCTTTGTAAACAGCAGGCGCCACACCTTGTGCTCGGCGAGGATGGCGTAACTGCCGCCGCAGTTGGTTGCCGCGAGGATCAGTGAGCGAACGCGCTGCGGATAATCGAGCGCGAACTGCTGCGCGATCATTCCGCCCATCGACAACCCCAGCACGTGCGCACTGGATTCGCCGGCCGCCGACAGCACCGCATCCACGTCGCTTGCCATGCTGGAAACGCGATGCACCAGGGAATGCGCCTGGGTCTGCCCCACGCCGCGGTTGTCCATGAGGATCACCCGATAGTGGCGCGCCAGTCGCGGGGCCAATCGGAACCACATCGCCGAGCTGCAACCAAGCCCCATGATCAGGAGCAGCGGCTCGCCCTCGCCCACCGCGTGCCAATGAATTGCAGCGCCGCCGTTCTCTACGTACGCCATCTTCTCGCGCGCCGCTTCCTCGGAGTCATGGAATGAGGACGCATTGAGTTTCTTTTGAGTAGTGGAAGACCGCGCCCTGCCCCGAAGCCTTTAGACCGAGCGCCTGGCCAGCCACTGTTCGAGTGCCGGCCACATCTGCTTGATCGCGCCGCGCCCGGCGACGAGGCCGACGTGGCCACCTTTGAGCACGATCTCCTGCTTGTCCTTGCTGCCGACCATCTTCACCAGATCCTGCGACGACTCGTACGGCGTGATGTGATCGGACTGCGCCACCAGATGCAGGAACGGTGCATGGATTTTCTTCGGGTCGATCCGATGGCCGCCAAGTCGCCACGTACCTTTGAGCAGCTTGTTGCCGCGCAAGAAGTCTTCGACCATCTGTTTGAACGCGCCGCCCACGAACGGGACGTTGTCGGACTCCCATTTGGCGAAGCGCAGATTGCTGGTGACGAAATCTTCGTCGTCCACCTTGTCGAGCAACGCGAGTTGCCCCGCCGGCTTCCCGAACGGGCGCAGCATGCGCAGCGTATCCTGGATGAAATCGGCCGGCACGTTGCCGTGCAGTCGCACCATCGCATCGGCGTCGAAGGCCGACTCGCTCATCCAGGTTTTGAGCGAGACCAGGCCGTCGCTGTTGACCGGCGTTGCGAAACACACGAGGTTCTTCACCGGCGCCTGCGGATGAAGCGCCGCGTACAGCACCGCGAGCAGACCGCCCACGCAATAGCCGAGCAGCGAAACGTCGGGCTCGCCGGAGTCTTCCTGCACCCGCTCCACGCAACGCGGGATCAAATCGAGCACGTAGTCTTCCAGGCGCGTGTCGCGATGCTCGCGGCGTGGGACGCCCCAGTCGATCAGATAGACGTCGAACCCCTGCCGCAACAGGAACTCGATCAGACTCTGCCCTGGTGCGAGATCGAGGATGTAGGAGCGATTGACGAGCGAGGCGACGATCAGCACCGGCACGCGATACACGCTGTCGGTGAGCGGCCGATAGTGGAACAGCTTCATCGTGCCGTGCGCGAGCACGACGTCTTTGGGCGTAGTGCCGAGCGCACCGGTCCATTCGGCGACGGCTTCAGTGCCGACACCGCGCTGTTCTACGGCTCGCAACACTTCGCGCCGGCTTCGCTCGGTGGATCGCTCGGTGGATCGATGGTGGGAAGACGCAGGCGCAGCCATTGATCAACCTGCGGCAGGCGGCTTGCGCGTGCGCGCTGGGCGTCTCGGCGTGGCGTGGCCGCCATCACCTGGCGAGCCCGCCCGACCTCGCAGTTGCGCAATCTCGACTTGCAACGAGCCGATCGAGTCTTCCAACCGGCCGATGCGCTCGCCGAGCTTTTCGATGTCGCTGCGCGAAGGCATGTTCATGTAGGCGAGGTACCGCTCGCTTACTTCGGCAAACATCCGCTGCATGAGCATGGCCTTCTGCGCTTCCTTGCCGAGCGAACCGGCAACGCGCTCGTCCTTGAGCATCTCGGACAGGCCCTGACTCCACTGCTGCTCGGAACGACCGAACCACTCCCGCCACATCGCGAACGGGTCGAAGTTGGTCGGATCGAAGGGATTGTTTCGATCACTCATGGCTGCACCACGACGCGCCCACGGATACGCCCGGCCTTCAGTTCGTCGAGCACCGCGTTCACATCGGCGAGCGGACGCCTGGTCACCGGCAACGCGGGCAATGCGCCCGAGCGCGCGATCTTCATCAGCTCGTGCATGTCGGCCAGGCTGCCGACGTAGGAGCCGGTCACCGTCACTGCCTTCATCGCCACCAGCGGAGGTGCGATCGGCGTAGAGCCACCGAACAACCCGACGACGACCAGCTTGCCGGCCTTGCGCAGCGAATTGAAGCCGAAGTTGAACGTCGAGGCGGCGCCGACGAAATCGATCGCGGCAGCAATACCACCCGTCGATTTCATCAGGTTGCGCGCCGCGCCGTCGGCGTTCGGATCGATCACCTCTGCCGCGCCCGCTTCGCGCGCCACATCCCATTTGCTTTTATCGATCTCGGCGACGATGGGCGCCACGCCGCACATCGTCTTCGCCAGGCGAATGCCCGACAGCCCGACGCCACCCGCACCGATGATCAGCAGCGGATCGCCCGCGCCGAGGCGCCCGGCCTTCTTGAGCGCACCAGCCGCGGTAAGGCCGGAACACGCGTAGGTACAGGCCTGCTCTTCCGGTAGCGGATCGAATTCGATCAGGTACCTGGCGTCGGGGACGACCACATGGTCGGAGAAACCGCCATCGCGATTGATGCCGAGCGCACGTGGCGCGTTGCACAGATGCTCGTCACCCGCCTTGCACAGCGAACAGACGCCGCAACCGATCCACGGATAGACGACGCGACGATCACCGATCTTCGCGCCTTTGGCGTCGGGTCCAAGCGCGACGACCGTGCCGACAATTTCGTGCCCCAGCGTGCGCGGTAGTTGCATCGCGCGCGTCATGTCGACCTTCTTGCCGTCACCCAGGTCGAAGTAACCGTCGTGCAGGTGCGCGTCGCTATGGCACACGCCGCAACCGCTGATCTTCACCAGGACGTCGCCGCCCTGGAGCTGAGGCGCTTGCCCGATGACGTCGGCCAGCGGTTGGCCGAATTGCTGAACTTGAAAGCTGCGCATGGTTCGAAATCTCCTTTGTCGTAGCTAGCGACGCAAGGTCGCCAGTCGAGATTGCTGTTCATTGGGCGGGCCATCGCGATCTTGGTCGTGAGCGCGTTGCCCGACACCAAGCGGTGGCGGCGCCAACTGCATGATGGTCCGGTAGAGTCGCTCGGCTTCATCCTTGGGCTTGATGCCGAACAAGGGGTTGTCGTTCTCTTCGAAGGCGGTCGCGATGGATTCCCAGTCGTCGTCGCTCAGCACGCGTTCGGCGAGCGGCAGCAACTGCTCCTCTTCCTTGCGGATGTGATCCCATTGGAACTGCGCGTACTCCTCGACCGCATCGATGAACGGGGCACGCGCACCGGGCACCCCACGCTCGAATCGCGCCAGCGCATCCTTGAGCGCAGTGATCAGGCGAGAGCCTTGCTCGTGCTCGGCTTCCAACTGCGCCACCAAGTGCGCGGCTTCGCGTGCACGCTCGCGCAACGCCTTGAATAGAAATTGGTTCTCCTTTGGGTGGTGCCAGCGATCCGGATATTCCACGACGTAGTCGAGCATCGCGTGCAACAGCCGGAAATCGGGGGGATCGACCTCGTCGCGGATGCGCCGTGCGAGGTAGCGCAGGCTGTACAGCACCGCGCCGATCGCCAGATGCTCGTCTTGAATGATTCGTATCGCTGTGCGTTGCATCAAGTTACCTTACGGAACCTCTGCATAACCTACCTCGGGTATGCAGGGGTCCCAAATTTCTCAGGGAGTTACGAGGGGGCGAGCCCCCTTGTTCCGAGATTCGTCTCAGTACGTTTCGATATGCAGGCGACTCTGCGCCACCAGCTGCGGCTTGAGTGCATCCCAGTCCAGGCCGTGCGTCCGGCACACCTCCCGAAACGCCTCGACGACACCGGACTCCATGCCCTTGAGCCCGCAGATGTAGATGTAGCAGTTCTCGTCCTGCAGCAGCCGCGCGACCGTTTCGCCACGCGTACGGATCACGTCCTGCACGTACTGCTTGGGCTGCCCCGGCACACGCGAGAACGCGAAGTTCACGTCGATGAATTCCTTGGGCAGTTTCGACAGCGGCCCGAAGTAGGGCAACTCGTCCGAAGCGCGCGCGCCGAAAAACAACGTGAGCTCGCCGCCTTCCTTCAACGCGATCCGCCGGCGGCGGCGCTCGGTCATCGCGCGCATCGGCGCCGAACCGGTGCCGGTGCAGATCATCAGAATCGAGGAGCGCGGATGATTCGGCATCAGGAAGCTCGTGCCGTACGGCCCCACCACCTTTACCTGGTCGCCGACCCTGAGGTCGCACAGGAAGTTCGAGGCCACACCCACCACCGGCTTGCCGTCGTGATCCTCGGTGACGCGCTTCACCGTCAGCGCGACGTTGTTGTAGCGCGGACGTTCGCCATCGCGCGGGCTCGCAACCGAGTACAGCCGCACGTGATGCGGCTTGCCGTTGGCATCGAGCCCCGGCGGCACGATGCCGATCGTCTGCCCTTCGAGGACCGGAAACGACGTGCTGCCGAAATCGAGGACGATGTGATGAATGTCGGCCGAAGCCTTGTCGCCGGTGAGACGGTGGTTGCCGGCCACCTTCGCGATCGCCGGCTTGGCGAGCGAATACAGATTGACGTACGGGTGCGATGCCGACCAGGGCGGAGCCGCCGGGCCGCCGGTTCCGGCGGTGGCGATCTCGGTGAGCTGCCGCACTTCGCTCGGCACGTCACTGGCCGGAACAGCATCGATCTCAGTCGGCGCGGGCAGGCTGTCCCACGACAACTGATCGTCGAGCGTGTAGGCCGCGGCCTTGGGCACGTCGCGCCAATGATCGATCGCGCCCGTGGGACACGGCGAAATGCAGTCGCCGCAGGCGTTGCACAGCTCGAACTTGACCACGTAGTTGCGAGAATCATGCGTGATCGCGTCGTAGGGGCAGGTCGCCTCGCAGGTGTTGCAGCGGATGCACACCTCGGGGTCGATGAGGTGCTGCCTCGCGTATTCGGCGGTGGCGGTGGTCATGGGTGCTCCTTGGCCGCTCAGTTGGCCGCTCAGTTGAAGCGCACGTACTCGAAGTTCACCGGCTGCTTGTTGATGCCGATCGCCGGCGCGGCGATCCAGCTGGCGTACTTGCCGGGCTCGACCACTCGCCCCATCAACGACGCCACGAACGCGCGGTCTTCGGCACTGGGCAGCCAGCTCTTGTGCTGGTGGGTCCAGTCGGCCTCGGAGATCACCCGGCCATCGGGCGCCACACGCACACCGGCGAAGGTGCCGATCCGGCGGTTGAACGCCTTGTGCGGGGTCTTCAAGCGGAACGGGATGCCGGCCTTCTCGATGATGCGATTCCAGCGCTCGACGCCACCGACTGAGTCCTTGATGTAGTCGTCGCGCAGCCGCTCGTTGAGCGCGAGCAGCGCCGGGACTTCCTTCTCCACGATGCGGTCGCCGGCGATCTCCAGCACTTTGTAGGAATCGCCCTTGAGCAGGTGGTCGTCGCCGATCTTGGTTTCTTCGTATCGGCCCTTCAAGCCGGTGCTGTAGAACGTCGCGGCGTTCGAGGATTGATCGGAGCCGAACAGATCGATCGTCACGCTGAAGTGGAAGTTCAGATAGCGCTGGATCGTCTCCAGATCGACCACACCCAAGGCGCGCACCTTGGCCGGATCGTCCACCTTGTGCTCGCGCATCACCTCACAGGTACGCTGGATCGCACGGCCCACGCCCGACTCGCCCACGAACATGTGGTGCGCTTCCTCGGTGAGCATGAACTGCGTCGTGCGGGCGAGCGGATCGAAGCCCGACTCCGCCAGTGCGCACAGCTGAAACTTGCCGTCGCGATCGGTGAAGTAGGTGAACATGAAGAACGACAGCCAGTCGGGC
>CADECO010000355.1:0-6150 GCA_902825905.1 uncultured beta proteobacterium
CGCTTTCATCGTCCCTTTCGGAAGCAGTGTCTGCACCGATCCGCGCTGCCCCACGTTTTCGGTATTGTTGTCGATTTCGATGGTGATGTAGGCGTCGGAGATCTTGGTGATTTTGCCGAGCAGCCCGCCGGCGGTGACGACTTCGTCGCCCTTCGACAGGGATTCCGTCATCGAGCGGTGCTCCTTGGCCCGCTTCATCTGCGGCCGGATCATCAGAAAGTAGAGCAGCACGAACATCAAAATGATAGGCAGCAGGCCCATCAGTTGCTCGGTACCGCCCGACGCGGTTTGTGCGTAAGCATCCGCAATGAACATTGCTTATCGCCTTCCTTTGTAGTGGGTTTGTAGTGGGGTTGCTCGTATTGCGATTGGTTCGCGACAGCCGTTTCGGGGAGCGTTGCGAGGCGATGCGGCTGTTGCAAAAAAGCCCGGGATTCTAACAAGCCCGGGGCCCGGGCCGATGCGCGGCGGTCAGCCCTCGTCGGCCGCTTCGACGGCGCGGTCGTGGGCAAAGCGCACGCAGTACTGCTCCAGCCGTTGAGCGGCGATCGCCTCGCGCAGCTCGCGCGTCAGGGTCTGGTAGTAGTGCAGGTTGTGAATGGTGTTCAGCATCGCCCCGAGAATCTCCTTCGAGCGCTGCAAGTGGTGCAGGTAGCCGCGCGTGAAGTGGCGGCAGGTGTGGCACTCGCACGACGCATCGAGCGCACGGGTATCGGTGCGATGCCTGGCGTTCTTGATGCGCACATCGCCGTAGCGGGTGAACAGATGGCCGTTGCGCGCGTTGCGGGTGGGCATCACGCAGTCGAACATGTCCAGGCCGGCGCACACACCGGCGACGATATCTTCGGGCGTGCCCACGCCCATGAGATAACGCGGCCGATCCGCCGGCAGGCGCGGCGCGGTGTACGCCATGACTTGTCGCATCAGATCCTTCGGTTCGCCCACCGACAGCCCGCCGATCGCATAGCCGTCGAAGCCGATCTCGAGCAGACGCGCGAGCGACTCCTCGCGCAGCGTCTCGAACATGCCGCCCTGGACGATGCCGAACAGCGCATTGGCATTGCCCTCATGCGCGCGCTTGGACCGATCGGCCCAGCGCATCGACAGCTCCATCGACGATCGTGCCTGCTCGAGCGTTGCGGGATAGGGCGTGCATTCGTCGAACACCATCACCACGTCGGAATTGAGCACGCGCTGGATCGCCATCGATTGTTCGGGCGTGAGCAGCAGCCGATCGCCGTTGATCGGCGAGGCGAAGTGCACTCCCTCCTCGCTCATCTTGCGCAACGCGCCCAGGCTGAACACCTGGAAACCACCCGAGTCGGTGAGGATCGGACCGTCCCAGTTCATGAAGCGGTGCAGCCCGCCGTGTGCGCGAATGACATCCAGCCCGGGTCGCAGCCACAAGTGAAACGTATTGCCGAGCACGATGGTCGCGCCGCTCGTGCGCAGTTCCTCGGGGCGAATCGCCTTGACCGTGCCGTGCGTACCCACCGGCATGAAGACCGGCGTCTCGACTACGCCGTGCGTGATGGTGAGGCGCCCGCGTCGGGCCAGGCCGTCGGTGGCTAGAACTTCGAATTGCACGTGGGGCTCGGATCGCGACGACAGCGGAAAAACGGCGGCGGAAAACGGCAACGGAAAGCAAAGGGCGCGAAGAATACTCGCGCGGGTGTCGGACCGCTACGGCCGCGTTCGACCTACGCCAAGGCCTGCCCGATCGATCAGCATCGCGTCGCCATAGCTGAAGAAGCGATAGCGTTGCCCGATCGCGTGCGCGTACGCCTTGCGGATCGGCTCCATTCCGGCGAACGCGCTCACCAGCATCAGCAGGGTGGACCGTGGTAGATGGAAGTTGGTGATCAACCGGTCGACCACGTTGAAGCCGAAACCCGGCGTGATGAACAGATCGGTCTCGCCCGAACCGGCATTCAGCGAGCCTGACCGTGCGGCCGACTCGAGCGCGCGCAGGCTCGTCGTGCCGACCGCGACGACGCTGGCGCCGCGTTCGCGTGCCGCGGCGATCCTGGTTACCGTTGCGGCCGGAATGTCGTACCACTCACGGTGCATGCGATGCGCGGCGATATCGTCGACCCGCACCGGCTGAAACGTGCCTGCGCCTACGTGCAGCGTTACCTGAGCGGTCTCGACGCCTTTCCTGGTGAGTTGGCCGAGCAGTGCGTCGTCGAAGTGCAGGCCTGCGGTCGGGGCGGCCACCGCGCCCGGCACGCGCGCGTAGACCGTCTGATAGCGCGCGCCATCGGTATCGTCGGGTGCGTGCGTGATGTAGGGCGGCAAGGGCACCTGGCCATGCGCCTCCAGCAGCGCGAGCACGTCTTGATCGTCCTCCAGGCGAAAGTGGAACAGATCGTTGGCGCGCTCGACCATGGTAGCCTGAACCGAGTCCGCCAGCTGGACGCGCGAACCCGGTCGTGGGCTGTGGCTGGCGCGCACGTGTGCGAGAAACTCGCGCTGGCCGAGGATGCGTTCGACCAGCAACTCGACCCGTCCGCCGGTCTCCTTGGTACCGAACAGCCTGGCCTTGATCACGCGCGTGTTGTTGAAGACGAGCAGATCGCCGGCCGCCAGCAGGTCGGCCAGATCGGCGACCATTCTGTCGACGAGCGATTCCCCGCGCAGGCACAACAGCCGGCTCGCCGAGCGGGTGGGTAGCGGATGCTGCGCGATCAGCTCGGGCGGCAGTTCGTAGTCGAAATCGCGAAGGGTGTAGGGCATCGTGCAATCGTTCATGCTGCCCGCTTCGGTCAGTTATCCATCAGCGCGATCGCGGGCGGCGGCCGCGCATTGTGGCGGCGCTGTTGATGGTGCGCCGGGCTTCTTGGATAATCCCGCCCCTTGCGTGGCGCGATGGCCTTCGCGGCCTGCGCCCACGATCTGGATCGAGGCACGCACAGTCAGCAAGCCGGAATGGCGGAACTGGTAGACGCGCCGGACTCAAAATCCGGTGGTAGCGATATCGTGAGAGTTCGAGTCTCTCTTCCGGCACCACGCTGACTTTCAGGTGCGCCCCCGTGCGCCTGTCGGTGCACGCCCGGCCCAACATCCCCGCGCGTACCCGACTCGGTTCGCATTTCCTACATATCCGTCGGCAGTTTCCGGTTTTTCTCGGACTCGAGCTCCCGTCCCGGGTCAGCGTGTCGTAGCGGATCTTGAGATTCTGACCGACTGCCAAATAGTTCACACCATTTCGGGCAACGTCATACCTATGATGTAACACATCAGAAACATGCACGGCTACAACGATAACCACGTGCCAGTTTGATAAACGACCTCTGTAACATATTCAATCCGTGATGCCGTAACATCCGTAACACGGGTTGGATCCCCTCTCGAGTGAGGCGATGCCATGACGCTCTCCACGTCACCCGTTTCAATGGAAGCCTTTCCCTTGTCCCAGATCGAGTCCAACGGCCAGTTGCCGGACCTCGCTATCAGCGCGGTCGAGCGCCAGACCGGCCTCACCAAGGACGCGTTGCGTGTTTGGGAGCGCCGCTATGGCTTCCCCTCGCCGATCCGCAACGAGCACGGTGAACGCCTCTACAGCAGCTCGCAGGTCGACAAGCTTCGCGTCCTGAAGCGCCTCATCGACCGGGGCTTCCGGCCCAGCAGTCTGGTCAAGCGCACGCACAAGGAGCTGCGATCGATCCTGGCCACGTCGGTAGCGGCCGATGATTCGAAGTTCGACCCGACCGTCAACACCATCCTCGAGTATCTGCGCGGCGGCGACATTCTCGGGCTCAAGCGCTTCGCTACCCGTCTGCTCGCCGAACAGGGTGCCGAGCGATTCGTGGTCGAGACCGGTGCCAATCTGCTGCGCCAGCTCGACATCGAGTGGGCGCGCGGCAACCTTGAAGTATTCGAGGAGCAGGGGCTGGCACAGGCGATCTCCGCGCTGTTGCGCAACGCGTTGCAGTCGACATCGACCGAGCCCCGGACGCTCAAGCAGGTGCTGACCACGACGTTGCCCGACGATCCGCAGGCGCTCGGCATCGTGCTGGCCGAGGCGTTGTTGACGCTGCGCGGCGTCGAGTGCATCTCGCTCGGCATGCAGACACCGCTGCGCGACATCGTGTTGGCCGGTGAACGGTTGCACGTGGACGCAGTCGTTCTTGCCGTCGGTACGGAGTTCGCTGCCGAACGCTGTATCGGCGATCTGCGCGAGCTGCGCATGCGGTTGCCCGAGACGCTGCCGATCTGGGTGGTCACGGCCAACGCCGCGGTGCTGCGCGCGGTCAATCCGGGCGTGTGGGCCGTGCCTTCGCTCCAGGATCTGGGAACGACCGCCGCGGGGCTATGGACGCGTTAGTGCGTCCATCCTGATGGGGACGCGTTAGTGCGTCCATCCTGATGGGGACGCGTTAGTGCGTCCATCCTGATGGGGACGCGTTAGTGCGTCCAACCCAATCTCACACCGCATCACCCTGCGTGCCCGGCTCGCTGGCTTTCACCGCCTCGAGCTGTGCGCACGTGTCGAAAATGCGCATCGTCACCGGATACGCATCCAGCGGACAGTTGAAGCGCTTGGCGTTGTAGATCTGCGGCACCAGGCACACGTCGGCCATGGTGAAGCGATCACCCAGGCAGTAGCGCCCGCTGCGCTTCTCGCTGACCAGGAACTGCTCCAATCCACGCAGGCCCTCGGCGATCCAGTGCGGGTACCAGTCCTTGTTGACCTGCTCCTCCGACAGTCCGTACGCGCTGCGCAGATACTTGAGCACGCGCACGTTGTTGAGCGGATGGATCTCGCAGCCGACGATCTGCGACACCGCGCGCACGTACCACTTCTCCTGCGCTGACTTCGGCATCAGCGCCGGCTCGGGCTTGACGTCATCGAGGTACTCGATCATCGCCATCGACTGGGTGAACACCTTGCCGGCATCGTCGACCAGCGCGGGCACCAGCCCCTGCGGATTCACGCGCAGGAACTCCGCGCTGACGTGCTCCATCTTCGGCAGGCTGGTGTAACGCGGCTCGTACGGCACGCCCTTGTAGGCGAGTGCGATCCGCAGTCGGAACGACGTCGAAGAACGGAAGAAGGTATAGAGCTGCATCGTTGGAGTCTCGTTGTCCGGTGCGGGCCGCGGTTGAACTACCAGGGGGCCCCCTACTAGGCGGCCTTGTTCAGGATGTGCTCAGGCGTGCTCGAGACGATCAGGCCGTAGTCGGGCACGAAGCTGCCGCCTTCGATCAGGCCGACGAACGCCGGCTTCATCGCCACCAGCATCTTGCGGATCCGGGCGTGCTCCTCGATGTCGGACCACTCGGCGATCAGCCAGAAGCGCTGCGGATCCTTCACGTCGCGTACCAGCACGCCGTCCTTCACCTGCGCCGCCGACTTGTGCATCGGGTTGTCATCGGAGTAATCGAACTCGTTGAACAGCTTGATGAACTCCTCCTCGCGGCCGGCTTTCACACGGAAATCGTAGATGTGGAAGTAGTTGCCTTGAGTGGCGAGCGGAACAAGTGCCATGGTGGTCTCCTCGTGGTGCGATCGACAGGAAAACTGCGTGCCGCGGACCGGGCAGCTTAGCGCAGGTTGCAGCTTGCATCGCCGCTGCAAACGCCGCAGCGCTGGCCGGTACTGAAAGACTTCTTAGGATGAAGTTCGCCGCGCTAACGGCCGAACAAGGCCTTGATGCGCGCCCACAGCCAGCGCCAAAACATGCTGCCTGCATCGAGTTGAGCCGGCGCTGAATGCGGCGCCGGGGCATCCGCGGATCCGCCCAGGCGCGCATTCAGATTCGCACCGAACTGCGCCACCATCCGATCGGCGAACTCCTTCACGATTCCCGAGCGTGAGAACTGCGCTAGCGGCCCTTGTAGGTTGTAGTCCATCACGATCGCCACGCGCGTCTTCGCGCCTCCCGACTCGGCGCTCAGGCGATAGCTGATGTCGGCCTTGGCACGCGAATGCGTCAGGCTGTCACTGCCGCCGCCGCGCAGGCGGCCGACCTTGGTTGCATCGTCGCGCTCGAGCGCCGCCGCGCCCTGGAACGACGCGCTCATCGGTCCGAACTTCACCGCGATGCGTCCCTTGGCGCTGTCGTTCGTGGCTTCATCGATGCTTGCGCCGGGCAGACAGCTGGCGACCGCACGCACGTCGCCGAATGCCGCCCATACCTTGTCGGG
>CADECO010000356.1:0-4320 GCA_902825905.1 uncultured beta proteobacterium
CTAGCGCAACAATGAAAGCGACGACCGATTTCATAGCATCAAGTCCTGCTCCGTTGCGACCCGTCGGTCCAGCCAAAGTCTTTGTGCATTGCCATCAGAATCAGAACCAGACCCTGACGCCAGCGACAAAACTGACCGCATCTGGATCTTCTCCTGCGAGCCGTGCCAAACGCGCGGTGTCACCCGCCTTCCGGCTCCATTCCACGCCAACATAGGGCGCGAGCTCGCGTCGGATCTCATAGCGCAAGCGCGCACCCAGTTCGAAGTCGGTGAGTCCCGATCCCACCCCGATCACGGGCATGTCCTGAGCGGAGAAATTAAGTTCCGCTCGAGGCTGGAAGATCAGGCGCTGGGTGATCCGCTCATCGTAGCTTCCCTCAAGGCGAGCCCGGATGTCACCCTTGTCGGAGAGGAACATCTGCCCCGTCAAATGGAACCAGTAAGGCGCGATTCCCTCTACCCCGAGCACGGCATAAGTCCGCGAGGGATTGGGCACTATATCGTGCCGCAAGCCGACATGGGCATTCCAGAACGGCGAGATGGCACGTGAATAGAGTGCCTGGATTTCCAGATCCTCGATCGGCTCGCCGAATGCGCCCTCGCCCTCTGTTTTGATCAGGAGGCGCTCGACGTCACCGCCGAACCAGGCCTCGCCTGCCCAACGATAACCGTCCCTACCCTTGCGCGCCTGGAATTCGGCGAGATCGAAGAGCACCATCGACCCGCTGAAGGCTCCATTCTCTCGCCGTAAAGCTTCGCGCGCGCGCGCCATCTCAGCGGGATCGAACACGGTATCCGCGGCATGGTCGCCTGGCGGCGCAGGGGCGGGAGCAGTTCCGATAGCCGGATCACCCTCGGACATGCCCGTCATGGCATTCATATCATGGCCGGAGTGATCGATGGCTTCAGGCCGTGGCGGACCGGCTGGCTTAGGCTCGGCAGCGTGTCCGGCATGGGGATCGACTGCGACAGGCGCGGGAACTGCAGCTTCGGGCTGACTATGGCCGGAATGGTCCATTGCAGCCGGCGCTGCCTCGCCTCGAGCAACTGTGCCGGGCGCATCCTTCATTTCCATGCCTGGCATGGAGGATTGGGCCACCGCAAAGCCGGGCGTTGCCAACAAGACAGCAGCGCTGATGAGAAGGGTCGCCTTCATGCCGCGTCCTCCTCATGGCGCACGGTCACGACCCGGAACATCCCCGACATCATATGCAGCAGCATGTGACAGTGGAATGCCCAGTCGCCGAGCTCATCGGCAGTCAGATCGAACGAGACCCTGCCGCCGGGCAGGACGTTGACCGTGTGTTTCAGCGGATGATGGCCGGGACTCCCAGTAACCAGTTCGAAGAAGTGTCCGTGCAAGTGAATCGGATGGGGCATCATGGTGTCGTTAATGAGATTGATGCGCACCCGCTCCATGTGGCGGAACGGGATTGGCTCCGTATTTTCGCTGAACTTCTCGCCGTCGAAGGACCACATGTAGCGCTCCATGTTGGCGGTCAGGTGCAGATCGATCTCGCGTGACGGCGTGCGCTTGTCTGGATTGGGCGCGAGCGATTTGAGGTCGCGGTAGGTCAGCACCCGGTGCCCGACCTTCTCAAGACCGGTCGGACGTTCGCCCGTGCGGTCCATGGGCATTGGCGAAAGCGTCGCAACGCCTGGTCCCATTTTGACCTGCGGCGCGACCGCGGGATCGCGCATCTTCATCGAGCCGTGATCCATCCCGGGCATGGCGTGGCCCATGGCTGCGTGATCAGCTGTACTCGCATCGGCACCGGGTGCAGCCATATCGCCCATGCCCATGTCCTTCATGGTGAGCAGCGGACGTTCGCGGATTGGCGGAATCGGCGCGACCATGCCGAGGCGCGGAGCAAGCGTCGCGCGCACCTGACCGGAGCGATCGATGGCCTCGGCAATGAAGCCATAGGCCTCGTCGGCCCTGGGTTCGACGATCACGTCATAGGTCTCCGCGATGCCGATCTGGAATTCGTCGGTCTCGACCGGCTGCACGTTTTGCCCATCTGCGGCGACCACCGTCATCGCGAGACCCGGAATCCGGACATTGAAATTCGTCATGGCGGCTGCATTGATGATGCGCAGGCGCACCCGCTCGCCAGGTGCGAACAGTCCGGTCCAGTTCGCGGCACTGTCATGGCCGTTGACCATGAAATGATAGGTTGCGCCGGTGACGTCGGAAATGTCGGTCGGGTCCATCCGCATCCCGGCCCACATGCGGCGTTCGGAGGCCGACTGGTCCTTGCCCGCGAGCAGGCCGGAGAGGGTCTGCTTCTGCATGTTGAAGTAGCCAGGCTGCGCCTTCAGCTTCCGCAGCTGGGTATGCGGATGCATGAAGCTCCAGTCGGCGAGCATGATTACATGTTCACGGTCATAGGCGACCGGATCGGGCGCGGCGGGATCGATGACGATCGCGCCATACATGCCCATCGCTTCCTGCATGCCGGAGTGGCTGTGATACCAATAGGTGCCAGACTGCTTGACGGGGAACTCGTACACGAAGGTCTGGCCGACCTTGATCCCCGGAAAGCTCACCCCCGGCACGCCGTCCATCTGGAAGGGCACGAGCAGCCCGTGCCAATGAATTGAGGTTTCCTCGTTCAGCGTGTTGTTCACCGCGAGGCGAACCTTCTGGCCCTCCTTTAACCGGATGACCGGGCCCGGTGTCGCACCGTTGATGCCGATGGCATGCCCATCACGTCCGCCGACCCGGAGCGAGGCATGACCGATGGATAGTGCGATTTGCTCCCCGGACACCACGGACATCGGGCCTGCGAGGCCAGGAGTTCCACTGCGCGCCCACGCGGGGAGCGCTGCCGAAAGCGCGAGGCCCCCGCCCCCCAAAGCAGCCGAACGAATGAGGGTACGGCGATCGAGCGCAAAAGAATGCATGAGTGGTATCCGGTAAGATTGACGGCTTCATCGTCCTTTACGCAGCCGCTTTCCCTAGCCCTCAGATCTGGTCGCCAAGCATCGCCTTTAATTTCCCCCTGGCCCGGTAGAGGCGGGTCTCGACCGTCTTCTCGCTGACACCGAGCACGTCGGCAGCTTCGGCCTGGCCGAGGCCATCGATCGTGCGGAGGACCAGGGCCTCGCGCAGACGGGATGGCAAGCGGGATATGGCAGCGGTCACGCGCGCCAGCTCGGCCCGGTCCGCCGCTTGCACATCGGCGGGAATGGCATCGTCTGAAACATCGAAAGCCATCTCGAGCGGCACTGCGCGGGTGAAGAAGGCGCGCACCTTGCGCCTTCGTCCCCAGTCTCTGCACTTGTTGAGCGCGATGTGCTTGAGCCATGCCAGAAACGGTCGCCCATGGTCGTAACGCCCAAGGGCCGAGAACGCGGCAATGAAGGTTTCCTGGGTGACGTCGAGGGCCTCGTGCGGATCGCCGACTGACGCTCGCACCAAGCGAAACACAGCGTCACGGTGGCGCGCCAGCAATTCGCGATAAGCGTCCTGCCGGCCCGCGAGCGCCAGTGCCGCGAGCTCGCCGTCGCTCCCCTCGGACAGCGGAAGGCTCACCGCACTTCTGGGGTAAGGGCTCTGGTAACCGACCTGTCGAATTTGGCCGCCTGATCAGGCCTCAGGACGGCGCGCATGGCAAAGAGATGCTCAAGCGTTTCCTTCTGCATTTCACCCATGACCTTGTGGGTGTGGTCGATGGCGGTGGTGACTTGCGGACCATAGCCGTGCTCCAATTCCATCGCTTCGGCCAGATGGGCATTGGCGGCCCGCATCTCGAGTTCGAGCGCCTTGCGGCGTGTGGCAAAACGCTGCTCGATTGCCTCGATCTTTGCTTCCTGTGCGGCATCGAGTTCGAGCTCGCTGTGCAGCAAGGCGTGGAGTTCGGTCTCGCTCTGCCTTTCCGGTGCGAACAGGACGCGGCCAGCATAAGTTCCGCCCAGCGCCGCCGCGAATGCGACAAACGCGATCAGGATCAGCCGCCTGGTCCAATTCACGGGTGGACATCCAGCAAGGTCGAAGGTGCGAGGGGATTGTCGGGCGCAAAGGGTGAGATTGGCTGAGCTGTGGCGGGTTCGCCGCCCGCCAGTCCACCACCCGCTACGCCGACCACCAGCGCCAGGGCTGCGGCAAAACCCATCAGCCGCGACCCGGCCGCAGCCTCACGGCGGCTCGCAGCCAGTCCGGCAAGCACTGCGTCGTCGATAGTCGCCAGCTCCGAAGGGGCCGGAAGTGTGGCCAGGCAGCGGAGCGCCTGATCAAGGTCGGACATGGTGGGTCTCCCGAGGTCTTGTGATCCTATACGCAGCCATATCCCCGATCCCTCAGAAAAATTGAACCAG
>CADECO010000356.1:4420-6141 GCA_902825905.1 uncultured beta proteobacterium
ACTTACCGCGTGACCTGGAGCGCGGCCGGAGCCGACACGCATCGCATGGGCGGCAACTTCAGCTTCACCGTACGCTGAAGACATGGACAACCTGCCTGTCATCGCCATCCGGTTCGCGCTTTACGCCGACCTGATGGTGCTGGCAGGTGTGACGGCCTTCTCGCTTTACGCGCTGAAACCCGAGGAGCGAGGCACTGTCTTGCTGCCGCTGGCCAAACCTGCCCTCCTTCTTTCGCTGCTCGGACTGCTGCTGTCCGGCGGCGGCATGATCGCACTTGTCGCAGCCATGACCGGGACAAGCCTCTGGGCAGTCGATGGCTCGGCCTTCAGGGAAATCGTTACACAGAGCGCCATCGGCAGCGCCTGGGTTGTGCGCATGGTGGCAGTTGCAATTGCCCTGCTTGCCGCCCTGGGGCTTGGCCGAACCCCACACCTTGCAAGATGCTGTCTGCTGGCCTCGGCTGTGCTTGCCATCGCTACGCTGGTTTGGACTGGCCATGCCGGTGCAACCGAAGGGTGGACTGGAACGTTCCACCGGCTGAGCGACATCGTCCACATGCTGGCGGCGGCTGTATGGATCGGGGGAATTGCAGCGTTCGCCTGGCTGCTTTTTCAGCCATTGGCGCACCAATCCGATGCGCAGATCAGGATCGCGCATCGGGCGCTTGAACAATTCTCGCGGGTTGGGACGCTTGCGGTCGGGTTGATCGTTCTCACGGGCATCATCAACAGCCTGAGCCTAATGGGCTTGCCGCATCCGTACGCCTTGTTCGCTTCGCGCTACGGCCAACTCCTGCTTATCAAGCTCGCCCTGTTTGCTGCAATGCTGATGCTGGCGGGTGTCAACCGCTGGCGGCTGACACCCGCCCTTGGTGCAGCCATCGCCAACGGCAATCCGGTCCCCGCGTTACGTAGTCTTCGGCAAAGCCTGATTCTGGAGACGTCCACAGTGCTTACGATCCTCGCCGTGGTGGCCTGGCTGGGTACGCTGGAACCGATCATGGCGTACGGGTGAATTACCTCTTGACCCTGACATGATGTCAAGGTTGATGCGAGTTGCGACAAGAGGAGTACGAAGTATGACCGAGTCGCATCACGACCTTGCGAAATGCACCCATTTCGGATCGAAGGCTCCAGGAACGGTGATTGACCCCGTCTGCGGAATGAGCGTGGACCCGGCAACCACGCCGCATGTCGCGACCCATGACGGTGCCCATCACTACTTCTGCAGCGCTGGCTGTCTGGCCAAGTTCAAGACCGATCCAGCGCGCTATATGGGCGACGCACCGCGGCCAACAGAATATGTGCCAGAAGGCGCGATCTGGACCTGCCCGATGCATCCCGAGGTTCAGCAGTCCGGGCCGGGAAGCTGCCCGATCTGCGGCATGGCCCTGGAACCGATGGCCCCGACGCTCAGCGATGGACCGTCACCGGAATATGCCGACATGAAGCGGCGCTTTGTAATCGGCCTCATCCTCGCTTTGCCGGTGGTTGCGCTCGAAATGGGCGGGCATCTAACCGGACTGCGCCATAATTTGGATGGAAACATCGCCAGCCTGATCCAGATGGTTCTGGCGACGCCGGTGGTCCTGTGGGCAGGCTGGCCATTTTTCGAACGCGGCTGGGCCTCGGTGAAAAGCGGCCACCTCAACATGTTCACCCTGATTGCGATGGGAACGGGCGTTGCCTGGATGTACAGCATGGCGGCGACGCTCGCGCCC
>CADECO010000357.1:0-3337 GCA_902825905.1 uncultured beta proteobacterium
CGCGCCGGGCGCCAACGCCAACGCCGTGAAGGAGCTGGTGATCGCGGGTCTGCTGCTGGCCGCCCGCAATCTCGCCCCGGCGGTGTCGTTCGTGCGCGAAGTGGCCAAGCAGGATCTGAATGCGAAGGATCTGGATGCGCGCATCGAAGCGGGCAAGAAGGACTTCGCCGGCGTCGAGCTGCCTGCGCGCACGCTCGGGGTGATCGGTCTTGGCAAGATCGGCAGCCTGGTGGCCGACAGCGGGATCCGTCTGGGCATGAACGTGCTCGGCCATGATCCGGAGATCACCGTGGCAGCGGCGTGGAGTCTGCCCTCGCAGGTCAAGCGCGCCGAAACGATCGACGACGTGTTGCGTCAGAGCGACTTCATCAGCCTGCACGTTCCGCTGGTCGATGCCACGCGCGGCTTGATCGACGAACGCGCGCTGGCCGAGGTCAAGCCCGGCACCGTGCTGCTCAACTTCTCGCGCGAGGCGATCGTCGACGAGGCTGCGGTGCTGGAGGCACTGGCGAGTGGACAGCTCAAGAATTACGTCACCGACTTTCCCACCAAAGCCCTGGCCACAGCCAAGGGCGTGATCGCGCTGCCGCACCTGGGGGCCTCGACCCAGGAAGCCGAAGACAACTGCGCGGTGATGGTGGTCGATCAGGTGAGCGACTACCTGGAGCAGGGCAATGTCCGCAACGCCGTGAACTTTCCCGAGGTGGTGATGCAGCGCGAGTCGCCGTTTCGCGTGGCGATCGCCAACGCCAACGTGCCGAACATGGTCGGTCAGATTTCGACGACAATGGCTCAGGCGGGATTGAACATACACAACATGATCAACAAGTCGCGCGGCGAGATGGCCTACACGCTGGTGGATTGCGACAGCGAGATCCCCGACAGCGTGATCGACGCGATCCGCCGCATCGACGGCGTGCTGGCGGTGCGGTATCTGCCGGCGCCTCGCTGATGCGCGCCGGGCATTGGGAGGAAGCGTGGCCGACGACATTGCCAAACATCGCGCAGCGATCGACCGCATCGACGCCGAACTCGTCCGGTTGATCTCGGAGCGTGCCGGTCACGCGCAGGCGATCGGCAGCCTCAAGGGCGGCGAGGTGAAGTATCGGCCCGAGCGCGAAGCACAGATCCTCGCGCAGGTGACCGCGGCCAACCCGGGGCCGTTGCCCAACGAAGCGCTGCAGCGCATCTTCGTGGAGGTCATGTCGGCATGCCGTGGCCTGGAGCAGGTTATTCGCGTGGCCTATCTTGGTCCGCAGGGTACGTTCAGCGAGATGGCGGTCGCCCAGCACTTCGGCGGCGCCGTGGCGAGCGAGCCCAATGCGTCGATCGACGCGGTGTTTCGCGCCGCCGAAAGCGAGGCCGTGCAGTTCGCGGTTGTGCCGGTGGAGAACTCCACCGAGGGCGCGATCGGGCGCACGCTCGACCTGTTGCTCACGACCAATCTGCTCATCTGCGGCGAGGTGGTGGTGCGAGTGCATCAGAACTTCATGGTCAAGGGCGGCGGTCTCGACGCTGTCACCAAGGTGTATTCGCACGCGCAGTCGCTTGCGCAGTGTCACGGCTGGCTGAACGCGAACCTGCCAAAGGCCGAGCGGGTTGCGGTGTCGAGCAACGCCGAAGCGGCGCGCATCGCCGCGAACGAATCAGGCACTGCCGCAATCGGCCCGAAGGTCGCCGCCGATCGTTATGGCCTGACCATCCTCGCCCCCAACATCGAGGACGATGCGCGCAATCGCACCCGGTTCCTGGTGCTGGGCCGGCAGCAGACGCTGCCAAGCGGACGCGATCGCACCTCGCTGGTGATGTCGGCGCCAAACCGTCCTGGCGCGGTGCATGAGCTGGTCGCGCCGTTTGCCGAGAACGCGGTGAGCATGACGCGCATCGAATCACGGCCGGCGCGCACCGGGCAGTGGGAGTACCTGTTCTACATCGATGTCGAAGGGCATCAGCAGGACCCAGCGGTGGCGCACGCGCTCGCCGGTCTGGGCAAGCTGGCGCCGTATCTGAAGATCCTCGGTTCCTATCCCGTCGCCGTGATCTAGTCAGGCGACCACGCAACCATGAACGCTCGAACGCCCATCGATCTGTGCGAGCAGGCTCCCGGCTATGTCCGCTCGATCGCCCCGTATCAACCCGGCAAGCCGATCTCCGAACTCGCGCGCGAGATGGGGCTCGACCCCGACAAGATCATCAAGCTCGCCTCCAACGAGAACCCGCTTGGCGTGAGTCCGGCCGCGCGGCGTGCGATCGAGCGCGAGCTTGTCGAACTGGGGCGCTATCCCGATGGCAACGGATTCGAGCTGAAGGCGGCGCTCGCGAAGCGCTATCGCGTGAGCCTCGACCAGATCGTGCTGGGTAACGGCTCGAACGACGTGCTGGAGCTGGCGGCTGCCGCGTTTCTCGCGCCGGGGCGTGCGGCGGTGTATGCGCAGCATGCGTTCGCGGTGTATCCGCTGGCCACCAAGTCGCGCGGTGCTACCGGAATCGTCGTGCCCGCCAAGCAGTTCGGACACGACCTCGATGCGATGATCGCTGCGATCACGCCGCAGACGCGCATCGTCTTTCTGGCCAATCCGAACAATCCCACCGGCACGTTCATCGAGCACGCGCAGGTCGAGCGTTTTCTCGCGCGCGTGCCCAAAGACGTCGTCGTGGTGCTCGACGAGGCGTACAACGAGTACCTGCCGCCCGCGCTGCGGTTCGATTCCGCGCAGTGGCTGCAGTCGTTCCACAACCTGATCATCGTGCGCACCTTTTCCAAGGTGTACGGGCTGGCCGGCCTGCGCGTGGGCTTCGGACTGATGCATGCCGACCTCGCCGATCTGCTCAATCGCGTGCGCCAGCCGTTCAACGTCAACAACCTCGCGCTCGCTGCCGCAGCTGCGGCGCTCGACGACAGCGCGTTCATCGAGCAGAGCTACGAGCTGAATCGCGCCGGACTCAAGCAGCTGGAGGCGGGTGCCGCCGCGCTGGGCCTGCGCTACATCCCATCGGTCGGCAACTTCCTGTCGATCGAGTTCGCGCGCATCGAAGGCAAACCACAGGCGGGCGTGGTGTTCGACAAGCTGTTGCGCCAGGGCGTGATCGTTCGCCCCGTGGCCGGCTACGAGATGCCCGATCACCTGCGCGTGACCGTCGGCACGCAAGCGGAGAACGAGCAGTTCCTCGCGGCGCTCGCACGCGTGCTGGGCCGCTAGTCGGGAAGGCACGCGTCGATGGCTCCGATCGAGCGGCTGGTGGTGGTCGGTGTCGGACTCATCGGCGGATCGTTCGCGCTGGCGCTCAAGCGACGCGGGCTGGTCAAGCGCGTGATCGGCGTCGGACGCAGTCAGGC
>CADECO010000357.1:3437-6115 GCA_902825905.1 uncultured beta proteobacterium
GATACCGATCGGCAGGCGCTGGAGCGCGTGCGCGAGGCATGGCAGGCGTGCGGCGCGCAGGTGGTCGAACTCGGTGCTGCCGAGCATGATCATGTGCTGGGCGTCGTCAGCCATCTGCCTCACGTGCTTGCCTATGCGTTGATGCATCAGGTCGTGGCATCGCCACGATCCGACACGCTGCTTGCCAATGCGGGATCGGGGTTTCGCGACGTCACCCGTCTGGCGAGTAGTCATCCCGAGATGTGGCGCGATATTTTTCTGGCCAATCGGGCGGCGCTGCTCGCGGGCTTGAGTGAGTTCGAGGCGAATCTCGGCCTGTTGCGTACCGCCATCGAGCAGGGCGACGCCGATCGGCTCGATCGCATGCTGGCGCAGTGCCGCGACGTGCGCGACGGCTGGCTGGCAGATGCTGCGAAGGCAGGGCAACGGACAGACAAGCAAACAGAAATTCAGGCAAGAAAAGGCGACGCGTGAGCAGCGCTGCCACTCGCCTGGGCCATATCGACATCGCTCCGGTACGAGCATTCAGCGGCACGGTCCGTCTGCCGGGCTCCAAGAGCATTTCCAATCGAACGCTGCTGCTGGCGGCGCTGGCAGAGGGCGTCACCGAACTGCGTGGATTGCTCGCCTCCGACGACACCGCGCGCATGCTCGATGCACTGGCGAAGCTGGGTGTCGCGGTGGAGCAGACCGGCGTGAACGCCTGCCGCGTCACTGGCTGTGCGGGACGGTTTCCGAACCGATCCGCCGAGCTGTTCCTAGGCAATGCCGGCACCGCCTTCCGGCCGCTGACCGCCGCGCTTGCGCTGGCCGGCGGGCACTACCGTCTCTTTGGCGTGCCACGCATGCATGAGCGGCCGATCGGTGATCTGGTCGATGCGCTGCGTGGCGTGGGCGCGCGCATCCGCTACGAGGAGAACGACGGCTATCCGCCGCTCGCCATCGAACCCGCGCAGCTGAGCGAGACGCTCCGACTGAGCGTGCGCGGATCGGTGTCCAGTCAGTTCCTGACGGCGCTCCTGTTGGCGCTGCCGATCACCGGACGCAGTGCGGCTATCGACGTCGTCGGCGATCTGATCTCCAAACCGTATGTGTCGATCACGCTCGCCTTGATGCGTCGCTTCGGCGTCGAGGTGGCGCAGCAGGGCTGGTCACGGTTCGTGCTCGACGATGGACAGCGCTACCGCAGTCCAGGCGTGCTGTGGGTCGAGGGCGACGCGTCGTCGGCTTCGTACTTCCTGGCGGCCGGGGCGATTCTCGGCGGTCCGGTGCGGGTCGAAGGGGTGGGTGCGCAAAGCATCCAGGGCGACGTGCGATTCGTCGAAGTGCTGCGGCAGATGGGCGCGCAGGTCGATCTGGCCGACGATGCGATCGTCGTTTCGCGCGACGGGCCGTTGCGCGCGATCGACGCCGATCTCAATCACATTCCCGACGCCGCCATGACGGTTGCAGTGCTCGCGCTGTTCGCCGAGGGTCCGTCGGTGATCCGCAACATCGCGAGCTGGCGGGTCAAGGAAACCGATCGCATCCACGCGATGGCCACCGAACTGCGCAAGGTCGGGGCGGTGGTGGAGGCGGGCGACGATTTCATCCGGATCACGCCCGGCGCGTTGCACGCGGCGACGATCGACACCTACGACGATCACCGCATGGCGATGTGCTTCTCGCTGGTCGCCCTGGGTGGTGTCGGCGTTCGCATCAGCGATCCGATGTGTGTCGCGAAGACGTTCCCCGAGTACTTCGCCGAATTCGAAGCGCTCGCGCAACACTGAGTGGCGATGGCCAGCGAATCCCCGATCGAGACTGCGGACGCCGACATTGAACTGCGCGTCCCGGTGATCGCCATCGACGGGCCGTCGGCCTCGGGCAAGGGGACGGTCGCTTCGCGTGTCGCCGAGCGACTTGGCTTTCACTACCTTGACAGCGGCGCGCTCTATCGCATCGCCGCCCGCGCTGCGCTCGACCAGCACGTGCCGCTAGAAGATGGGGACCGTGTTGCCGCCCTGGCGGCGCGTCTGGACATCCGGTTCGCGGGCCAGAGTGTGTTCCTGGACCAGCGCGACATTACCGATGCGATCCGAACCGAGGAGGTGAGCGCCGGATCGTCCAAAGTCGCGGCGCACGGGGCGGTCCGGGCCGCGCTCCTGGCTCGTCAGCGCGCGTTTCGGACGCCGCCAGGACTGGTCGCCGACGGGCGCGATATGGGCTCAGTGGTGTTCCCGGATGCCAGGCTCAAGGTATTCCTCACGGCGAGCCTGCAAGTGAGGGCCGAACGACGCCGTAACCAGTTGATGGGAAAAGGGATCTCGGATACACTTTCGCGCCTTTTGCAGGAGCTGCGCGAGCGCGACGAGCGTGACAGCAACCGCGCCGTAGCACCCCTGGTTCGGCTCCCCGAGGCCCGCCTGTTGGACACCACCGCGATGACCATCGAGCAAGCGATCGACGCCGTGCTCGTCTGGTACGCCGAGGTTTCGTCCGGCATCACCGGCGGCGGCGCAAACGCTTCGGCGTGACCCGATCGCTTGATGGCGATTGGGATCGATGGACAGCGACCGATGGCCACAATCGAAATCGAGGCCGATGGATCGCGATTGTGTTGATCGGAGGGCCGCACCGGTACGGTGGTCGGTCGTTCAGTATTCGGTATTCGAGTATTGGAGTATTTGGAATTGCAG
>CADECO010000358.1:0-6109 GCA_902825905.1 uncultured beta proteobacterium
TCAGAAGCGCAGCCACAGTCCGGCCAGCACACCGGTCCCTTTGGCGACGTTGCGGCCCGCCACATCGTGGTACGCGCCGATCATCACACCGAGGTTGGGCTGCACGAAGTAGGTCGCCGCTAGCTGCGTGCGCCAGCGCTGGTAGTTCTGCCCTTCGCCGGGGTTGCCTGGCGTGGCCCCGACCGACGAGCCGATCGCCCCGACGCTGCGAATGCCCTGCAGCTCGGCCGTGATCAGCCACTGCACCGTCGGCTTGATGCCGGCGATCAGATCGAGCCGCCATTCGTTCGCCGGCATGTTGGAACGCCAGCGATAACCTGGCGCGGCGACGAAGTACGCGTTGGCAGCGCCGAGTTGCACCGACTGCCCGGCCAGAAAGCGCGCTTCGGCGTCGTACTGACCCGCGCCGGGTCGCAGCCCCGGGCCGTTGCCATACAGCGGCAGTTTCACCAGCCCCTGCACGGCGAAGATCGGATTCGCATCGGCGTGCGGCGAGAGTCGATAACGCAGCCCGAGTTCCTGATCGCCCAGGCCGTTGCTGCGCTCGGTCGTGCCGCCTTGTCGGTTCTCGAGGCTGGAGGCGAACAGGTTGGCCACGCCGGTGAGCCGATCGGTCAGGCCGTATTCGACGTACGGATTGAGATCGAGCCGTCGAAAGCGGCTGCCCGGGCCGGAGAGTGATGTGGTGTCGCCGTTGCGATCGAACGCACGCGTCGTCTCGTAGAGCGAGACCTTGGTGATCACCTGACCATGGCCGGCCGATTGCGTCCACGGCGAGTTGGCATGCACCGGCAGCGCGACGGCACTCGCGACGAACGCCGCGAGCGGCAGGACGCGACGCCTCCGCGTCACACCCTGCGTCACGCCGCGTCCGCGGGCGCAATGGTGATCCCGACGCCGCGGGCCGTCGCGGCCCGTAGCACTCGCACGATCCCGCATCGCTCAGCGACCGTGCCGCGCGCGGCGGAACAGCAGCACGAACAGGATCGTCGCCACCACCCAGCCCAGGCCGAACAGCCAGTAGCGGTGGTTGGCCAGCCACACGCGCCAGTCACTCTGTTCCGGATAGAGCACGCTCGCCAGGCGCGACTCCTTGGAAGACAGCTCCAGTTCGGTGCGCTGCAGGCTCACGAACGCGACGTCGCCTTCGTTCAGATCGAGGTTGCGCGTGGGAGTCACCGGCAATGATTTGCCATCGAGCGAGCGCCACCACACGCCGCGCGTACCGCCCTCGCCAACCAGCTGCATCACCGACAGGCGCGTGCTCCCGGAGGTATCGACCACGCGCTCGCCACTCGCATCGCGCACCACGATGCGGCCGCTGTCGAAATCGATCGGCCCTTTCATGTTGCCTGGGGCCTGGGTACCGAGCCAGATGAAGCCGCGTCCGCTGCCCGGCGGCTGCGCGTCGGTCGCGAAGCTCGCACGCCGCGGCGAGATGTTGAACGTCTGCGAGAGCACCATCAGCCGTTCCAGGATCAACGCCGGGCTGTCCACGTCGCGCGGCAGATGCACGGTCACGCCGGTGCGCATCAGCCCCGAGACCTGCGAGAACCGTTCGACCGTGCCGGTGCCGTCCTGGAGCGAGAGCCGGCTCGAAGGCAGGATCTGGATCGGCAGCGGCTGCACGTGACGGCGGCACTCGCCCTCCTCGCCATGCCGCGACACGCCGATGCGAATGGCGTAGCGGCCGGTGAGTTCGTTGCGCGGCAGCGGCACGTCCAGGCCGACCGGCTGCGGTCCGCCACTCACGCGCTGGGTGTAGGCCAACACGTCGTTCAGGTAGACGAACAGGTTCCACGGCCGTCCGGTGGGTAGCTCGGCAGCGACCAGGTCGAGGTGCAACGACTTGGGTGCCTTGCGCGGCGGCAGGTCGGCGTCGACGAGCTGAAATGCCCATTCGGCGCTGGTCGTCACTTCGCGCAGACCCTGGCGCAGCCCGAAACTGGAAAGCGGAACGATCGCGGTGGTCGGATCGACCTCCTTGAACGTCGATTGCACTGCGCGCGTGTCGAGCAGCAGCGGCAGCCAGTGCGACGTGATCGCGTCGGTGTTGAACGGCTCGGTCACCGCGAGTGCGCGGCGCTGGCCGATGCCGACCACCGCGACCGCCGACTCGTCGAGCTTGTCGCTGCTCACGGTCGACAAGGCCGCGCGCGTGGCCAGCACGATATCGGCCTTGGCGAGTTCGTCGACGAATTGCACGGTGCGGCCGCTGCGTTGCATCGCGTGTCCGACCCGCCACGCCGCCAGCATCGCGCCCTCACCGGCGGCGCGCTCGGTCGCGATCGAGATGGTGCGTGGCAACGCATCGACGAAACCGCGGATCGTGGCGGGCGTGCCCTCGGTGTCGAAGCTCAGGTTCGAAGTCGGCAGCACGCTCACGAACCCCGCGTGAGCGCGTTCGTCGATGCAGTGATCGTCGGTCACCAGGAAGTTGGCCCGCACCGCGACCTCGACGAATGTCTTGCGCAGATCCTCGGCCGACAGCGGCACCAGCAGATTGGCCTCGATCGGCGCCCCGCTCTCCCGATGCAGCGACACCGCCTGCCGCGGCACGCCGTTGACCATCACCCGCAGGTTGGAGTGCTTGCCGAGCAGCGACGACGCCGCGTAGCGCACGTTCACGTTCGCCGCGTTGATCTTGGTATCGGCCGGCACCGGAAAGTAGAACGTCGCTTCGCCGGCCTGACCCTGCAGCACCACGCCGCGGCCGAAGCCCATGTCGGCAAGTGAGAGTGAACGTGTGGCGCCCGGCGCGGCCAGCGGCGCAAATAGCAGCGCCGACAGCGCGAATCGCACGAGCTTGGACGGGAGGGCGTGGCCAGAGGAAGTTCGAAACATTCGCTGTTCCTGCTTTCTAGTTATCGGGGATCGCAAGGCATCTGGGTTCGGCCGCAACCACCTTGGGCTCTGTCATGGTCCACGACAGGCCCGCACGACCCGCAACGGCAACGGGTGATTCGCTGCGGCAGGCCGGGGTGAGCACGTCGACAGACCGCTGAGGGGCCATCGACTGCGGTCGGGAGGGGGGAAGCCCTGACAAGAGCGAACCAAACGCCTGTGATTTTTGTGAATTGCGATTATCGCGGAACCAAATGACACAAACCCACAATCAATCAGAAAAAATTCGCAGTCGACGAGGCATGCGGCGTTCCCCGACAAATCCCTGGTGACAGTCATGTTTCAGACTGGTCAGGAATCGTCCGGCGATCTGAGCGCGGTATGCGGGCGGCGCGCGAGTGGGCGCAACGTGTGTGGGCGCAACGTGTGTGGGCGCAACGTGTGTGGGCGCGACGTGTGTGGGCGCGTTGGGGATAGGCGCCGTGTGAGGGCGCACCGTGCGAGCGGGCGCCGAGGGAATCCGGGTCCCGTGCGCTACGTGTGCAGCGACTGCTCCAGCAGCTCCAGCGCGTGCCGCGCGAACACGCGCATGTTCCCGATGCGATCGGCACTGCCGGTCTCGATCGTGACCGAGCGCTCGAGCGGGCCGCACACCGCCAGGCACACGTGACCGGCCGCGTCGCCATAGCGATTGCCGGTCGGCCCGGTCGCGCCCGATTCGGCGAGCGACCAGGTCGCGCCGAACTTCTCGCGCGCAGTTCGCGCGAGCAATCGCGCGTAGGGCTCGGTGGATGCGCGCATGCCTGCCATCGTCTCCTCGGTGATGCCGAACAACGCGGTGCGCGCGCGCAGCGTGTAGACGACGCCGCCGCCGAGGAAGTACGCCGAAGCGCCGGGCACCGCCAGCAGTGCCGCGCTGACCAGACCGCCGGTGGAAGATTCAGCGACGACGATCGTCTCTCGCCGCTCCTTCAGCTTGGCTCCGACCTTTGCGGCAAGCGGCAGCAGATCGTTCATTGCCCTATCTCCTTGATTACTGCCAGGTGGCGAACGCCATCGCGTTGCCGGTACCGGCTTCCGATCGATAGCACGGCACGTAGTCGAGCAGATTCATCTGCAGCGTCGTCTCGGCCACCATGCCAGCGACCGCGATCCAGTTCTTCGTCTCCGACGAACCCGACCGGTACATGTATTCCGGCTCGGCGAACAGCGTTTTCTCGTCGCGCGCCTTCATTGCCCCGAGTACACGGTGGTCGAACTCTTCGTCGATCACGAAGTGGCTGACGCCGCCCGAGGCCGCAACCGCCACGCGCGCGCCCTTCTTCCAGGCGCGTATCGCCCGGCCCATCGAGCGCCCGAACTCGTAGCAGCGTTCGACGCTCGGCTGGTTGGGCGGATAGTAGGTGTTGATCAGCACCGGAATCATCGGGATCGGCCGGCTGCGCACGATGCGCCGGTAGATGAATCCGAACGCGTGGCCGAGCTTGCGCGGCGTGCCTGCGTCGTTGGGTTGCACCCGGCATGAGGTCACGTCGAACCGATCGCTCATCGCCTGGGCGATCATCAGCTCGGCCAGCTCGGTGGCGCACGGATAGATTTCGTCCTGCGGCGGATGATTCACGCGCTGCGAATAGGTGGTGCCGATCTGGATGCCCCGCTCGACTTCGGCCGGCGTGAGTGCGCGGTTGAGCACTTCCTTGCCGTGATAGATCGCGAACGTGGGCTGGATGTCTTCGCCGAACCACTCCTCCTGATCGTCGCCCACGACGACGATCACGTCGGGCTTGGCCGCCGCCACCGCGTCGCCCAGCGCATCGAGCAGCTTCTGGCAGCGTGCGAAGCGCTCCTGCCGCACCGGCAACTGATACTGCGCATCGAAGTAGTCGGACTTGCGCAGCTTGGCGAGCGCGGGAAAGTCGTACGTGCCGTCGCGAAAGGCGAGCGCGGGATTCTTGCGATCGACGTTGGCGCGCAGCTCCCACTGATCGGGTGGCGTCGACAACAACGGACCGTGCGACGAACCCAGCGCCAATACGATGTCACTCATCGATGTCACTCATGGTGGTGTGATTCCTTTTCCATCAATACGGCCTAGTACGACTTCGGCAAGCCCAATACCTTCTCGGCGATGAAGCTCAGGATCAACTGCGCGCTCACCGGAGCGATCCGCACCAGCATCACCTCGCGCAGCCAGCGCTCGACGTGAAACTCCTTGGCGTAGCCCATGCCGCCCAGGGTCAGCACGGCGGTCTCGCAGGCGCGGAAGCCCGCTTCTCCGCACAGGTACTTGGCGGCGTTGGCCTCGGCTGCGCATGGCTTGCCCTGGTCGTACAGCCACGCCGCCTTGTACGCCATGAGCCGCGCCGCTTCGAGCTCGGCCCAGGCCTTGGCCAACGGATGCTGGATGCCCTGATTCTGCCCGATCGGACGGTCGAACACGATGCGCTCATTGGCATAGCGCGCGGCACGTTCCAGCGCGATGCGGCCGATGCCTGCGCCCTCCACGCCCACCAGAATCCGCTCCGGATTCATGCCGTGCAGGATGTACTCGAAGCCGCGCCCTTCCTCGCCGATGCGGTCTTCGACCGGGATCTCCAGTCCGTCGATGAACAGTTGATTGGAATCGACCGCCTTGCGTCCATGCTTGTCGATCTCGCGCACCTCGACCTTGCGCCGATCGAGATCGGTATAGAACAGCGACAGGCCGTGGGTCTTGACCTTGACATCCTCCAGCGGCGTGGTGCGCGCGAGCAACAGGATCTTGTGCGCGACCTGCGCGGTCGAGATCCAGATCTTCTGCCCCTTGACCACGTAGCGCTCGCCTTGGCGCGCCGCGAAGGTGCGCAGCTGCAGCGTGTTCAATCCGGTGTTCGGCTCGGTCACCCCGAAGCACGCCTTCTGCTCCCCGGCGATGAGTGGCGGCAGCCAGCGACGTTTCTGCGCATCGGTGCCGAACATCACCACCGGATGAAGCCCGAAGATGTTCATGTGAATTGCCGATGCCCCCGACATACCCGCGCCCGACGCGGCCACGGCCTCCATCAGCAGCGCCGCCTCGGTGATGCCCAGACCCGCGCCGCCGTATTCGGTGGGCATCGCGATCCCAAGCCAGCCGGCCTTGGCGATCGCCGCATGAAACTCGTGCGGAAACCCGCCCTCGCGATCCTTGCGCAGCCAGTACTCGTCGCCGAACCGCGCGCACAACTCGGCGATCGCCTGCGGGATGGCGCGTTGCTCGTCGTTGAGTTCGAAGTTCATCGGCGCG
>CADECO010000359.1:0-6089 GCA_902825905.1 uncultured beta proteobacterium
GCGCGTACATCTCCGACAAGCACTACTGGATGCTGCAGCGGCACGCGATCTTCCAGGACATCCACGCGCCGACATTTCCTGGTGTCGATCCGCACGCGCGCGAGCGCTGGCGCGGCCATCCGCACTTCGATTGGGCCGCGACGTTCGTGGCGAAATACGATCAGGCCGCTACTGATCCGACCTACGAATGCGCGCCGCTGGAGGTGTTCGAGCCGATGGTGCAACGGCTGTTCGCGCGCGAGCCCAAGCCGCGACACCTGACTTGAGGAGAGTGCATGACCGCCTGGATCAAGATGCTGCCCCTTGATGGTGCGACGGGGAAACTCAAGGAAATGTACGAGCGCGTGAAGACGCCGCACGGCACGGTCGACAACGTGATGCGCGCGCACAGCCTGCGCCCGCACACGATGGAAGGTCACGTAGTGCTGTACCGAAGCGTGCTGCACAACCCCGACAACGTGCTGCCGTACTGGTTTCTCGAGGCGGTGTCGTGCATCGTGAGTATCGCCAACAACTGCGCCTACAGCCTGGCCCATCATTCAGCGAACACGCGGCGTCTGATGAAAAAGGAAGGCTGGGACGAGCCCAAGATCGATCGTGCGTTCGACAGCATGCGGCGCGCCGCGCCCGAGGAAGAATTCGCGCCCAAGCATGCCGCGCTGCTGCGGTACGCGCACAAGCTCACCGTGGCGGTCGGGAAGATGGAGAAGGCCGACATCGACGCGCTGCGTGCCGCGGGCTGCGATGACGGCGAGATTCTCGAAGTCAACCAGACGTGCGCGTATTTCAACTACTCGAATCGCCTGTTGAACGGCCTGGGTGTGACCACCCAGGGCGATGTCATCGGCTACTACAAAGACTGAAATTGGACCAGGAGCGCACGCTATGGCCTACGCGCAAGCCAAACAGATCGACGTGAGCGAGATCCCGATCATCGACATCGCCGCGTTGGTCGGCGGTACCGCGGGTGCGCAACACACCGTCGGTCGCGAGATGCGCGCCGCGGCCGAAACCATCGGGTTCTTCTACGTGAAGAATCACGGCATCGACCAGTCGGTGTTCGACGCGGTGGTGCGCGAAGCGCGGGCGTTTTTCGCCAGACCGATCGATGACAAGCAACGGTTCAAGCCGGTCGATCGCCATCGCGGATTTCTGTCGATCGGTGAGGCGAAGATGTACGAAACCGCCAGGGTCGATCTGAAGGAGAGCTTCATCTGGGGCCTCGACATCCCCGAGGACGATCCCGACTATCGGGCCGGCAATCGCATGTATGGCCCGAACCGGTGGCCGGCGGATCAGCCCGGGTTGCGGGTCGCCTGCAATGGGTTCTTCGACGCCACCAATCACTGCGGCAAACTGCTCTTGCGTGCGTTTGCGAGCAGCCTGGGCATTGTCGACGACTATTTCACTCAACGCTTCGCCAAGCCGGTGACGCGCTGTTCGGCGATCTACTACCCACCACAAACGCCCGATGCCGGCGTCGACCAGTTCGGCGTCGCGCCGCACACCGACTACGGCGCGGTCACGTTCGTCTATCAGACCGATGTGAGCGGGCTGGAGGTGTATTCGAAGAATCGCGAGTGGGTGACTGCGCATCCGATCCCCGGCACGCTTGTCGTGAACGTGGGCGATCTGCTCGCGCGCTGGACCAACGATACATTTCGCTCCACGCCGCACCGTGTGGTGAACCGCTCCGGGCGTGAGCGCATTTCGCTCGCCTCGTTCGTCGACCCCGATTTCGATACGCTCATCAAACCGGTGCTACAGCCCGGTGAAACCGCGCGTTATGAGCCGGTGAGCTGCGGCGACTACATCCTTGGTCGGTACGACAAGTCGTTCGCCTATCGGAAGTAGCGGTGCCGGTCGCGAGCGACCCACGCCCGTAGACCGATCGGCCGATGAACTCAGGGGTTAGATGTATCGCGATCGGCCGATTCATTCATTGCCTGATCACTGACGGTTAACTGCGTGCGCTCAGAGTGTGCCCCGGTGTCGTTCGACGCCGTGGGTTCTGAGGCTGCGTCGCCTGCATTTGGTCATTCGATCCGACTGTTGGTCGGATCCGACTGGGGCGACTTCGGCGCAGGGCGCATTCCAATTCTTCAAACCGTTAAGGAGTCTGTCATGGGAGTTATGAATGAGCTGCAAGGCCAGGCCGTCATCGAAGCCGACGCGGCCAACCAACCGGTCACCAAAGAGGTGGTTGTCGATCTGTTCAAAAAAGGGGCGGGTGCCCACACTGAAATCGATGTGAAGACCGACCTGAGCTTCGTCAAGCTCTATGCCGAGATCTACGAGGACGGCAAACCGACCAATCGCATCGTCAATGTGAACAAACCATGGGAGGTCCGAGTCTACTTTGGCATCGAGGGTCCGCTGCAGGAGATGCTGTGCGGCAAATGGTGTGTCGATGCGTCGTTCGAGTCGACGGGGCCCGGACCGGAGTTCCGGATCAAGCATCCGCACTTCTACTTCGACTGCCATCAGAACTACTGGTGCGTGTCGTTGCCCGGGAAGATGTCTCCGGACTACTGCGGTGATCCCTACGAGGTGACCGTCAGCGTCCGCGCGATCTCGAAATGCGGCAAGCCGCTGGCGATTATCGGCTTCGTGGAGTTGCCCGAGGTGCTGTTCTACGCAGGCTGATCGGCACGTCGATCGAGACCGCCCGACGGAAGGCTCGCCTGGCCCTTGCGGTACCGATCACGGTGCCGAAGGGGCGGGCGCGCTTGTGACCGCCGCGGTCCGAGTCATACCCATATCCATTCGAAAGGAGACCGCAGTGAAAGTACCCACCCAGCGCTATGCGCGTTCCACGCATGGCAGAAGCGACTACTACATTGTCGGCGAGGGCGTGATCAATGGCGATCGCGTCGAGCCGGCGTGCGGCCGCGAGCCGAACACCATCGACAGCAATACCGACACGGCGCGTGCCTTCAAGTTCACGCGCATGCTGCCGCGTTCGAATGTCCGATTTGATCCGGAGCAACTGAAGGAACTCGGGAACGCGATGCACGCCGACTCATCGGCATCGCCCGACCAGGATTCGGCCATTCCAGCCGGATTCACCTACTTCGGGCAGTTCGTGGACCACGACATTACGTTCGATCGGTCAGCCGGCATTCCCAGCGAACTGGTGGATCCGGACGTTCTAACGCAAGGCCGCTCCCCCGCGCTCGATCTGGATTCGCTCTACGGCAACGGTCCCGAGGGCAGTCCTGAGTTGTACGAACCTGATCGGGTGCGACTGCGCGTAGGTACCACTACGCCCCTGAGCTCGGGACGCTTTCCAGGTGCGGATATCCGGCTGCCGAATGACCTGCCGCGCTTGGAGGGTCGGGTGGCGATCATCGGTGATCCGCGCAATGACGAGAATCTCGCGGTCGCGCAAATGCACCTGGCGTTCATCAAGTTCCACAACCGCGTCGTCGAGTCGATCGCTCGCGACCGACCGCATCTGGCTCCGGCATTTCTGTTCGAGGCTGCTCGCGCCAGCGTCGTCCGCCACTACCAGTGGATCGTCCTCAATGATTTCCTGCCGCGTCTGTGCGATCGCGATGTGCTGGTCGGGTTGATCGGCGACGCGCGGGCAATGGTAGGTGCGAGTGCAATGCCGGTGGAGTTCTCCGCCGCTGCCTATCGACTTGGGCACAGCATGATTCGGCCCGTGTACGAGTGGAATCGGTTTTTCAACTCCGACGCAGGTAAGAACGGTCGGCCAGGCATCGGTATCGCCACGCTGCTGAACCTGTTCCAGTTCACCGGTGATGGTGGGTTCTCGCCAAATACGATCCCGAATCAACCCCTGCCAGACGGCCTGCAGCCGACGCTGCCGTCGAACTGGGTCGCGAACTGCAATCTCCTGTTCGATTTCTCGGAAGTCGGCGGGATTCGCGATCAGAAGATGAACCTGGCGCGCGCGATCAATACGGGCCTGGCCGATCCGCTCAAGAACATCCCGGGTGTGGTCGATCCCGACGGCAGTTCGGGGGCGAAAAGGCCGGCGTCGCTTGCCTCACGCAATCTTCGTCGCGGTGCATTCCTCTCCCTCCCAACCGGACAGGAAGCGGCGGCGTACTTCGGCCTGGCACCGATGGCACCGGCGAAGATCGCCGACGGACCGAACCACGCGCTCAATCAGATCGTCTCGAAGTACGGCTATCACGAGCGCACGCCGTTGTGGTTCTACGTGCTCAAGGAAGCAGAGTCGCGCCACTATGGCCAGAGCCTTGGCATCGTCGGCAGCTTGATCGTGGCCGGCACGTTCGTGAGCCTGATCAAAGGCAGCCGGGTCTCGATTCTGCGTGAAACCGCGTGGTCGCCCGATCTGCCGGGAAGTGTCACCGGCGATTTCCGCATGACCGATCTGCTGAAGTTCGTCGACGACCTGAATCCGCTGGGAAACTGACGGGACCGCGATCCCTGCTTATCCCCGCCCCTCCCAAGTCGGGTGAGGGGCGGGCCCGCGCCGTACGAGTCGGGTGGATTCAGCTTGACGAGTGATCGCGTATCGCGAGCGTCGGGCGACTACAGCCTGCCGCATGCATGACGCCGAGCGTCGCAAGTACCCGCAGCAACAGCCGCGCCCGCTCCTGCAGCCAGTCGCGCATCACCATCACCCGCTATCGGTGCGCTGCACGATGTCGCGATACACGCGCGTCGTTGCGCCGTTCGGGGGCACGCCCATCTCGCGTGCAAGCGATTGCACGCAAGTCCGGTATTGCATCTGCGCCAGTTGCAGCTGGCCCATCTTGGCGTAGCAGCGCATGAGCTGGCAGTGGGCTTCCTCGTTGCAGCAGTCGACGACGAGGAGCTTGCGGCAGATGGTCACGCATTGCGCGAAATCGGCCCTGCCGAAATAGTGTGTGTTGAGCCGCTTTAGCGCGCTCAGGTAACGATCGCGCAACTGGTCCCTGATCGGCACGATCCAGTCTTCGTAACGATCCTCGGCGAGCAATTCGTTGCGATAGAGCTCGACGCACGCTTCGAACTCGCGCGCGGCTGCCTCGGTATCGCCAGTGCGGTCGAACTCGGCGGCGCGCTTGTGCAAGGCCGCGAACGCATCGACGTCGGTCCAGATCGACAGGCCGCGATTGAGCGAGTAGTGCCCGCCGTCGTGGATGACGAACGGGAAGGTCGGATCGATCCTGCGCAACGCCGAGCGGATGTTGTAGAGCGCGACGTTGAGATTGACGCGCGCGGCCTCCGGTTCGGCGTCCGGCCAGAACAGTTCCATCAGATAGTCGCGGGTCGCAGGCCGATCGCGCGTGAGCACCAGGTGCTTGAAGATCGTCTTGGCCTTGCAGTTCGGCCAGTGCTCGATCGGGGTGTCGTTCACGTCCACCTGAAACGGACGCAGGAAGTAGACATTGATCGCGGGCGCGTCGGCACGGTTGTCCTTGGCGAGTTCGCCCGCGGCTTGTGTGTCGGCGGCGTCCAGGTCGAGACGATCGCGCACGTCCGAGGTTGCGGGTTCCGGACGGGAAGACTCTGGCGCGTCGATGTGTGGACGGGGTTCGTCTCCCGCCGAGTGCGCGGTGGCATCGACGACGAGTTCCAGCAGACTCTGCAGTCGCTCGATCACCTTCTGCGCGCGATCCTGCGACTCGCTGAGCGACTGGCGGTTGCGTGCCACGTTTTCCTGCAAGGCGGTGCATACCGAAGCGACTCGCTCCGCTGCGTCGAGCAGTTGCTCCAGCATCGGGTCACCCTCGGTTCTGATTGCGGCAATTGCCTGGCCAAGGAGTGTTCGTGCGTCGGCCTGCTCGCCTTCGCGCAACAAGCCAAGCGCAGTGCGACACATCTCATTGACCTGCGCTAACGTCTCGCCGGGCACGGCAGCGCAACGGGAGGCGTCCTGTGAGGTGGTAGAGGCTGTGGGCATGGCGATCGTGTAGCGACGGTCCGCGCCCGAGGAGGACGGCAAACTCCTCGCGCATGGGGTCGTGAGCTTCCGCAGGCAGTGTGAATAACGGTCTTGTGGCGACCGATGCGAAACAGTGACAACACTGACGCGAGACTGTGTCACTGTCCATAACCCAACAGTCGATCAGCCACGCGATGGCGCGGCAACACCTGCAAATCGCGCG
>CADECO010000360.1:0-4583 GCA_902825905.1 uncultured beta proteobacterium
GCGCGGAATCTCCTTCGCGATGAACGCGGCGAACGATTCGGGTGTGCCTGGCTCGGCAATCTCGACGCCCAGATCGGTGAGGCGGCTGCGAAACGCCGGGTCGGCCAAAGCCGTTTGCGCATCGGCGGCGATTCTGCGGACGATCGCTTCAGGCGTGCCGACTGGTGCGAACAGGCCGGCCCACGCAACGGCCTCGAAGCCGGGGAAACCGAGTTCGGCGACTGTCGGCACGTCGGGCACCATCGGCGAGCGCGCGCGGCCAGTCTGGGCAATGGCGCGCAAAGCACCGGCGCGCACCTGCGGCAGCGCGACCGTGATGTTCTGGAAGCCCGCGTCGACATGTCCGCCGATGATGTTCTTCAACCCTACCTTCGGATCAGGGGCGTGCAGCACTTCGATCTTGGCGTGCAGTTTGAGCTGCTCGATCGCCATGTGCTGCGAGGTGCCGTAGCCGTTGCTGGTGAATGAAAAGTTGCCAGGCTTTGCGCGTGCAGTCTCGACCAGCTCCTTGAGCGATTGCGAGCCCTTGGCCGGCTTGACCCCGAGCAGGTTCGGGGTGCGGCCCACCAGCGCGATCGGCACCAGGTCCTTGATCGGATCGTAGGCAAGCGTTTTGTACAGGCTGATATTGACGACGATTGCCGCATCACCCGAGGTCGCGATCGTGTAGCCATCCTTGGGCGATTTAGCCAATCGCGCGATGCCGACCGAGCCCGCCGCACCGGGAACGTTCTGCACCACCACCGCCTGGCCCCACATGTCACGGAGCTTGTCGGCCATCAAGCGGGCGACCGTGTCGGTCGAGCCCGAACCTGCCGGGAACGGCGCGATCATCGTGACCGGTTTGCTTGGCCAGGGTTCCTGACCGAACGCGTGCGGTGCCGTGGTGAATGTCGATACAGTGCACAGTGCAAGCAGCGTGTTTCGCAACATGGCAAGACCCTCATGAACAAATTCGATGCGACCGGAGATGCCGCCTGGAGGCGACACGGGAATCAACCGACGAGCAGTTGATGCAGCGAATTGTTGAGTGACCGTGCGATCGACGAAATCGTGCAGAGGTACCGGGGCAAGGCCGCGTCGCGACCGCCAGGCAAGGGCTATCCGGTTGATGCGGCGAGGAAATTGCCGCGGATCAGGACGGCACGCCTACTGCGCAAGTATCAGTACGGAAGTACTGGGGGTGCGAAGCCACCGTCCGGGGCGGGTCCCCGACATTCAGCTCAGCCCCGCACGCACGGCAATCAGCGCCGCCTGCGTGCGATCGTCGACGCCCAGCTTCTGCAGGATCGCGCTCACGTAGTTGCGTACGGTGCCTTCCGACAAGTGCAACGTCGCGGCGATCTCGGGATTCGCCAGCCCGCGTCCGAGCAGGCGAAGCACTTCGCGTTCGCGATCGGTCAGCTCGCCGAGATCGACGGTGGTCGGTGCAGTGCTGCCTTTGGCGATCTGCCCGAGCAGACGGCCGGCGACACTCGGATCGACATACGTCTTGCCGGCCATCGTGCCCTCGATGGCAGCGACCAGCTCCTCGCGCGTCGAGTCCTTCAACAGATAGCCCGAGGCGCCCGCCCGCACCGCGTCGAACAGCCACTCGTCGGTCTCGTACGTGGTCAACACCAGCACGCGCACATCCGGAAACTGCGTGCGGATCGTTCGCGTTGCAACGATGCCGTTCTGCTTGGGCATGTTGAGGTCCATCAGCACGAGATCGGGGTGCGTTTGCGCGGTCTTGTGCACGGCTTCGGCACCGTCGTGCGCCACGCCAACGATCTCGATTGTTCCGACGGTGCTCAAGATCGCGCGCAGCCCTTCGCACACCACGTGCTGGTCATCGCAGATGAGCACGCGAATCATGATTCCCTCGGCACGATGAGCCGCAATGTCGTTCCGCCGCCCGGGGTGCTCTGCACTGCAAGTGCGCCGCCGGCCAACGCGGCGCGTTCGCGCATGCCGCGCAGCCCGAAATGGCTCGAGCCGTCGACCTGCGTCGGATCGAATCCACTACCGTCGTCGGTGATGGTCAACGTCGGCGCATCACTGGTGTCGAGACGAACGTGCAGGGTGCTGGCGTTCGCATGGCGCACGACATTGGCACTTGCCTCCTCGGCCACCCGGTAGATCGTCTGTTCGGCGTCGCGCCCGGACAGTTCGATCGACTCCGGCAGATCGAGCCGCAGGGTCACGCCCGCGCGATCGGCTGCAGACTGAGACAGCTCACGCAACGCGTTCACCAGTCCAAGCGCCGCCAGCGGCGTGGCGCGCAATGCCTGGATTGCACGGCGTGATTCGCGCAGACCGCTGCGCGTCCCGGCCAGTGCCTCACCAAGCAGGGCTCGTGCATGCTCGAGGTTGGTCGCCCAGAGCGAGTTGATCGCCTCGAGCTGGATCGCCAATCCGCTCAGCGTGTGGGCGAGCGTGTCGTGCAGTTCACGCGCCAGCCGGTTGCGCTCTCGGCTCACCGCCAGTTGCTCGAGCGTAACCGCCTGACGCGCCAGTCGCTGGTTCGCCTCGGCAAGCGCTTCGCGCTGCGCACGGTGTGGGGCGACCAGTCGACGATGGTCGCCGGACGCGGCCCGCCCTGCGACGCGGTCGGCAGCAGCAGGAGTACGTCGAGCAACACGGTTGCAACGCAGAAAAGCACCACCGCCCGCAATCCGTACTGCCATGCGACGAGAATGGACGGCAGCAGCAGCGCGACGATGAGCAGCCAAGCATCGCGCAGCAGCGCATCGCCGGCGATACCGTGGGCCATGCGCATCCGAACGATCGCTGCGTACACGACGAGCTGTCCGGCCGCCGCGGCGATGAGCGCGACCGGGAGATAGGCATGGCCCATCCGGCTCGCTCCACCAGTCCAGCTGAAATAGAACACCAGGAGAGCGGGAACGATCACCGCGAGCCACTGATACGGCGAGAGCGGCGGCTCGGGTTGGAGCGATTGCACCCACGCCCACAACGTCAGCACGACGACTTGCGCCACCATGAAGAGCCGGAACACGCGGATGAGATCGGGCTCGATCGCCTGCCTGGCGGCTTTAGCGCGGTCCATTGAGAATGAGGTTCCGATATGCGCGCGCGGTTCCAGTGAAGGTGGCTGCATTGAGATCGCGAGCGTTGGCGAGGATCACCTGAAGGGCGCGCTCGGCATGTTGGCGATTGCGCTCCGCGGGTGTCAAGCCGAGCGTGGTTGTATCGGCGGGGAGGTACGCAAAGTAGTGGATCGAGGTGAATGGCGCCACGTAGTCGACGCGCTCGACATGACCCACTTGATCAGCACCTCGTGAAACCGTACATCGAGCGGTTCCCAGAAGTCGTAGACGTTGCGCGAAAGCACTTCGGCCCACACGTCACCACTGCCCAGTTGCGCACGATGCTCCTTGTACAGCCACGCTTCGCTCACGAACACCCGCTTGCCAAGTGCGTGTGCCTGGCGCGCGAGGTCGCTCGCTCGATCGAGCATGCCCGAATGGACCGGATAGATATGCAGATCGATATGATCGAGCTGTGCGACGCTGCCGTAACGCTCGACTAACTCCGCGGCGTTGGGCAGCCAGGTACCCACACCCGTGGCGAGGCTCGTCGCCGGCGAAATGGGTTTCAGCGCCTGCACGACCTGGGTGGCGAACGATTGATTGAACGCTGGATCCGCGATCTGCGGCAGGCCGACGAGCGAGGCGGCCACGTCAGGCTCGGCACCGAACGCGAGGGAGTCGGGACGCAAGCGCCGCGCGATCTCGCTCAGCACGTAAATCCGACCTTGTGTGTACGCCTGCAGCGGATCGACGCGCCCCCGGACCGCCGCGTAGTAGCTTGCCACCGGGAGCGGCGTGAATCCGCCGGAGCCGAACATGACGCCGCTTTCGATGTTGAGTTTCATGCCGCGGGCACGCACCTCGGCGGCTACTCGTTCATAAAAGCTCCAGTACTCGCCCGCTCGCGACGTGCCCGCGCTCGGAAAGTCCGGCATGACGAGCGGATAGTTGAGCGCGATCGTCACGCCCTGGATGCCCAGGCGCTGGAACTGGTCCAGCACCAGCGCGACGCCGCCGATCGCTTGTGGCGCCAGCAGCTCCTCGCCGCGATGGCAGTTCGCAAGAAACAGGTTCGCGCCGTGCACGACCGGATGGCGAGTGCCGTTCGATTCGCGATTAAGCCGCGCATCGAAGCGCTCGATCGCCTCAGCAAGGGCGCTGTACGCTGCTTGGTAATTGGCGGGCACAGCGGGCTGCACAATCGGCGCCTGCGCGGGAGGTGCCGAAGGCTCGTCGCTGCCGGATCCGCCGCCGGCGCACCCAGCAGTGCCCAGGGTCGCAACGATGGCCACGAACGCTCCGCATGTCCATTGGATAGTCCTCATCGCACACCCCCGATTCCCGTTGATCGACGAGAGCATGCTAGCGATACACGGTGCGCGCGAGCAGAGTCGAGCGTCAGCACGTCGTGGTGTGCGTGCACACGACTTCCCCATGACTCGCGTCATGTCCTCCGCGGCGGCCCGGACCGCGTAGTTGCGAAACCGCTCGCGTCAGCGCGTGCGCAGCGCCGCGAAGTACCGCACGATTTCATCGCAATCGACGACA
>CADECO010000360.1:4593-6037 GCA_902825905.1 uncultured beta proteobacterium
CGGGGGCCAGCGGAGTTGGGCCGTTGACCGGTCGGCCCGCGCGAGTGGCCACACGCGTCAGCGCGCGCCCAGGGCTCCGAGATATCGCTCGATCTCGTCGCAATCGACGACATCGGCGAACTGGCGGTCCATGTCGAACAGACTGATCGCGTGCGAGACCGGGATGCGATCGAACACCGCTTCGCGCGCCACGATCGTGCGGAAGTTGTACGACGATGCATCGAACACCGTCGCGCGGATGCAGTTGCTCGTCGCCCCGCCGCAGACGATGAGCGTGTCGATCTGCCGGTCGACCAGATAGGCGAGCAGCGGCGTGCCGAAGAACCCGCTCGGCTTCTTCTTCACGAAGACGATATCGCCCGGCTCGGGGCCGAGCTCGGGTACCAGCTCGGCGCCCGGTGTGCCCTCCAGACACCAGTACGGGCTTTGCAGCAGCTTGCGCTTGCGGCCGTACACGCCGATGTCGGCGCCGGTGGGGTCGAGCACGAAGCGGGTAAAGAAAACCGGGGCCTGCGCGGCCCGCGCAGCGCGCGCTAAGCGCACCGCCTGATCGATTGCGGCCCAGCCGATTTCGCCGCAACTCGACGGATAGCGTGGATCATCGATGCCGCGCTCGCCGACCATGTATCGCTGGCAATCGATCGCGAGCAACGCCGGACGCTCGCCGAACCCCATGCGCTGGCCGAACTGGGCACGCGTGATCACCGCGCGGTCGTCATCGCCGATGTAGCGATCCCATTCACGCGGCCCGTTCGGCGCCGTACTCACGCTGTACTCAATTTCATATGACGCCCTGCGCTTTGAGCGTAGCCAGCTCCTCGCGCGACAGGCCCAGCTCGCCGCACAGCACTTCTTCGTTGTGCGCGCCCAGGTGCGGGCCGGCGTGGCGCACTTCACCAGGCGTGCGCGACATGAACGGAAACACGTTCTGCATCTTGAGCTTGCCCAGCTCGTCGTCGGGCACTTCGATGATGTCTGCGCGCGCTTGATATTGCGGGTCGGCGAAGATCTGTTCGACGTCGTACACCGGCGCGATCGCGGCTTCGACACGCTCGAATGCGGCGATCACCTCGCTCAGGTCGTGACGGGCGATCCAGCCGCCGACGGTCGCGTCGATCTCGTCGTTATGCTGCAGGCGCCCCGCCGCGGTGGCGAAGCGCGGATCGGCCGCAAACGCCGGTCCACCCGTCAACGTCAACACGCGATCGCGGATCGTCGGTGCTGCAGCCGACAATGCCACCCAGCGTCCGTCGCGCGTCTTGTACGCGTTGCGCGGGGCGTTGCTGACCGAGCGGTTGCCGGTGCGGTTCTGGATGATGCCGAGCTGATCGAACACCGTGGGTTGATAGCCGAGCAGCGCGAAGATCGGCTCGTAGATCGACAGATCGATGAACTGTCCCTTGCCGCTGCCTTTGGCGTCGCGCTCGTACAGCGCGAACATCGC
>CADECO010000361.1:0-3431 GCA_902825905.1 uncultured beta proteobacterium
CAAACCTGCCAGGAGACCGGCAGCATCATCGATTTCGATCGCGCGCGCGATACGCGGATCCACTGCCGGCTCACCGGCACCGAATTGCGCGCGCTGCTGCGCGACGGCGGCTACGACATCGTGCACTTCGCCGGCCATGGCCTGTTCCGTGCCGACGATCCCGAGACCAGTGCATGGCTGTTGAGCGACGGCGAGTTGTGGTCGCTCGAAATCCGCAACACGCTGGCCGAGCACCCCTCGCCGCCATGGCTGGTGTTCGCCAACGCCTGCGAGGCGGGCATGGATGCCGGGCGCCCGGTGCGCACTTATCAGGGCAACGTCTTCGGTCTGGCTACCGCATTCATCAATCAGGGCGTGGCGGCATACGTCGCGCCGCTTTGGCCGATCGACGATCAACTGGCCCAGCACATCGCGCTGCAGTTCTACAAGTGCCTGCTGTCCGATCGCACGACGCTGGGTGAGGCGTTGCGCCGCGCCAAGGTGAGCGCGCGCCAGCTCGCCTACGGCGAGGCAACGCGCGGCGGCGAATCGAGTACGCAGGATCTGGTCTGGGCCGGATTGGGTTGGGCGAGTCTGGTGCTCTACGGCGATCCCACCGAAGAGCTGTTCCAGGCGTTGGCGGGGGGCGTCGCGCGCAGCGCTGAGGCCGCACCCGAGGAGGCCCGTGGGATGCGCTCGAGCCGGCGCGCAGGACGCCCGAGCAGTGCCGTGGCCGCGACAGCGGGTTCGGCATCGCGACCGCGACCGGTCAGCAAGCCGATGGCCGTGCCTTATCTGCACGCCCCAGATCACGTTCTCACCGACTGGGTGCGCGGCCCGAACTGGCGCTCGGCCGCCGCCGTGCAGCGCGGCGGCGAGCCCCAGCCCAAAGACGCGATCGAGCTGGAGCTGATCGAGGATGGCGGACTGCGCCGCTGGCGAGTGCGGGGCGGGGGCGCAGGCGGCAATCGCGGCGCCTCGGCGGGTGCCGATGGGCTGCCCGGTTCGAAGATCTCGGCGTTGCTCCTCGACGAACGCTTGCGGAGTGCGCTGCCTAGTAAGCGCGGCGTGGTTCGCGTGATCGGCCGCTGGATGTTGAGTGGCTTCTCCGAGGGAGTGCTGGGCTTGGTGCGCGAATACGATCGCGAACAGGTCAAGACCGAAGGGCTGCTTTCGGTGCTGGGCGCGGAGGCCAAGCAGTTGCAAGCGGCGACCCGCGACTCGATCGCCACCGCGCTGGCGCAAAAGCGGCGTGCGCTGCTGTTCGTGCATGGCACGTTCAGCAAGAGCGCCTCGCCGGTGGAGGGGTTCGGTGCGCAGTTCATCCGCTGGGCGCGCCAGAACTACGGTGCGGTGCTCGCCTTCGATCACTGGACGCTGTCGAAGACGCCCGAGGACAACGCCAGGCTGCTGATCGAGGAACTGCGAACGCTGGATCCCGCGTTGCTCCGGAATGGCGCGCTCGATGTGATTTGCCATAGCCGCGGTGGCCTGGTCGCGCGCTCGTTGTGCGAGTTGCTGGGGCATGGCGCCGCGGTTCGCAATCTGATCTTCATCGGTACGCCGAACTGCGGGACCGATCTGGCCAATCCGCGCAACTGGGGCACGTTCGCCGATCTGCTGGTGAACGTCACCGGTGTGTCGGGCGCCGAGTTGCTCGGCCGGCTCGCCGGATTGCTCGCTCAGCTGGCGGTGCGCGGCGTCATGAGTGATGTGCCCGGACTGCTGGCGCAGAACCCCGAGTCGCTCGGCGACGCCAGGAGCTTCCTCAGCCGGTTGCAGCAGGCCAAGGTCGATCGCTCCAGGTTGCGGTACGGCATCGTGTGCGCGGAGTTCGAGCCCACCGCGCTGGTTCCCAATCTCAAGAAGATGCTGCACACCGCGGCGCAGACCGGCATCGATGCGCTCGCCGACGAGCTGTTCGGCGCGGCCAACGATCTGGTGGTGAACACGGCGCACACCTGGGGCATTGCCCGTTCCGGCGACGAGCTCGCGCGGTTGCCCGATTTCGTATCGCCCGGCCGGGTGCTCGTCTTCCGGCCGCCGGACTCGACCTTCAAGCCGCCCGCGCAAGTGCAGATCGAGAGTGCGCTGGGCATGCACCACTCCAATCTGTTCGCGCAGCCTCGGGTGCAGGCATCGATCCAGGCGTGGTTGACCGAACCGTAGGTGCGAATCACCAACCCTGGGTGGGCGAGTCGCGCCGAAACATCAGAACGGCAACATCAAAACGGCATGCGCACCGTGATGCGGGTACCTTCGCCGGGCGCGCTCTGCACCGCGAGCGAGGCACCGATGATCTCGGCCTGCTCGCGCATGCCGTGCACGCCGTAGTGTCCGGGTCGCGCGGCGTCGAGTTCGAAGCCTACGCCGTCATCGGCAAGCGTGACCACCAGCACTTCGCCGGAGTCGACTCCGCGGGCCGGTTCGACGGTGGCCGAGGCCTGCACGCGGCCGGCGCGTGCATGCTGCTCGATGTTGCGCAGTGCTTCTTCGCAGATGCGAAACACGATTTCGGCGCGCGAATCGGCGAGCGACTCGGCTCGACTGTCGGCCCGAAATTCCACCGTGATGCCCTTGCGCTCCTCGAAGCGTTTGAGCAGCTGGGCGATCGAGGCGCCCAGGCCGATGTCGCGCACGGCGTTGTGGCGTAGCGCGGTGATCGCCGCGCGTGCCTCCTCCAGCCCGGCCTTGGCCACCGCCTCGGCGTTGGTGAGCTCGTCACGCAGCGCGGCCGGATTGGTATCGGCGAGTTTGCGCAGCAGCCGGATCTCGGTGAGCAGCGCCATCATCGAATGGGCCAGCGTGTCGTGCAGATCGCGCGCCATGCGCAGCCGCTCGCGCACGATCGCGGCGTACTTGTTCTCTTCGCTCATCCGTTCGACCGCGCGCGTGCGTGCCGCGACCCGCGCATCGAGTTCGGCGTTGAGCGACTGCAATGCGGTGCGCTCGCTCTGCAGGCTGTCGACGAGGGAGCGCAGCGAATGCCCGATGCGCGCGGCTTCGTCTTCACCGGGCGGCACCACGAGGGCGGTCGCCCTGCCGGCGCGAATGTCGTCCGCTGAGCGTGCGATGGTCGAGAGCTCGCGGGTCAATCGCCTGGTGACGACCAGGCTGCCCGCGGCGCCGATCAGGCCGAGCAGCAGCATGCCCAGGAAGATGCGCCGCTCGAGCGCCCGCGCATCGGCGAACGCGCTGCCGGTCGGTTCGCGCACCCACACGGTCCACCCCAGGCCCGGAAACGTGCCGACGCCATCGCTCACGGCGTACCCGGCGACATAGTCTATGCCGTCGGGCCAGCGGTAGACCTCGTGGCCGACTGAACCGATCGCCCGTTTGCCGGGGAGGTCGATCTTCGTTCCGGCGAGCGAGCCCGGGCCGAGCAGCACCAGGCCGTCGCGATCGACGATCAGCGATTCGATCGGTCGGCCGGTCTTGAGTCCTTCGATCAG
>CADECO010000361.1:3531-6024 GCA_902825905.1 uncultured beta proteobacterium
CGCGATCGACGATCAGCGATTCGATCGGTCGGCCGGTCTTGAGTCCTTCGATCAGACTGCCTTCGAGCCTGGCGATCCAGCTCCAGGCGAGCTGAGCGCCGATCACGCCGATCACACCGTTGTCGGCGTCGCGCACCGGTGCGGTCACATCGATCACACGATCGGCATCGGCGCGCTCGGTACTGTTTGATGGCTTGCCGTTCTGGGCGCCCCCGTATACGTCGCCGATCCAGGAATTACGGAGCGCTTCGTTGAACCATTTCGTCTGCTTGACGCTTTGCGATTCCAGCACCCGATCGGTGGCTGCGTGCACCATACCGTTCGCATCGGCGTATCCCACCCACTCGAACTCCGGCAGCGTGGCCTGCAACCGTTCGAGCAGCGCGCGCTGGCGGGGCACGTTGTAGGTGGCGTCCTGCCCGCTGAACATGCTCGCGGTGGCGCGTATCCACTGCAGGCGATCGTAGAGGTTGGTGTCGAGCACGTTGGAGATCTGCAGCGCGTACTGCTGATAGAGGCTGCCGCTTTGCGCCTCGAGCCGACCGCGGGCCAGCTCACCGACCCAGTGGCTTGCGCTGTAGGCGCCGGCCAGAAACAGCACGCTCAACGTCCAGCCGATGGCGGCAGCGAGCGATCGGCGTGGATCGAGGCGGGCAAACCGGACCGAGAGCACAGGCGTTTCAGCGGCGAAAAGTGACGAAGGTCATGGGAGATCGTGACGGGTGATTCTCGACGTTAGCGGGTGCGGCGCTCAGCATTCGAGGTTTCCTGCAAACCGGCCGTGGCCTGTGGCGCGCGGTAAGATCTTGCTGAACGACTCCGTGACCGATCTCACCGACCCACTCTTCGCGACAGCCATGCCCACGAGCACGCGACCCGTACGCGTCATTGTCGTCGATGACCAGCCGGTCATCCGACGCGGATTGTCGCTCATGCTCGGGGCCGAAGCCGATATCGAAGTGGTCGGGCAGGCCGCTGACGGCGGCGAGGCCATCGAACTGGTGCGCGCGCAACGGCCCGACGTCGTGCTGATGGATCTGCAGATGACCCCGATCGGCGGCGTGGCGGCCACGCGCGAGATCACTGCCCAGTTTCCCGGCACGCAGGTCGTGGTGCTCACCACCTTCGATACCGACGAACTGGTGTTCGACGCGATCCGCGCCGGGGCGCAGGCGTATCTCCTCAAGGACGCGTTGGAAACCGAGATCCTCGAGACGATTCGTGGTGTGCATCGTGGCGAATCACGCCTCGCGCCGCATATCGCGCGCAAGGTGATGGACCAGTTCCGGCGCATGCCGAGTGCGGGCGGTGTGCCAGCGAGTCCGGGGCAGACCAACGAAACGTCGAGTGGCGCCGCGCATCAGACCGCGCGCCCGGACGATGATGATGACGCCGGCCCCGATGCGCTCACCCGGCGCGAAACACGCATCCTCGCGTTGATCGCCGAGGGTAAGAGCAACAAGGAAATCGCCAGCACGGTGTTTCTCGCAGAAGGCACGGTGAAGAACTACGTCAGCCGCATCATGGAAAAGTTCCACGCGCGCACGCGCACCGAGCTGGCGATCAAGGCACTGCGCAACAAGTAGAACAAATCGCGCGATTGCGCCGGAAAGTTCGCACCCTCGCACGCTCGATTCCACCGAGCTGCTACGTCATCCCCCGTCAGTCCACGTCAGCCGGCGCGTCAGTTCCGGCAACGCGGTGACCATCGGCACTGCGAGTTCGTTACCCGCGGCACCTCTCAGCACGGCCACCTCTGCGTAACCTGATGCGCTGTTGTTGTCATGTACCTGAAGGCGCTTGCCTGACGGTGCGCGCAACGTTCGCAGTCCTCCCCAGGGGTCATCCCATGAAAACATTGCGTGCGCCCGCTAGTGCTCGCCTCGCTGCGCCGGCATCTCTCGCCAAGCCCACGTGGCTCGGTGGCCGATTGATCGACATCGTGCTGCTGGTGGCAATCATCGCTTCGATCTGGCTGCTCGTCGCCTACGGCGTCCACACCCGCATCGTCGATGCCGACGGAATCGAGGCCAGTGACGCGCCGGTGCAAACAGCGCTCTGGTATGCGGGTATCGGCTGGATCGTGCTGAGCGCGTTGCTCATGACGCTGCGCACGTTCCTGTGGGCGCGCTACAAGCCCGTGCCGCCGACGAGCCTTGCCGACTCCCCACGGCTGACGATCGTGATCCCGGCCTATAACGAGGGCGCGCTGGTCGAGAAGACCATCGAATCGTGCGTGCAGGCGAGCTATCCGCGCGATCGGCTGCAGATCATCGCCGTCGACGATGGCAGCAGCGATCGGACCTGGCACTACATCGAGCTTGCCGCCGCGCGCTATCCCAGCCTGGTTACCGCTATCCGGTTCGACGCCAACCGCGGCAAACGCGCCGCGCTGACGGCCGGCATCGAGCGCGCCACCGGCGAAGTGATCGTCACGATCGACTCCGACAGCGTGGTCGAACCCGAGACGCTGCTGTCGATCGTCGCGCCGTT
>CADECO010000362.1:0-6022 GCA_902825905.1 uncultured beta proteobacterium
GCCCCCCGCCCTCCCTCTACTCGCGCCGCTACGCGGCTAGAAAGGGAGGGAGCCTAGTTTGCGGCGCAGCTTGTGCGCCGATTGTGTTGGGCGCTCTCCCTCCCCTCGCCCTCCCTCTACTCGCGCCGCTACGCGGCTAGAAAGGGAGGGGGCCTAGTATCCGGCGCAGCTTGTGCGCCGATTGTGTTGGGCGCTCTCCCTCCCCTCGCCCTCCCTCTACTCGACGAGGAGCTCCACTGAGCCCAGCGCGTCGACCGCGAAACTCACCGTGTCACCCGGCTGCAGAAACTTGGACACCACCAGACTGCCGGTGATGACGACCTGACCGCGCAGCAATGCCCGCCCGCGCTCGATGAGGCGATTTGCAATCCACGCGAGCGCCTCCAGCGGATGGCCGAGCACGTCACGCCCGAATCCTTCGCCGCTCGGCTTGCCGTTGATGCTCACCGCGCCACGCACCGCCGCGAGGTCGATGTGCCGCCAGTCGCGAATCGGTGCACCAAGCACCGCGCCTTCATTCCAGGCGTTGTCGACGATGAGCGACAGGATGTTCGCCGCGAGGTGGTCGTAGTTGGCGGCGCGATCATCGGCGATCTCGAATGCGGGCATCACCGCCGCAACCAGCGGCGCGATCGACTCGCGGTCATAGGGTTTGGCACGAATGTCGGCGTCATCGCCCATCTCGAACGCGATCTCGGACTCGATGATCAGCCGCCCGTAGTCGCGCGCCGTCACGCGTGCCGGCGATTGCAGTACCTGCGCCGCGAGCAGCGTGCCGCCGATCGAGTCGTTGAAACCGGTGAACTTTCGCATCGTCGGCGTGGTGAGCGCGATCTTGTAGCCGGCGATGGTGGTGTCGAGCTGCTTCGCTTTGAGTGCGGTGAACACGTCTTGCATCGCGTACGCATCGGCAACCGAGCTGGGCAACAGTTCCGCCGGTAACGGCACGAACGACTTGCGATCACGATGACCATCGAGCAGGAACTGCGCGGCGCGCGCACGCAACGGGCTGCGAGGATCGGGCGAAGCTGCACTCATACGCTGTGCTCCTTGATGAACGGGTCGATCAGGGCGGCAAACCCCGCGGGATTGTCCTGACATAAACGATGATCGGCATCGGCCAGTATCGCGCGCCGATGATTGGGCAGCAGTGTCGCGACGCGGTCGATGATCGCAGGCGACAGCACCGTGGCCTGCGCACCGCCGAATAGCAGCGTGGGTCTGTCGGTGCGTATCGATGCGCTGTAGTCGTGCATCAGATCGGCTTCGCACTCGGCGACACCGTGCGGGGCGTAACGCCAGCGATAGTTGACCCGGGCCGCGCCTCCACCAGCGCCACCACCTTCGGGCACGCTTGGCGTGAACGGCTCAAGCGCGTGATCGAGATAATGCTCGATCACCGCATCCGACCAGCGCGAGGAGAACGGCAGTGCCGCGCGCGCCTCGTCGCGACTGGTGAACGAGGCGTGGGCGCGCACCTGCGTTTGCACCAGATCGTTGACTGCGCTCGGAATCGCCAGCGCGGGGTTGGCCGCCACCACCGCACGCACCAGATCCGGCCGCGCGTGCGCGATCATCAAAGCGAGGATTGCGCCGGTAGCCTGGCCGACGAGGATCACCGGCGCGGGGAACTGCGCGGCAACGAACGCGAGCAGGTCGTCACGATGATCGGTGAGCCGGTAGCCCTGCGCCGGATAGTCGGACAGCCCGTGACCACGCAGCGCTGGTGCGACGAATCGATTCGGCACACGGCTCGCTGCGACGGTGTGATCCCACACGCGATTGGAGGTGCGATTCGGATGGATCAGCACCACCGTCGGCGCCGCACCGGCCCAGTCCACCGCGTGGATGGCGATGCCGTGTGGCAGCGCGACACGGGTTTCGGTTTGAACGCGCATGAGAGATAGGCCGGTTGATCGTGCCGAAGAAGCTTACTGCAATCGTCGCCCACGCCTGCATGCAGTATGCTCGGCCGGCGTTTTGACTCTAATCCCTGCGACCATGAGCGATCCGATCGTTCCGCTTGCCGAACTGGTGGCGAGCACCCGCTTCGAGCAGTTGCCCAAGGCTGCGCTCGATACCGCGAAAACCTTCCTGCTCGACACCATCGGCGTAGGCGTGGCCGGCGCGGCGAGCGGTCCGCGCGTGCGCGAGCTGATCGCCACCGCCAAGGACTGGGGTGCGGGCGACCAGGCCACCGCATGGCTGTTCGGTGAGCGGCTTTCCGCACCGAACGCATCAGTGGTCAACGGCTACTGCATTCACGCGCTGGAGTACGACTGCGTGCACGAGCCCGCAGTGGTGCATCCGATGGCGACGATGCTCTCCGGGCTGATCGCACACTGCGAGCGGCGCTCTGCCCAGGGTCGCACGGCCACCGGCCGCGATCTGCTGCTGGGCACGGTGATGGGGGTGGAAGTCGCCTCGATGATCGGCGCTGCATCGAAGTCGGTGATGCGATTCTTCCGACCGGCCACCGCGGGCGGATTCGGTGTGGTGGGCGCGATCGGCGCGGTCGAGCAGCTCGATGTGCCCACCCTGCTCAACGCCTTCGGCATTCTGTACGGCCAGACCTCCGGCACGATGCAGGCGCACGTCGAAGGCTCGATGGTGCTGGGCCTGCAGGTGGGCTTCAACGGCCGCGCGGGGCTGAGCGCAGTCGATCTGGCGCGCGCCGGGCTCACCGGACCGCACAACGTGCTCGATGGCATGTACGGCTACTACAAGCTGATCGAGCCGCAATCGGACGTGCCGACGTGGTGGGCGCAACTGGGCCAGGCCTGGCAGATCACGCGGCTTTCGCACAAGCCCTTTCCGAGCGGACGCCTCACGCACGCGGCGATCGACGCGGTGCAACGCGCGCGCAAGGAGCATCCGTTCACCGCGGCCGACGTCGAATCGATCGAAGGCTGGGTACCGCCGCTCGCGCATCGTCTCTGCGGCCGGCCCGACGTTCCCAATCCGGCGCCGAATTACGCCAAGCTGTGCATCGCGTTCGTCATGGCCACCGAGATTCTGCGCGGCGAAGTGGTGCAGGAGTCGTTCGCAGCCGAGCATCTGGCCGACCCGGCCGTGCACGCGCTGGCCGCGCGCATCGCCGTCCACCAGGACGCCAACCCTGACGTGAACGCGCTGTGGCCGCAGCGCTTCCGCATCCGCCTCAAAGACGGCTGGGAGTGGGATCGGATCATCGTCGCCGCGATCGGCCATCCCGACAATCCGCTCTCGCGCGAGCAGCATCTGGCGAAGTTCCATCGCTGCTGGCGGCTCGCGTTCGGTGCGGGCAGCGAAGCGCGGGCGAACGAGGTGATCCGCACGGTCGACGCGCTGGAGAACCTCGCCGACGTGCGCGATCTGGTGCGGCTGCTGGTTCGCGCCCCTTAATGCGATCTGCGTGCAACGGGTGAGTAAGCGGCGCCTGCTCGGCTGGCTGCTGGCACCGCTGATCGCCGCGGCAACGCTGGCGGCGATCTGGTCAGCGGTTGCGCTGCGTTACTGGCTCACCCCGCTGCGTGTCGATCCGGCCGCGGTGCAGGCGCATCGCGAAACGCCCGCCGACGAAGTGCTCGCCGCGATCGCCGAGCAGTCGCTCACGAGCGACAACCCGATCGCAGGCGAACGCACGATCGCCCTGGCCGACGGGTATCTCGCCGGGCGGTTCGAGTACCCGCTGTTCGGCCCGATCGACGTCACGCCGCAGTTCGCCCCAGACGACCTTGCCAAAGGCTCCGACGTCGTGCAGTTTCTGAGCGCGGCATGGACCGGGCCCGACTGGCTGCTGCGCGCCTACGAACTCACCAAGCGCGAGCCGTACTTCGAAGCGGCGCTGAGCCACGCGGTGAATTTCATCGACTTCGAGGCGGGCTTGTGGCTGCCGCGCGCCTCGATCTGGGCAACCAACTCGCTGGCTGCTCGGGTCAGCGTGCTGACCCGCTTGTGGCGCGTCTATCGCGTCCGCAAGAATTTCGATCCGGCCATCGCCGTGCGCATCCTGCAGCACGCTTCCCGCACGGCCGAACTCCTGGCACGGCCCGCCGCGTTCGTCGGTGTGTCGAACCACGGCGTGATGCAGAACATCGGTCTGCTGCAGATCGCCACGGCGTTTCCGCAACTGCCCGACAGCGCGCGCTTCGCACGCACGGCACTCGAGCGGCTCGCCGAGCAGATGCGCTTCTACGTGAGCGACGAAGGCGTGGTGCTGGAGCACAGCGCCGGCTATCACTTCTCCGGCTTGCGCCTGCTTTCATACGTGCGCGAACTGCACGAGTTGCGCGGCGCGCCGATGCCGCAGGAATGGATCGCGAAACAGCAAGGAGCGCTGGCGTTCTTCCGCTTCCTGGAGCGGCCCGATCGCACGCTGCCGATGTTCGGCAACACATTGAGCATGCCTTGGGCGTTGCCGGTGCGGGGCCTGGGCACCGGCGCACTGCCCGACGCGGCCTACACCCGGGCGCCAGCGAGCCTGCTTCGTCCGGTCAGTGGTTATGCGGCTTGGTGGGACGCACGTACGGCCAGCGGCCGCACCACGCTCGCGCAGACGGTGGTGCCATGGTCGAACTTCGCCGGTCACGCGCACAAGCTCGCCGACGAGATGAGTCTGCTGCTCTGGGCCGACGGGCAGAGCTGGCTCACCAATGTCGGCTACAGCCCGTATCACGGCGAGTTGGCCGACAAGGCAGCCGGCTGGGACGGTTCGAGCGCGCCGCATTTCGTCGGCGAGCAACCGGGCAATCCGCGCAGTACGACGTTGCGCGCGTTCGTGGACGACACTCGTCTGCGCGCGCTCGACCTGGAACGCGTGAACGGCGACGGCTCGCGCATACGCCGGCAGGTCGTCACCGCAGGTGCGCGCTGGTGGATCGTGCTCGACACCGCCGCGGCAAACACGGCTCGCACGCTGTGCACGCAGTGGACAACCTACCCCGGCACGCGCGTCACGCCCACCACGGCGGTGAGCACGGAACGCGCAAGCTTCGCTCTGGCGCGCGAAGGCGCCGCGCACACGCTGGCGTTGCATCTGGCAAGCGGCGGCGCGGGAGAATTTCAGCAACTCCAGGGCAGCGTCAAGCCATACGCGGGCTGGGCGGTGATCGACCGGCGCCCGACCGCAACGCAGTCGTTTCGCGTCACGACCGCATCGGCAAATTGGCTGCTGACGGTGTTCGCGCTCGATGCCAATCCGACCACGCCGACGTCGTTGAGCGAGGTAGCGGTGATGGCACCGGATCAATGGCGGGTTACGCTGCAGGTCGACGGCGCACCGCTCACGGTCACGCGCAACGCGAACGGGCTCGTTCACGCGAACGGCACGCTCACCCTGCAGCCGGGGCCTGATGCATCGGCCGCGCGCGCCACGATCCGCGCGGCGTTCAGCGCTGTGCGCGAGAAGTATCCGCGCGTGCGCGACCGGCTCGAAGCCCGCTGGCTCGCAAGCGGCGCAACGATCGCCGGTTTCGCCGTGTTGATGACCGCTCTGGTACTACCCGCCGTTCGCGCTCGTCGCTGGCTGCTCGCGGCCATGCACGCGGCCTACGTCGCGGGCTGCGCCTGGCTGGTATTCGGGTTTCTCGGGTGATGGACTACCGAGGACGGCCTACTGAATCTTGACGCCGGCGGCGCGGATGATCTTGCCCCACTTCTGCGCTTCGGCCGCCGCGAACGCAGCGAACTCTTCGGGGCGATTGCCGACCAGTCGCGCGCCCGAGTTGGCAAAGCGCGCCTGCACGTCGGGTTGCGCGAGCGCCTTGCCGATCTCGTCGGCCCATCGCGCGACGATTGCCGGCGGCGTTTTCGCGGGCGCCACCATGCCGAACCATGATGAAGCCTCGAACCCGGCCATGCCGCCTTCGGTGAACGTCGGCACATCGGGAAGCTGCGGCAGGCGCGCCGCGGCGGCAACGCCTAACGCGCGCAACGACCCTGCCTTGATGTGATTGATCACGGTGGGAGGATTGTCGACCACGCCATTGAGCTGCCCGCCAAGCACCGCGTTCACCGCCTCGGCCGCGCTCTTGTACGGCAC
>CADECO010000363.1:0-6003 GCA_902825905.1 uncultured beta proteobacterium
ACCTTGACCGACATCGTGCCGGTGAACGTCTCGGTCGGCGCGACCACGCGAATGCCGTTGAAGTCGAAGCGCGAGCCCATCACCTCCCACCAGAACTTGCCGGCCAGCCCCATCGTCGGCCATTCCTTCTGCCAGCCGGCGTACTGCGCCGGCGGGCGCAGGAACATGTCTTCAGCGCACGCCTTCGAGGCGATGATGCGCGTGCCTTCGAGCAGCTGGTTGCCGAAGAAGTGATCGCCGTTGGCATGCGTATTCACCAGCGCGCCGATCGATTTCGAAGCCGGCACCGCGCGGCGCATCGCATCGAGCATCTCGCGCGTGTAGTTGAGATCGAACAGCGTGTCGACCAGCAGCGTTTGGCCGCTGTCTTCGATCAGGCCGGCGTTCGACCAGCCCCAGCTGCCATCGGGCAGCAACCACGCGTGGTGGCCGTTGCCCAGATCGTGCAGTCCCTTGGTGTATTGCCAGCGCGGCATGATGTGCCCTTCGTATCAGTCGAGTTTGATGTTCGCGTCGCGGATTACCTTGCCCCACTTGGCGTGATCGTCGCGCACGATCGTCGCGAACGCCGCGGGCGTGCTGCCGATCGGCTCGAGCGCAAGGTCCATCAATTTCTTGCGCACATCGGGTAGGGCGAGCACCTTGGCCATGTCGGCGGCAAGCTTGTCGACGATGGCCTGCGGGGTGCCGGTCGGGGCGAAAATGCCATGCCAGGCATCACCCGAATAGCCCGGCACTGATTCGGCGATCGCGGGCACGTCGGGCAGCAGCGGCGTGCGCTTGGGCATCGATACGCCCAGGGCGCGCGCCTTGCCGCTCCGGGCTGCGGTCACGCCGGTGGTGTAGGGCGTCATGGTGAGATCGGTTTCACCGCTGTAGACCGAGTTGAGCGCCGGCGTGGTCATCGGGATGTGCAGCATGCTCGTCCCCGTCATGCCGAGCAGCAGCTCCATGACGATATGCGTGCCCACGCCTGCGCCAGCCGAGCTGTAGGTCAGCTTGCCCGGTTGGGCCTTGGCCTGCGCGATCAGCTCTTGAATATTGTTGATGGGGAGCCCGTTGCGCGCTACCAGCACGTACCCCAGGTTCACCACCTGTGTCACCGGCACGAACGCCTTGAGCGGATCGAACGGCATCTTCGAGTACAGATGTGGATTGGCGCAGATGACGGAGTTGACGGTGTAGAGAAGCGTGTAGCCATCGGGTGCCGCCGTTGCGACTGCGTTGGCGCCGATGTTCCCCGAGGCGCCGGTGCGGTTCTCGATGATGAGCTGATGGCCCCACATGTCGCTCAGATGAGGGCCGGCAATGCGCATGATGATGTCGGGCGAGGTCGCGGCCGGAAACGGAATGATCAGCCGAACGACGCGGCTGGGATAGGCCGCGCCTTGCGCCTGAACCAGCGTGGCGGCAAGCAGGCCGAGCAGGGCGATGAGTGCTTTCACGGTCGATCCTATTTTGTCTGGTGATTGTGCCCGTGGGACGGGCGCGCGCTGTCTTCGTGCGCTGGCGTTGAACCCGAGCTCAGCCGGTGCTACGCAGCTTCAACAGGCGCACCGCATTTTCCTTCAGGATCTTCGGTCGTACGTCGGGTTTGATCGGCAGCTTGTCGAACTCGGCGATCCAGCGGTCGGGCATGATCGCCGGGTTGTCGCTGCCGAACAACACGCGGTCCTTGAGCAGCGTATTGGCGTATTGCACCAGCTTGGGTTCGAAGTACTTCGGTGACCAGCCCGACAGATCGATGTAGACGTTGGGTTTGTGCATGGCTACCGAAATCTGGCTGTCCTGCCAGGGCACACCCGGATGCGCGGAGATGATCGGCATCTCGGGAAAATCGGCGGCGACATCGTCGAGATAGATCGGGTCACCATATTTCAGGCGCAGGCCGCCGCCCGCGTACATGCCCGCGCCGATGCCGGTCTGGCCGCTGTGGAACAGGGCGGGCAGCTTCGCCTCGGCGATCACTTCGTAGAGTGGATAAACATCGCGATCGTTGGGATAGAAGCCCTGGATGATCGGATGAAACTTGAAGCCCTTGACGCCGAAATCCTTGATCAGCCGGCGAGCCTCGCGTACCCCCATCTTGCCGCGGGCAGGATCGATGCTCGCGAACGGGATGCAGATGTCGGCGTGTTCGGCGGCGGACTCGGCGACTTCTTCATTGGAGATGCGGCGGATGCCCATGCCGCGCTCCTGATCGACGGTGAACACCACGAAGGCAATGCGGCGCTCGCGGTAGAACGCGGCCATCTGCGCGATGGTCGGATGCTTGACCTCGTAGCGGAAGTATCGGCCACGCGCCACCAGCGCCTCGGCTTCGGCCTCATCGGGGAGCATGCGCGTGGACACTTCGGCGTGCGTGTGGATATCGATCGCGACCAGTTCGTCGACGTTCATTGCGCGGTTGTTTGATGTGGACATGGGCGGCTATGGCGGTAGGGGGGAGGCGAAGCCCTTCAGTCTACGTCGTCGGATTCGCTGGTGGCAGCACCATGTGCAGCAACGCCAGCCGATAGCGCGCCTGCTCGAAGCCACGCTCCAGCGCGGGCCGCAGTTGCGCGATCGTGCTTACCCTCTCGCCGAAACCGCCATAAGCCTCGGCGAGCTTGACGTAGTCAGGTCGCGGATCGATCGCGGTGCCGGCGAAGCGCCCGGATCGCACTGCCTGGCCGTCGGGGTAATAGGTGATCACGTCGCCTCGTTGCGAGCGGTAGCCCGCATTGTCGAACAGGATCACCAGCAGGTTGATCCCATGCTCTTGTGCCGCACCGAGTGAACCGACCACCGGGTTGTAATGGAATGCGCCGTCGCCGATCGCGAGCACGACCGTGCGCTGCGGATCGGCATGCTTGACACCGAGCGCCGTTGCTATCCCTACGCCGAGTCCGCCGAAGCTCGACTCGAAGAATCCGCCGGGCCCCAAACGCCTGACATGTCGAAGCAGATCGAGACGGTGCGTGATGGTCTCGTTCACCAGCACGCCGTTCGCGGGAAGCTGCTCGTTGAGTGCGCGCGCGATGGCCGCGGTGTCGAAGGTCGTGTCTGCCGTTGCCGCTGACGCCTGCGACGACGACGACGCGCTTGCCTGGAGCGGCCGTGCGGAGGTCGATCGAGGCTTCACCAAACGAACCAGTGTTTCGAGCGCCACGCCCAGGTCGCCTGGAATGATGCGTGTGGCCGGCACGCTCCAGTGCGGCAGGTGCGATCGCAATGGGTCTTCGCCCAGCGCGAAGATTTGCGGCGCGGTAACCGCCGAAGCGGGATGCCAGGGCACGACGGCATCGGCCAGCACGATCACATCGGCGGACTGTGCACGCGCGACCATGTCTTCGGCGACGATGCCACCATAAAGAGCATGATCGCGTGGAAAGTTGAAGTAGTAGGGCTGCCACGCTTCGACAACGGTCGCGCCGGATGCTTCAGCGAGCGTGACCAGGCGCTCGACGTTGCGCGGATCGCGGCCCGCTTCTTCGGTCACGATCAGCGGGTGCTTCGCGTTCGACAAGGCGGCGGCTAACTCGGCGAGTGCAGCGTGGTCGGGTGCAACCGGTGAGGGCAACGCCGCCGGCGCGGGGAGTGGTGCGGTCACGGGGTCGAGCAGATATTCGGTCGGCACCGACACGAACACCGGGCCAAGCGGTGCTGACTGTGCGAGCTGACATGCGCGTTGGATCGTGTGGCCGAGCAGGGCAGGAGCGTTGGGCCCCACGCTCCACTTCACGCACGGCTCGATCAGGCGGGCCGGACCGCCGGTGTCGGTCAGTAGTCGCAGCCACTGGCGGCCGAGCATCGGTGATGGTGGTTCGCTGAAGCCGATCGACTCGCCCGCGAACACGACCATCGGCACGCGTTCATGCAATGCGGCGCGCAGGCACATCGCAGCATGCAATGCGCCGACAGTGGTGTGGAGCATCACCGCAGGCAGCTTGCCGCTTGCGCGCGCGTAGCCGCTTGCCATCGACACCGCGGTCTCCTCGTGACGCACTGAGATGTACTGCGGCACCGAGTCGGGTGCGTGCTTGCCGGCGAGGGCCTCCCACACCGGCGCCCAGTCGGATCCAGGCGATGCGTAGATGCGCTCGACACCCATGCGGCGCAGGCAGAGCAGAAACAGATCGCTATTGGTCATGGCGATGGCGCGTCGTTTGTTGAGGGCGCGTGCAGTTTGCCAGTAGCTTCCATTGAATGCTGAGTTCGAACGTCAGTCGCGGATCGCCGATCCGTTGTTTGCGCATCGACGCAGCGTCGTAGCGTCGATGCATCGGATCGAAGCGTTGCATCGTCGGAGCGCATCGCACGCCGGCGTTCGCGAATCGCGTTCGCAACGCTCTTCATCGTGATCGTCGAACCCCGAGTGATTCTCTCGATCATTCGTTGATTGCAGTCCGTTCGTTCGGTGAATCGAACCGTTCGCGACTGCTGCGTGAATACGTCACGCATTGCACACGCGTGGAGAAAGTGAACAGCGTGATGACGAGGTCCGGTCATCGGCACATCGTGTCCCATCGTCCGAACTCGCAGGACAAGGTTGCACTCGATAGTTAGTCTGCGCACTCGCGGGAACCACCCAACAAGTGTGGTGTGCTGCGAAGAAGACCCCTGTGAGAAGACCGATGACTAAACCGTCGGGCTGAAGCTCGACCTCTTCAGGAGTGCTCTCGGTGGAACAATTCGAACGCCATAGCGCGACGTCATGTCGCAAGGTAGCGCTTTTCCCTAAACAAGCATCCACGCACCTCGCAGCGGCGGTATTGACCGTTGCGGTCACGTTCGGTGCGAGTGTGTCGAGTGCACGTGCGGACGTACTCGATGCCGAAGCGAACGCTTCCACTGTGGGGAGCGTTTCCGATGAAGCGAACGCCTCCATAGTGTTCGCTCAAGCCGCGAACAGCGGCACATCAGTTGCAACGACCAGCACGACCGGATCCGGCTCGACAACTGCCAGCCCCACGATCACTGAGCGCGTACGCGGTTGGTGGCAGCGAGTGAGGCGTTGGGGCAAGCCGCCAGTCACTACTAACCCCGGCCCGACAACGGGCGGCGGCACCACTACTGGTGGTGGCACGACAACCGGAGGAGGTACGACAACCGGAGGTGGCACGACAACCGGAGGTGGCACGACAACCGGAGGTGGCACGACTACCAATACCGGTTTGCTTCCTGCAGGCTGCGCGTCCGAAGGCGGGCTTGCCGGTCGAAAAGACGTCGTGATGTGCGAGCCGTTCGAGAGTGCCGACTGGTGGAAGAACGGCTATCTCCAGGGCGCCGCGAAATCGAAGCCCGAAGCGGCGACGGCCGAGCATATGGCCAACACGTCGGTCGTGTCGGAGGGTTGCATCGGCGACAAATGCTTGAAGGTCGATCTGAAGCAATACCTGTCGGGCGGGCTCGCAGTGCACTGGCCGTTCTCCAACGCCGGCAAAGCGCCTGAGGCCATGCACCTTCGCTACTACCTCAAGCTCGGCTCGAATTTCGTGCCGAATACCTGTCTGCCCGGCAGCACGGACGCAAGTACCGGCGGCAAATTCCCGGGGCTTGCCGATGTTCGCGCGTATCCGGAAGAGCAGTGCGGCAACGGCGGCGCATGGGGCGATGGGCTGAATTGCTGGTCGATGCGCACGCACTTTCGCAACTGCACGAAGACCGGCGGCGACCGCACGTGTACGAGTCCGCAGGCCAGCACGCGCATCGGCAGCTACCTCTACTACTACGAGCAGGACGGCTTCGCCAATGCCGGCCTGTGGGACAACGTCGAGTGGGGCCAGGGCTACTACACCGAACCGTTCGGATCGTGCAGCTCGCCGCGCGACATCGGCAGCTGCGGCATGGGCGTGGGCGGACAACTCGAGAACGATCGCTGGTATCGCGTCGAGATGTACGTGAAGATGAATACGCCCGGCAAGGCGGACGGCATCATCAAGGGCTGGGTCGATGGCGTGCTCAGCTACCAGAAGACCAACATGATCTTCCGCATCGCCGGGCATGATGGGCTGCACGTCC
>CADECO010000364.1:0-5994 GCA_902825905.1 uncultured beta proteobacterium
GAATCGATCGAGCGTCAACGCTCGAGCATCAGCGGCCGTGCGGCCGTGACGAGGTGCTTGACCATGGCGGCAGCGGCGCGAGTGAGCGGCGTGTCGGCGCGGGAAAAGATGCCCACCGTCAGCGCGGGCGTCGCATCGCCGAGGACAATTTCCTCGAGCAGATTGCGCATCGAGGATTCGCGCAGGATGAGTCGCTGCAACAGACCGACCATATCGGTCTTCGCGAGCATGGTGATAACGCTATGGTAAGACTCACAGCGGATAACCGGTTGCGGTGGCTCCAGACCCGCCGACCGAAACATCCGTTCTGCGGCACCATCGGCGAGCGCGAGCGATGAGGTGAAGAGCCAATCGGCGTCGACCAGTTCGGCGAGCGAGCGCGCATGCCGTAGCGGGTGACCTCTGCGTACGCAGACGGCAAGGGCACTGCGGTACAGCGGGCGGAATTTGAACGCGGCATCGAGCTCTTTGCCTGCCTTGAGTCCCACTGCGAAATCGAGCGTCTCGTCGCGCACAGAAGACAACAGTGCGTGCGCCAGGCCCTCTACTACCCGCACTCGCGCGAGCGGAAACTGGCGGCGGAAGCTGGCCATGGCGGCGGGCAGCAACAGGGCGATTGCCACGGGGCCGATCCCCAGTGCGACCGTGCCGCCACTTGCGCCGGTCGCTTGCGCGGCTTCTTCCTCGGCCTTGCGCAGCTCGGAGTGCGCGACGCGCGCGCGCGCGAAGAACGATCGTCCCGCGGGTGTGAGGACGATGCCGCGCGAGCTGCGGCCCAGCAGTTGCACGTGAAGCTCGGCTTCCAGGCTGCGCACGCTCTTGGTCACCGTGGGTTGCGAAATCCCGAGCTTGCGCGCCGCAGCCCGCACGCTGCCGCACTCCACGACCATCACGAAATCGCGAACTTGAGTGAGTCTCATGGTGATAGCTGCATGGCTATCAGTGCCGGACATCAGCCATCTTACGCCCGCCCCAAGCCCGTGCTCTACTGCAACGCATGAAGATCGCTCTTGTCTACTTCGTAGCAGCCAGTGTCGGTGCCGCTGCACCAGAGACGCTCGGCGCATCATCTGCGTACCCCGTGAAACCGGTCCGACTCATCGTGGCGGGAACACCCGGATCCCCACCTGATGCGCTGACCCGCATCGTGGCCGAGCCGCTTGGCGCAGCGCTGGGGCAGCCGGTATTGGTGGAGAACCGTCCAGGCGGCACCGGCACGATTGCAATGAGCACAGTTGCAAAGGCCACGCCCGACGGCCATACCTTGGGCACCATCGGCCTTACGCACATGGTGGCTCCTGGTCTGGTTGCGCAGATGCCGTATGACACGCTTAAAGACCTCGCCCCGGTGAGCACGCTTGCATGGACGGGAAACTTGCTCGTGGTCCGAGCGGCCTCGCCGCTCGAGAGCATCACCGATTTCGTCGCGCAGGCAAAAGCGCGACCTGGCAGCTTGACTTACGCCTCGGCCGGCAACGGCACGCCTTCGCATTTGGTGAGCGAGCTATTCAAACGACACGCTAGGATCGAGGTCGTTCACATTCCGCACAAGGGGATCGGGCCGGGCCTGGTCGCCCTGCTGGGCGGACAAATCGATATCGCGTTCTCCGGTGTCGCGACCGCTGTGCCACACATCACCTCGGGAAAGCTGCGAGCGCTTGCGACGAGCGCGCCGCGTCGATTGCCTGCGTATCCGAAATTGGCCACCGCAGCGGAGCTGGGTTTCAGCGGGTTCCAAGTCGACGAGTGGATGGGTGTCGTCGCGCCGGCGGGAACACCGCCTGATATCACCGCTAAGCTCGCTCGCGAATTGGCACGCGCAATGTCGATGCCGGAGACGCGGACGCGGCTAGCCGCGATCGGGTTCTATCCGACCGAGCAGATGGGCCCGGCATCGCTCGAGTCGCGTATTCGCGCGGAGCTCCCCCGTTGGACACAACTCGTTCGCGAGGCAGGGATCCGTGCCGACTAGTGATCCTTCCGGAGAAATCTATTCGCACGAGTCCAATCCGGCGTTCGAGGCCCAATTGGCGGTACGCAAGGCAAAGCGGGAGGCCGCATTTTTGATACCGCACTTGCGGCCGGGGATGCGACTGCTCGACGTCGGTTGCGGTCCGGGCTCTATCACGCTCGGCTTGGCGCAGGCGGTCTTTCCCGGACAAGTCGTGGGGATTGATCGCCAGCCGGCGCAAATCGACAGCGCGCATGCGCTAGCCGTGTCGCGCGGCATACACAACGTGCGCTTCGAGGTCGCAACGGTGTATGAGCTGCCGTTCGCGTCGGACTCGTTCGATGTGGCGTTCGCAAACGGGGTGATCATGCATCTGCGCGAGCCGCTGCGGGCGTTGTGCGAAATGCGGCGGATCTTGCGCCCTGGTGGGATCGCAGCGGTGCGCGATCCCGATTGGGGTACCTCAGTCCACGCACCCATGACGCCACGTCTGCAGCAATGGATCGAATTGGCAGCACGGGTGCGCGAATTCAACGGTGGCAACCCCCATCTTTCGCGTCACTATCGGCAACTCCTGTTGGATGCCGGATTTGTGCGAACCGAGGCCAGTGGAACCGTGAATGTTGCAGGATCGCTCGATGAGACGCGCCGGCACGGTGCCTTCCTGCAGGCGCAACGTCTGGGGCTTGCGCCCACCGCGCTGGGACGAGGGTGGCTAGAGCGCGCGGAACTGGAGGCGCTCACCACCGAGATCGACGCCTGGGCTGTACGCCCCGATGCGTTCGCCGCTACAACCTGGTGCGAAGCGCTCGGGTGGTTGACTGGCCAAGCGTGGCAGCAGCCGTTTCCGTGACGGCAGCGGGAATGGACTGGCATGACGCCAGCGTCACTCACACAAACGGATTCATCACCGTCCGATCGCTGCTTTCCAGATCCTCGGCGCGGATCACGACCGCGGTGACGTTGTCACGCGCGCCGCGCTCGAGCGCCGTGCGCAGCAGCGTCGTCACGGCCTGCTGGCAATTGCCTGGCAGGAGCGCGTGGCCGATCTCCAGGTCGTGGACCTCGTTGCTCAGTCCGTCGCTGCAGATCAGGAACACGTCGCCGTCGAGCACCTCGATCGCGCCGGCTTCGAGTTCGAGCTTTTCGGTGACACCGACCGCGCGCGTGATCAGGTTAGCCGGCGGCCGATGCATCGTGTCATCGACGTCGGGGTCGCGCTGCGATCGCACCTCTTCGAGGTGGCTGTGATCGCGCGTGAGCAGTTTCAGTCGCCGGTTGCGGCATAGATAGATTCTGCTGTCGCCGGCCCACACGTAAGCGGCGTGACGGTCGTACGCGAACAGCGACGCGACGGTACTGCCGATGATCGCGACCGAGTTCGCCGCGGCTGCCTGCAACAGCTGTTCGTTGGCGCATTGCAGGCGTTCGCGAGCAGCGGCGACGAACTGACCCAGGCTTTTCGGCGCAGGCATTTCCTTCAGGCGTTCGACGACGGTGCGGCTGGCTAGCTCACCGAGAGAGTGGCCACCCATGCCATCGGCGACTGCCCAGATGCGGCGAACGGGCAGCTCGAGGCAGGCGTCTTCATTGGCCTTGCGGACCCGACCGGGATGGGAATACGAAGCCGAGGTCCAGTTGAACGGGCTGGCGGACTGATCGAACCCTCCCGCATCGATAGCAGCGCATTGCATGGCGTCGCCGTCTCCAATCTGGGGCCGGAACGCGTCACGCTCCGGGGGCGCCGATCGCCCGCGCGGGCGCGATCGGCAGAACTATTCTTTTCGCGGCGTCGCGTTGCAGGCCGCGTCGCAAGAGGGGCACGAGATCCCCTCGATGGACTATCGGAACAAGGGAGCTCACCCCCTCGCAACTTCCCGAAAAACGTGGAGCCTCCGCATCACTGATTCAGGCTATGCGGAGGCTCCTTGGACCGATTACGCGTTGGCGAAGCCCAGCGGTACGGCGGTGATCGGCGATGCGCTGCCGGAGTTGCTGATCTGGATCGTCTGGAATTGATTGACCAGCTTATCGACGTGAATGCTGTTGTCGATGTTGAAGAAGTTGTTCTCCACGAACGTCTGGTCGATCTGGAAGAAGTTCGTGACCGAGCCGAAGCTGGGGGTGGGCGCTACGAACGGCCGGAAAGAGCCGTGGACCCAGCCGCCGCCCGCACCGCGCACCAGGGACATCGCTTTGCGGTCGAGCACGGAATTTCTGGGGAGGTCGGTGATAGAGATGACTGCCATGATGCGTCTCCAGGTATTCGTTCAGCGGTCGAACCGCAAGTTCTGCTGCAGTGTGAATGACAAGAACCGCGGCCCGGAGGATGTGCTGCCCTTCGCTCCGCGGCTGCGGTTCTGGTGCCGGGTCGCCAGTTACGCGACTTTCGACTGGCCGATCGCGGTGTTCAGCGACGCGAGCACGCTCGTGAGGTCGACCAACGTGTCGGTCTGAACGACGGTCTGCGGCGCGACCTGGATGTTCGGGCTGGCGAAGTTGAAGCCGCCGTTGCCGGCCACTTGCGCCGGTCCGAACAGCAGAGCGGCGTTCGAGCCACCGCGCACTTCGGCGAGTTCTTCCGCGCCGAGTTCTTTCGACACTGCGAGATCTTTGATTTCCATGATTGCGTTCCGTTTGGTTGGTTGGTTGGTTGATTGGGTCGGGCGTGGAATTACAGCGCCTTGAACTGGCCGATCCCGGTGTTGGCCGACGCGATGACGGTGGCGATGTCAACCGTCGTGTCGGTTTGCGTCACGGATTGCGGCGCGATCTGCACGTTCGGGCTGGCGAAGTTGAAGCCACCGTTGCCGGCGCTTTGCTGGGCGCCGATGACGAATGCCATGTTCGAACCACCCTTGACGGCTTCGAGTTCTTCGGCGCTGAGTTCTTTGGCAACTGCGAGGTCTTTGATTTCCATGGTCGTGCTCCTGAGATGGGGTGAAAGGAAAGGGGTTGGTTGATTCGGGACTGCGGATTACAGGAACTTCGATTGTTCGATCAGCGTGCCGGCCGACGCGACGACGGTGGCGATGCTCACGGTCGTGTCGGTCTGCGTCACGGTTTGCGGCGCGATCTGCACGTTCGGGCTGGCGAAGTTGAAACCACCGTTGCCGGCGAATTGCTGCGGGCCAACGACGAAGGCCACGTTCGAACCACCCTTGACGGCTTCGAGTTCTTCGGCGCTGAGTTCTTTGGCAACTGCGAGGTCTTTGATTTCCATGGTTGTTCTCCAGTATGTGGTGAGGAAGTGCTTGGTTTGAAAGGCTTGCTTCGGAAGACGCGGCCCGGGTTTTTCCGGGCACCGCGTCAATGTGTTGCGGGTTACGCCAATTTGGTTTGATTAATCAGCGTACCGGCCGACGCCAGGACGGAAGCGATGTCCACGGTCGTGTCTTGCTGGGTCACGGACTGGGGCGCGACTTGCATGTTGCCGCTGGCGAAGTTGAAGCCGCCGTTGCCGGCCAGTTGCTGCGCACCGATGACCATCGCGACGTTCGAGCCACCGCGCACTTCGGCGAGGTCTTCGCTGGCCAGTTCTTTCGAAACTTCGAGGTCTTTGATCTGCATGGGAGTCTCCTGATGTGTTGAGGGTGGGGGCGAGCTTTGCGTGCTCGCTCACCCTTATTGCAGGAGCTGTGCCAGTGCGAATATGCGATCGGCCTAGTGTCGTAACGCTTTGAAAGAACAAAGAAAATAGACATTGATGCGGACGCTCGCCGGGGCCACGCGCGAGCGGATCGAAGAGGGTGTTGGATGCGATCGAACATCGCATTGTTGGAATGTTGGGTCGCACCCAACACTGGGGGAGAAATCGCGGCCCAAGCCACTCGCTCGGGTTGCGGCTAGCATCGACCCGGTCGATCAACCGTAGCGCCTGCCGCAGCTTCTCTCGCTCAGCGCCCCTCGCTCAGTGCCCATTGAACTAAGTCAACTGTCGGCGCTGGCGCTCGCCTGGTTCGTTTTCGCCCTGCTCGCCTCGGGGTTCGCCCACGGGCTGATCGGCTTCGGGTTTCCGCTGATCGCCACGCCGCTGGTCGTGC
>CADECO010000365.1:0-1633 GCA_902825905.1 uncultured beta proteobacterium
CAGTCGGTCCCACATCACCTGCATGCGGATCTGAGACAGTGAAGCGGGCGTGGGTGAAGTGGTGGTGCGAGCTTCCATGCGTTGCTCCTGAGAACCCGTGTCGACGAAAGGGCGCGGATTTCTTTCCGACAGGCAAGCGATAGAGCGCGCAGGCGCGAGCAGCGCCGCGCGGCTAAGGCAGCCGCGAGAGGAAGTGCGCCAGCGCGCGGATGCCCTCCTCGGGAATGCCGTGCAGCGCCGCCGCCATCATCGTATCGCCGCCAGGGCGGCGGTTCTCACGGTATTGCATCATCGCCTGCAGCAGAAACTCCTCGCGCTGGCCCGCCAGGCGCGGCATCTGCTCCTGCCCGTGATAGTCGGGAAGGTGGCAGCTGCCGCAATGATGTTTGGCGGCGAGCATCTCGCCGGCGCGGAACAGCGCTTCATCCTTTTTGGCCTCGGGGGCACGCGTGGGCAGCGCCGAAAAATGCTTCGCCAGCGCGCCGATCTCGGCGTCGGTCACGCCCTTGAGGAGATCGCGCATCACGTCGCTGCCGCGCAGTCCCTCGCGCGTCATGACGAGGTAGTGTTCCAGAAACACGCGCGGCTGCCCGGCGAGCGAGGGCGTGCCCGAGATCACCGAGTTGCCGTCCGCGCCGTGGCAGGCGGTGCAGGTGGCAAGGCGCCCGGCGTCCTGCGCCAGGGCGCCCGCCCAGACAAATAGAACGGTGAGCGCTGCGGCCCACCGCTTAGCACGCGCAATGACCACTATCAATATCCACTATCGCTTGTAGCTGATCCGGTAGATCGCGCCCAGCTGCTCGTCGGACACCAGCAGCGAGCCGTCCTTCATCTGCACGATGTACGCCGGCCGGCCCCAGAACGAATTGTCCGCCGGGTTCATGAAGCCGGTCATGAACGGCGTGATCTTCGCGCCTTTGCCGTCCGCGTTGGCCCGGACCGTGACTACGTCATAGCCGAACTTCTTGGTGCGATTCCACGAGCCCTTGCGGGCAACGAACGCGACGCCCTGATACTCGGCGGGGAACATCTTGCCCGTGTAGAAATGGATGCCCATCGTCGCGGCGTGCGGCCCCGTGGTAGTCACGGGCATGGTGACGCCCTTGCAGGCGTCGGCACGTTTCACGTCGGGATCAGGCACGCCGTTGGCGTGGCAGTACGGGAAGCCGAAAAACTGACCCGGCTTGGACACGCGGTTGAGCTCGTCCTCGGGGCCTTCGTCGCCCAGCCAGTCGCGGCCGTGGTCGGTGAACCACAACTCCTTCGTCCTCGGGTGAAAGTCAAAGCCCACCGAGTTGCGCACGCCGGTGGCGATCACCTGCATGCCCGAGCCGTCCGGGTTGTAGCGGCGGATCTGCGCGTACTCCTTGCTCGGCGGCTCGCAGATGTTGCACGGCGCGCCGAAGGGCACGTAGAGCTTGCCGTCCGGACCGAAGCGCACGTACTTCCAGTTGTGATGCTGCTCCTTGGGCAGATTGAAGGCGGCGGTGACATCGGTGACAGAGGTGCCGTAGTTCTTCTCGATGCCGTCGTAGCGAAGCACCTTGTCGATGGCGAAGACGTACAGCGTGCCCTTGGCGAAGGCGACCCCGGCCGGCTGCGTGAGCTTGTCCACCAGCACGCGCACGTTGCG
>CADECO010000365.1:1733-5967 GCA_902825905.1 uncultured beta proteobacterium
CGCGTCACCAGGGTCGAGGTCTCATCCTCGGCGATGATGGCCGGGCCGGTCAACGTCGCGCCGGGCGGCAGATCGAAGCGCCAGTAGATCGGCACGGCTTCGGTACGTCCAGCGCGCGGGTCGAATACGGCGCGTTCGTCGACCGGCCGTGCCTGCGTCGTTTGCAGTGTCGATCGATCAGCGGCAAGCGGCGGCGTCGGCGCCGCCAGCCGCAGCGCCCAGCTCATCACCTCCACCGGCATGCCGGGAATGGTGATGCCGAAAATCCGCTCGTACTCGGCGGCGAAGCGCGCGGAGAGCACGGTCGCGCCCGATGCGTCGAACTCGTTGTCGGGAATCGCGACGGTGAGATCGTGTCCCTGGCCTTGATAGCGCATGTCGGCGGTCCACGCGGCGGTCAGGGCGCCCTCGGGTGCGCCCATGCGCACCACGTGCTCGGCTTCGCGCCGCATCTCGTCGCGCATCGCATTCACGGCGCCTGAATCGAACCCGGCATCGAGCGGTGTGTGGCGCGTGCGAACGGTCTCGTAGGCCACCGGCGCGAGCAGGAACCCCACCGCCGAGCCCACGCCTGCGCCGGTGGGAATCACCACCTGATCGATGGCCAGCTTGTCGGCCAGTCGCGCCGCGTGCAACGGTGCCGCTCCGCCGAAAGCGATCAGCGTGCGGCCGGCGAGTTCCTTGCCGCGCTCCACCGCATGCACGCGCGCGGCGTTGGCCATGTTCTCCTCGACTACTTCGACGATCCCGAAGGCGGCATGCTCCGGCGGGAAGCCGAGCGGAGCGCCGATGTCGCGTTCGATCGCGCGCGCGGACGCCGCCGTGTCGAGCTGGATCGAGCCGCCGGCGAAGCGACCAGGGTCGATCGCTCCGAGCGCGACGTCGGCGTCGGTCACCGTGGGGCGCGCGCCGCCGCGTCCGTAGCACGCCGGACCAGGCTCCGAGCCGGCGCTCTCCGGGCCGACCTGGATGCGTCGCATTGCATCGACAGACGCAATCGAGCCGCCACCTGCGCCGATCTCGACCATCTCCACCACCGGGATGCGCAGCGGCAATCCGCTTCCCTTCAGGAACCGGTATTCGCGCGCCACTTCGAACGTGCGTGAATACTGCGGCTCGCCATCGTCGATCAGGCAGATCTTCGCGGTGGTGCCGCCCATGTCGAACGACAGCACCCGATCGAAGCCGCATTGTGTGGCGATGCGCGAGGCGAGAATCGCGCCGCCCGCCGGACCCGATTCGACCAGCCGCACCGGCAGCTTGCGCGCCAGCTCGACGGTGGTGAGCCCGCCGGCGGAAGTCATCAGATACAGCGCGCAGTTCAACCCGAGCGCCTGTAATGCCGCTTCGAGTCGGCCGAGATAGCCGGCCATGATCGGTTGCACATAGGCGTTGGCGCAGGCGGTCGACCAGCGCTCGTACTCGCGGATCTCGGGGCTCACTTCCGAGGACAGCGTGATCCACAGCTCGGGCGCGAGCTTGGCGAGTAGGTCGCGCGCGCGTCGTTCGTGTTGCGGATACGCATAGGCGTGCAGAAAGCCGATGGCGACGCTCTCGATCGCCTTCTCGCGCAACGTCGGCACCAGCGCCGCGAGCGCAGCTTCGTCGAGCGGGCGCACCACGTTGCCGCGCGCATCGATGCGCTCTGGCACCGGCAGACGCAGCGTGCGCGGCACCAGCGGCGCGGGCTTGTCCATGAAGATGTCGTACTGCTCGAAGCGGTTTTCGTACGCCATCTCGACCGAGTCGCGGAACCCCTCGGTGACCAGCAGCGCGGTCTTCGCGCCGCGCCGTTCGATGATCGCGTTGGTGGCGAGCGTGGTGCCGTGGATGATCATGCTCACCGCCGCAGGCTCGACGCCGGCTTTGCTCAGAATGGCGCGCACACCTTGGAGCACTCCTTCTTCCGGCGCGCGTGAGGTGGTGAGCACCTTGGTGCTGTGGCGGACCGGTCCAAGCTCCAGTGCGACGTCGGTGAACGTGCCGCCGATGTCGATGGCCAGGCGTGCGGTCATAGGGTGTTTTCCTTGCGAACATTGCCGCCGAGGTAGGCGTGGCGGATACGGGGATTGTCGAGCACCGCGCGAGCGGGCCCTTCGAGGAACGTGCGGCCGAGTTCCATCACGATGGCGGTATCGGAGATGGCGAGCGCGCCGTGCACGTTCTGTTCGACCATCAGCACCGTCACGCCGGTGCGGGCGACCGCGCGCGCCATGTCGAACACTTCGCGCTGCATCTTCGGCGACAGTCCGAGCGAGGGCTCGTCCAGCAGCAGCAGCTTCGGTTGCAGCACCATCACCATCGCGGTTTCGAGCATCTGCTGCTCGCCGCCCGAGAGGTTGCCGGCATTCACCTGCAGCCGGTCGCGCAGCATTGGGAAGAGCGCGAGCACCCGCTCGACCGCGGCATCGTGTGCCGTGCGTGGCAAGGTGTAGCAGGCCATCTTCAGATTCTCGGCGACGCTCATCGTGGCGAAGTTGCAGCGCCCTTGCGGCACGAAGCCGATGCCCAGGGCCAATCGCTGCCAGGGCGGCAGGTGCTCGATGGCCGTGCCATGCATACGAATGCTGCCGGTGAAGTGCCGGCAGGTGCCGTAGATCGCGCGCATCAGCGTCGATTTGCCCGCGCCGTTGCCGCCCACCAGCGTGGTGATGGTGCCGGCATTGAGCGCGCACGAGAACTCGCGCACCACCGGCAACTCGCCATAGCCCGCGGTGAGCGCGTCGATCTCAAGCACGCACGCCAAGGTACGCCTCCAGGACGCGAGGATCGGCATGCACCACCTGCGGCGGGCCCTCGGTGAGCTTGCGGCCCTGGTCGAACACGATCACCGCGTCGCACAGGTTCATGATGAACTCGGTGTTGTGCTCGACGATGAGGAACGTCTCGCCCGCCGCACGCAGCCGCGCAATCGCCTGCTCGATCTCGCGGATCCGGCTCGGATTGACGCCGGCGACCGGTTCATCGAGCACCACGAGCTTCGGGCGCGGCATCAACGCGGCGATCAACGACACGAGTTTCTTCTGCCCGTAGGAGAGGATGCCGCTGGGCGCGTCGCGGTAACGCTGCAGTCCGACCAGCGCGATCAGCTCATCGGCGCGGCCGCGTGCGTCGGCTTCTGCAGTTCGAAGCCGCTTCGTGCGCAGCAGCGCATCGACCCAATTGGCGGCGTCGAACGGCACCATCGCGTTCAGCAGCGTTTCCATCACGCTGAGATGCTCGTAGACGCGCACGTTCTGGAACGTGCGCATCAGTCCGGCCAGCGCAATCTTCTGCGGCGGCAGGCCGATGAGCGACTGCCCGGCGAGTGTCACGGTACCGCGATCGGCGCGCTGGAAGCTGCTGATGCAATCGATCATCGTGCTCTTGCCCGAGCCGTTGGGCCCGATCACGCCGACGATCTGGCTGGACTCGACACTGAAGCTCACGTCATCGAGCGCGCGCACGCCGTGGTAGGCCTTCGACAGACCGTGCACTTCGAGCAGGGCGCTCACCGCCGCTCACCCTGTGTGATCGGCCCGAGCGGGCGCGCTTCGGTTGGATCGGGCGCCAAGCTCTCGCGCAACCTGGCGATGCGCCGTTCGCGCAGCCAGCCCGCGACCCCTTGCGGCATCGCCAGTACCACCGCGACCAGGATCGCGCCGTAGATCACCATGCGCAACTCGTTCGACACGCGCAGCACCTCGGGCAGCGCCGACATCGCGAGCCCGGCAATCACCACGCCCCAGAACGTGCCGGCGCCGCCGATGATCACCATGATCAGGAATGCCTGCAGATAGTAGAAATCGAAGATCAGCGGATCGACGATCTTCAGAAAGAACACCAGGATGCCGCCCGCCATACCGGTGAGCGCGGCGGCCACGGCGAAGGCGAACAGCCGATAGGGCGTCGGTGCAATGCCCTGCGCGAGCGCGAGCGGCTCGTTCTGCTTGATCGCTAGCAGCGTGCGGCCGATGCGCGAAGTGACGATCGCGTACAGCACGCCGAGCGCGAACACCATGAACACCAACGCGAAGTAGTAGTAGTCGAACGCGTTGCTGATCTCCCAGCCGAAGAAGTGCGGCGCCGGCAGGCCCGGAATGCCGAGCGGACCGCGCGTGAGGCTCACCCAATCGCGCGCAATCAGGAACGCGAGCAGCGAGAACGACAAGGTGACAATCACGAACGAATCGCGCGCTAAGCGCAGCGCGGGAAAGCCGATTGCGACTGCGAGCACCGCGTTCAGCACGGCCGC
>CADECO010000366.1:0-5935 GCA_902825905.1 uncultured beta proteobacterium
GACCGTCCGCGCTGGCCGGTCGCGCTGTTCTTCTCGCTCGCGTTCTTCGTGCCGATTCTGGGACTGGCGGGTTTTCTCATCGGACTGACGATCGCACTGTGGGCGCCGAAGGCCACGATGTATCAGCCTTACGCGACGGTGCCGATCCCGCGGTTCTCGCCGGCGCGCTCCGGACAGGAGCCGAGCTTTCGCTCCACCAGCGTGCGCGAGGACGTGTTCAACCCTGACATGTCCGAGGAGGTGCGCCTGAAAGCGCTGCTCTCGGTGCAGGAGATGCCGGCGCGCGCCACCAGCAATCTGCTGCGCGAGCTGCTTGCCGATCGCTCCGATGATATCCGGCTGCTCTCGTACGGGATGCTGCGCAACAAGGAGCGGGCGATCAACGAGCGCGTTGCCACGGCGATGGATGCCCTCAAGGACGCGCAGACCGACATCCCGAAGTTCCAGGCGGCCAAGGAGCTGGCCGAACTGAACTGGGAGCTGGTCTATCAGAACCTCGTGGTGGGCGATATGCGCCGCCATGCGCTGAACGAGGGCCTCAAATACATCGACATCGCCACCGCGCTGCGCGAGGACGATCCTGGGGTGTGGTATCTCGCCAGCCGGCTCGCCTTCCGCGCCGAGCAGTTCGAGCGCGCCGCATCGTGCATGGACAAGGCGCTGGACAACGGCTATCCGCGTGAACGTGCACTGTCGCAGATGGCCGAGCTCGCGTACTCGGTGCGCGATTTCACTCGCCTGCGTGAGCTGATGGCCGAGATGCCCGAGTCGCAGCAGGCGCCTCAGTTGGTGCCGGTGGCCGGCTACTGGTGTGCGCCGATGGTGGAGGCGCAGGACGAATTGGCAAGCGTCGATGCGCACACCTCGAACGGCGATGGCGCAGCTGTCGATGATCGCATCGTATCCACGGACGATGCCGCGTTGGAGCAGGCGACATGAGCGAAAAGAAAACGCCCCCGCCGGTGGCCGAAAAGAAAGACAGCAAACCCGAAGCCAAGCCGCTGCCGCGAGCGAGCGAGGTGGACATCATGCTGCTGCTCGAAGGCACGTTTCCGTATGTGGCGGGCGGCGTATCGAGCTGGGTGAATCAGATCATCCGTGGTTTTCCCGAGTATTCGTTCGGCGTGTGTTTCGTCGGCAGCCGCCCGCAGGATTACGGCGACATGAAGTACGCGCTGCCCGACAACGTCACGCACCTGGAGCTGCACTACATGCACGGCGGTCATGATCGGCCGTCGGTGGCAGCGATGCCGCGTCAGCCGAAGAAGCTCGATGCGATGGACGCGCTGCACCAGTACTTTCGTGGCAACCGGCTGCGGCGCAAGGGCCAGCTCGACGAGCACGGCGTGGGCAAGCCGGGCAGCGATCTCGCAGGTTGCCCGTTCTCGGCGGCGGCGATGAGCCGCGCCGCACTCGAAGCAGGGCTCGCGGAGATCGAAGATGGCGCGCTGATGAGCAACGACGAGTTCCTCTACGGCGAGAGCTCGTGGAGCTACATCACCGATCACTATCGCAAGTTCTGCAGCGATCCCTCGTTCGTCGATTACTTCTGGACGGTGCGCACCATGCACGCGCCGATCTGGGTGCTCACGAAGATCGCGAAGAACCTGATCCCGGCCAAGGCGTACCACACGATCTCCACCGGCTACGCCGGGTTTCTCGGCGCGCTGCTCAAGCGGCGCACCGGGCGGCCGCTGCTGCTCTCCGAGCACGGGATCTACACCAAGGAACGCAAGATCGATCTGTTCCAGTCGGACTGGATCAAGGACAACCGCGGCGTGCTCGAGCGCGACCCGTCGCAGCTCGCGTACTTCCGCGACTTGTGGATCCGCTTCTTCGAAGCGCTCGGCGTGGCCTGCTACGACCAGGCCAACAAGATCGTCTCGCTGTACGAGAACAACCGGCTGCGCCAGGTGACCGACGGAGCCGATACCACGCGCACCATGAACATCCCCAACGGCATCAACCTGCAGCGGCTCTCGGCGTTGCGCGAGAAGCGCAGCAAGGAGATTCCGCAGGTGCTGTGCCTGATCGGGCGGGTGGTGCCGATCAAGGACATCGAGACGTTCGTGCGCGCGATGCGCACGGTGGTCGACCGGTTGCCTGATGCCGAGGCCTGGATCGCTGGGCCGGAAGATGAAGACGTGGTCTACGCCGAGGGCTGCAAGACGCTCGCGCGCAATCTTGGGCTGGCCGACAAGGTGAAGTTCCTGGGCTTCCAGAAGATCGACGACATCCTGCCGAAGATCGGTCTGGGCGTGCTCAGTTCGGTGAGCGAGGCGCTCCCGCTCGTCGTGCTGGAGGGTTATGCCGCCGGTGTGCCGGTGGTCTCGACCGACGTTGGCTCGTGCCGGCAGCTCGTGTACGGGCTGGGGGCCGAAGACGAAGCGCTCGGACCCTCGGGCCGCATCGTGCGCATTGCCGACGCCGAGGGCCTGGCGCTCGCGGCGGTGGAGCTGTTGAGCGATCCGGAGCAGTGGTACGCGGCGCAGGCAGCCGGGATCAAGCGCGTGGAGAAGTTCTACACGCAGGAGCTGATGTTCGGCTCGTATCGCACGCTCTACCAGCGTGCTGTAGCAGGATGGCCTGAGGAGGAGGGCGGGGCGAGCACTGCCGAGGGGCAGAAAGACGAAGCGCAGGAAGCGGAAGCGACGCAAGCCGGCGCAACGCAAGCGACCGCGACCACGTCGACCTGACCGCGAACGAGCGACTCCATGGCCGGCATTGGTTTCGAACTCCGCAAGATCCTCAAGCGCGACAGTCTGCTGGCGACGCTGCACGCCTACGCGTACGCGACGATCATCGGCTCGGGGCCGTGGATGCTCTCGATGATCGGGCTAGCGGCGATCGGCGGGGTGACGTTCGTGGCGATCAACCCCGAGGTCTACATCGCCAAGTTCCAGATCACTGTGACGATGGTGATCTGCATGTCGCTGATCCTCACCGGCGGGGTGCAGGTGTCGTTCACGCGCTTCATCTCCGACCGGCTGTTCGAGAGCAACATCGGCGTGGTAATGCCGAGCTTTCACGGCGTGATGCTGTTCGTAACTGTCGGGGCGGGGCTGTTCATCCTGCCGCTGGCCCTGTTCGGCTTTCCGCGCGAGACGCTGCTCTACAAGCTGCTGCTGGTGGCGCTGTTCGTGATCATGAGCAACATCTGGATCACGACGATCTTCCTCTCGGGCCTGCGCCAGTACCGCGCGATCGTGGTGCTGTTCGCGGTCGGCTACGGCATCTCGGTGGGCGCCGCGCTCGCGCTCAAGCCGTGGAAGCTCGAAGGGCTGACGCTGGGTTTCACGCTCGGTCAGCTGGTGCTGCTGGTGGGCATGGTGGTGATGATCCTGCGCAGCTTCCCGGCGCAGCAGTTCCTGTCGTTCGACTACTTCGAGCGCAAGAAGTACCGCTTCTATCCGACGCTGGTGCTGGCCGGGCTGTTCTATAACGCCGCCGCGTGGATCGACAAGCTGATCTTCTGGAACCATCCCGAGACCAGTCACGAGATCATCGGCGTATTCCGCGGCTCGCTGGTGTACGACCTGCCGGTGATGATCACCCAACTGACGATGATTCCGGGATTGGCGCTCTTCCTGATGCGCATGGAGACCGACTTCGTCGAGCACTACACCAAATTCTTCGACGCGGTGCGCGACGGCGGCTCGCTCGAGCAGCTCGACGAGTTGCGCAACGACATGACCGAATCGGCGCGCAAGGGGATCTTCGACATTCTCAAGGTGCAGGCACTGGTCGGGCTGATCGTGGCGGTGGTCTCGCCCTGGTTTCTCGAGCAGATCGGCGCATCATCGGTCTATCTGCCGTGCATGTACGTTCTGCTGATCGCATCGGGGCTACAGACGGCGCTGCTTGGCATTCTCAACGTGCTGCTCTATCTCGATCGGCGCCGCGTGGTGGTGGTGCTCGTGGGCAGCCTGTTCTTCCTGAACGCGATCCTCACGTACGTGTCGATCAGTCTGGGCCCGAAGTGGTACGGCTTCGGGCTGGCGGCCTCGCTGGTGATCGTGTGCGTCATGGGTTTCTACTGTCTCGATCGCAAGCTGGAACGCCTGGAGTACGAGGTCTACATGCTGCAGTAGCATCGTGCCCTCTGCGACTGACGAGGCTCGCGAAATGCGCGATCGACTGATTGGCGGCTGGACGCTCGACGACTGGCGTGTGTCGTACGGCGATGGCCGTCCCGAGACGTTCCCGTTCGGACCCGATGCCACCGGCATGCTGGTGTACGCACCCGACGGAACCATGCACGGATGCATGGCACGCGCCGGGCGCAAGCCGTTGAGTGCCGAAAGCGCGAAGTTCGCGCCGGCCGAGGAGCGGCTCGCGGCGTTCGACAGCTACTTCAGCTATGGCGGCACCTGGACGGTCGCGGCTGACACGGTCACGCACCACGTGACGGTCGCGCTCAACCAGAATCTGGTCGGCACTGATCAGGTACGGCGCATGCATTTCGCCGGCGACACGCTCACCCTCGCCGCCGATGACAAGGTGCCCGGCAGCGACGTCGATCGCCACCACGCGCTCACTTGGCGGCGTATCCGCGCGGGCAGCTAGTACCGGAACTCTCGCACCATGGATCGGCTGGAGCGCTTCTACAAGATTCAGCAGTTGCTCGAGCGCAAGCGCGCCGTGAAGGTCGAGGAGTTCTTGTCGGAGCTCGGCATTTCGCTCGCGACGTTCAAGCGCGACCTGGAGTACATGCGCGACCGCTTCCATGCGCCGGTGATCTGGGATCGCGATCTGCGCGGTTATCGTTTCGAGACGCCGCTCAAGGACGCACCGAAGTTCGAGCTGCCCGGCCTGTGGTTCAACGCCGAGGAGATCCGCGCGTTGCTCACGATGCAACAGCTCCTCGCGAATCTGCAGCCCGGGTTGCTCGAGCCGCACATCGAGCCGCTGCTCTCACGTCTGCATTCGCTGCTCGACGTCGGCGAGCATCCGGCGCAGGAGGTGGAGCGGCGCGTGCGGATCATCCATCACGGCGCGCGCAGCCTGAATCTGCCGCACTTCCAGCTCGTTGCCGCGGCGGTGCTCAAGCGCCATCGGCTCTGGATGCGATACCGAGGCCGTTCGCGCGGCGACGAAACCGAGCGCGAGATCTCGCCGCAGCGGCTGATCCACTATCGCGACAACTGGTACGTCGATGCGTGGTGCCATCTGCGCGAAGACATCCGCAGCTTCGCGGTGGACGCGATCATCGAGGCCGCGCCGGTCGACAAGAAATCCAAGTCCGTCGCCGACAAGGATCTCGACGAGGTACTGGGCGCGGGCTACGGCATCTTCTCCGGCTCGAAACTCTCGTGGGCGAAACTGCGCTTCACGCCGGAGCGCGCGCGCTGGGTGGCGGCCGAGTCGTGGCATCCGCGACAGCGTGCGAGCTTCGAGCCCGACGGCCACTACGTGCTCGAAGTGCCGTTCAGCGACGAACGAGAGCTGGTGATGGATATCCTGCGGCATGGTCCGCACGTGACGGTCATCGCGCCGGAGTCGCTGCGAGGAGCAGTGCGTGCGCAGCTCGTTGAGGCGTTGCGGTTGTATGAGGATGGCTCCTAGAAAAGCCCGTTCGCTCTGAGCGAAGTGGGGAAGCCGTTCGCCCTGAGCTTGTCGAAAGGCAGCAAGAACCGTTCGCTTTGGGCGCAGTGGGAGAGCCGTTCGCCCTGAGCTTATCGAAGGGCAGCAAGAACCGTTCGCTTTTGGGCGAAGTGGGAGAGCCGTTCGCCCTGAGCTTGTCGAAGGGCAGCAAGAACCGTTCGCTTTGAGCGAAGTGGGAGAGCCGTTCGCCCTGAGCTTGTCGAAGGGCTGAGGAAGGTGAAGGGCGGAGGAAGGATGCACCCGTCAAATTCGAGGACCGGTCTGCTCGAACGCGGCGAAGCCCAATGGCCCTGAGCGAGCCGAAGGGGGCAGGCGGTCGCATCGCCTCCTA
>CADECO010000367.1:0-963 GCA_902825905.1 uncultured beta proteobacterium
TTCGGCGAGAAAGCTCCTATTGCGGATCTCGACGGCGTGGCGCATCGGCCGCTCGCCGTCGATCTCCAGTGCGGTGCGTCCGGCAACGTGATCGTCGTGCTGCCTGGCCAGTGCAAGTGCGGCGCCGGTGTCATGCGGGAGCAGGGCGAGAAACGCCTCGAACGTCGCCGGATCGAACGTGTAGCTCGGCGCAAACTGCCACAGGATCGGGCCGAGCTTCTCGCGCAGGTTGAATAGTCCGGAGGCGAAGAAGTTCGCGAGCGGCTTGTCGATATCGACCAGGCGTTTGATGTGCGTGATGAAGCGCGGCCCCTTGATGCTGAACACGAAGTCGTCGGGCGTTTCGGCATGCCACTTCGCGTAGCTCTCGGGGCGCTGCAGCGAGTAGAACGAACCGTTGATCTCGATCGAGGCCAGACGCTTGGCGGCGAACTCCAGTTCGCGCCGCTGCGGCACGCCCTTGGGATAGAACGGGCCGCGCCAGTCGTCGTACTGCCAGCCGGCGATGCCGATGCGGATCGCCATGATCTGTCCTCTCAGGTTTGCTGCAGCCGCCGATAGTCGGCCAGATGTCGCAGAGCGTTCTGCTTGTCGCCGCGTGCCTCGAGCAGTCGCGCGAGGTTGTAGTGCGCATCGGCGAAACCGGTGTCGTGGCGCAACGCCTCGTCGTAGGCAGCTGCCGCGTCGGCAGGTCGGCCCAGATCCTCCAGCGCGATCGCCAGGTTGAAGTGCAGCAGCGGCTCTTCGGGAAAGTGCTCCAGCGCCTCGCGATAGATGCGCTCGGCATCAGCCGGGGCGCCCTGCGCCTGATGCATGCATCCCAGATTCACGTACGCGCCGAGATAACGGGGATCGATTTCGATCGCGCGTCGATACGCGGCCTGCCCCGCGGTGGGATCACGTGCTTCCAGCTCACAGCCGCGCTGGAACCAATGCTCGGCGCTCTCCGACGGTGGATCGGCC
>CADECO010000367.1:973-4094 GCA_902825905.1 uncultured beta proteobacterium
ACGTCGCCTGCGGCCGGCGCCACCTCGAAATCGAGCAGGTATTGGCCCGAGTCGGCTTGCCATTGCGTTTCGCCCCGGCGCACGACGACGCGGGTGCCCAGTGCCGAGATCCGAATCCCCGATAGCGGCAAGTTAGCCGGCAGCTCGTCGCGCAGCGCCGCGATCGATTGTCTGATTTTGCGCGGCGGCACCTTGGCGGCGGCCAGTCCTTGCGCGGTGCGCAGCAGGATCAGATCCTGAAACGAGAAGTGCAGGGTATTGCGCTTGCCGCGTGTGGGCGCGACGAATCCGGCGTCGATGAAACCCTGTACGACGGCACGCGACAGGCCGAGCAGCCGTTCGATGTCGCGCAGGGTGTACTCGCCCATGGGCTCGGCACGCGAGGACACGCTGGGCGGCTAGTGAGCCGAATCGAGCGGGAAGGTAATCGGGCGCGCGCCGGTGCTGCTACGACGCGGCCTTCTTGCCCCGGGTCTTCGCCTCCGCGTCGGCCTGCTCGGCTGCGACGCGCTTGGGCGGTTTGCGATCGCTCTTTGCCGATTCATTGGCCACGGTTGGGGCCGCCGCGGGCGCGCCGCCTTTGCTCAGGCTCGCGCGCAACGCTTCCATGAGATCGATCACTTGCGCGCCACCGGATTCCGGTTCAGCCGCGAGCGTTACTTGTTTGCCGTCGACCTTTTCCTGCACCGCCGCCTCGATGCGCTGCTTGACTTCATCGATGTACGCCTTCGGATCGTACTGGTCGCTCGCGCTTTGTTCGATGAGCTGTACCGCCAATCCGAGTTCGGCGGGTTTCACGTCGGCTTTCTCGATCTCCAGATCACTCAGCGTGCGCACCTCGTCGGCGTACAGCAATTGCTGCAGGATGAGCCCATCGTCGGTGGGCCGCACCTGCACCATGTATTGCTTGCCCTTCCAGGCCCAGCGTGCCAGCGCGCAGCGACCGGTGTCGCGCATCGCGCGAGTGAGCAGTGCGTAGGGGCGTGCGCCGCCCTTGTCGGGGGCGAGGTAGTAGGCCTTGTCGTAATAGATCGGATCGATCGATGCCACCGGCACGAACGCCACGATCTCGATCGCGTGGCTGCCTTTCTCTTCGAGCGCTTTCAGCTCGTCGGCGGTGAACGTTACGTACTGGTCCTTGGCGAACTCGTAGCCTTTCACCATGTCGGCGCGCTCGACCACGATGCCTTCCTTGGCGCACAGGTACTGCTGCTTCAGGCGCGATCCGCAACCGGCGTGCAGCAGGTTGAACGACACGCCCGAGGAAGACTGGGTCGCCGAGTAGAGCTTCACCGGCACCGACACCAGGCCGAAGGTGACGGTGAGCGATGCGATCGATCGAGTGGCCATTTGGGGGATCCTTTCCGTGACGGCTGCGCGGAGGGGGGCGACACACTACCGCGAGTGGCGCGTTCGCTCAACCGCGTATTCCAAGGATATGGGTCAGGTTGTGCCGCGCGGCCGGAAAGTCCGCCCAGCGGTCGGCCTGCGTGCGCAGGCGCTCGAACACGCTTGGTATCCGGAAATCGCCCGGCTCGATCGAGGCCAGTTCCTCCCAGGACAAGGGCATCGAGACCCAAGCGCCGGCAATTCGCCGCGGCGAATACGCGGCCCCCAGCGTGCGCCCACGCCCGTTCATGTTGTGGTCGATGAAGATGCGGCCGGTGCGCTTGTCGACCGACCAGTCCATGGTGATATCTCGCGGATGCTGCCGCAGCAAGTGTTGCCCGACCAGTCGGCTGACCTCGCGCGCCTGCTCGGTGGTGATCGTGGGCTCGATCGGCACGAAGATGTGCAGCCCGGTCTTGCCGGTGGTCTTCACGAAGGCCTGCAGCGACATTGCGGCGAGCACGTCACGCAGATGCAATGCGACTTCGCGTGCCTTGGCGAACGCGGCGGGGTTGTACGCGGGTTCTTCGCCCTTGGCTTCGGTGCCGGCGTAGACATAGGGGTCGAGATCGAACGCGATGTAGTCGGGCCGATCGATCACGTCGCGCCCGACGGTCGCTGTCGTGCCGCTCGCGATCGCCGGCACGCTCGCGTGGATCACGTGATATTCGAGCGCTCCCATCTGGCCGAGCCACAACAGCGTCGCGATGTTGTTGCACAACAGATAGGGTTTGGAGGCGTGCCCGTCGTCGTTCTCGTTCTCGAAGCTCACCGTCGCAGTGAACGGCGGCAACGTCGTGCCCTCCCAGTGCTTCTGGAAGAACGATTCGCCATGAATCCCATCGGGCATGCGCACGACCGTCAGCGGCCGGTTGCGCACATGGGTGAGCATGTGCGGCGCGGCCTGCGCGAGATAGCGCAGCAAGTTGCGCTTGGGGACCGCCGGGTTGTTCTGGGTAGCGGGCCACAGCACCTTGTCCAGATGCGTGAGCCGGATGCGATCCGCACCGACTGTCAGCGTGAGGCTCGCCGACGATCCGGCGAGCTGGCGCAGCACCGATTCGATCTCGTCGTCGAGGCCCGTCGCGGCCGCGGCGGCACTCGACGCGTCGCGACTGCGATCCGCGCCCGGCTCGGTACGTACGGCGGTCGCTTCGACGTCATCGCGCAGGCGCAGGAACACCGGCGCACGCAGCAGGCCTGCGTCGGTCCATCCGGAGAACTGCACTTCGGCGACCAGGTCCGGGCGCACCCATTCGATCTTCGATTCGGCCTCGGGCGTTGTCTCGAACGGCATCGCGGTGATCTTGCGGGCATGGAGCTGTACGCTCAGCGATTCCAGCGTGCGGTCGTCGAAACCGCTGCCGACATTGCCCACCGGCTTGAGCCTGGTGTTATCCGTCGCATCCCAACTGCCGAGCACCAGTGCACCGAAGTGCTTGCGCCGCGAGTTCTTGCCGGCCGTAAACCCGCCGATGACGAAATCGCCGGTCTGCGAGGCCTTGATCTTCAGCCAGTCATCGGAGCGCCGACCGGCGTGATAGCTGCCAGCGCGCCGCTTGGCGAGCATGCCTTCGAATCCGGCGGCGATCGCGGCCTGATAGAGCGCATTGCCATCGCTATTGGCGTGCACCAATTGAACCCGCGACGTGGCGAGCAGACATTGACGCAGGTAGCGGCGGCGATCCTGGTACGGCGCCTTGCGCAGATTCACACCCAGCACGTGCAGCAG
>CADECO010000367.1:4194-5912 GCA_902825905.1 uncultured beta proteobacterium
TGGGCCGAGAGCACCGAGCGTTCGAGTTCGGGATCAGCGGTGGCGCGCGTCGTCCAGCGATCGCGGTGCTTGAGCACCAGCCACGAGTTGTCCTTCATCCGCACCAGCGCGTACGAGCCCTTGAGCTTGGCGCCGAGCAGAAAGAAACTCAGCTTGCCTGCGGCGAGTTCGGCGCGTACGCGTTCTTGCGCCTGCTGGCGATCATTGAATGCGTACCTGGCGTCGGTGTCGGGTGAGTAGAGACCGCAATCCCACACGATCACCGATCCCGCGCCGTACTGACCTTTCGGAATCACCCCTTCAAAGGAACCGTACGCGAGCGGATGATCTTCTGTCGGCACCGCGAGATGTTTCTCCCCCGGTTGCAGCAGCATGCCTTTGGGGACGGCCCACGATAGGAACACCCCATCGAGCTCCAGGCGCAGGTCGTAGTGCAACTGGCGCGCGGCGTGTTGTTGCACGACGAACAACAGCGGGCCGGTGCGCTCGGCGAGTGACTCAGGTGCCGGCTCGGGCGTGGCATTGAACGAGCGCTTGGCGGCGTAGTCATCCAGCGACGCTGGCCGGCTGTGCGCGCTCACGGCGACCCTGTTGCGTGCGGGCTATCCGCGCAACGCCCGCAACAGCGCGGGAGGCAACTGTGCCGACTCGCGTTCGACGATCGGCGCGGTGGCCGCCACGAACGCGGCGCGATCGATCGCATCGGGCGTGCGCACGTCAACGCCGGCTGCGATGAGCTGGCGCAGGCAATCTTCGTCTTCCTGCGCGGCGAACCGGCGCTGTTGTGAGGTGGCTTCCTTCATCGCAGCCTGGAGCGCGTCACGCACCTTTGCAGGCCACGATTCGTACCGCGCCCGTTGCGCCAACACCAGCGCGGTGCCGTGGAAATGCGCGGTCATGCTCACATGCCGGTGCGTTTCGAACACCTTGAAGTTGACGGTGTTGGTGAGCGGATTCTCCTGCGCATCGACTTCACGACGCGCCACCGCGCCAGGGAAATCCTTGACGTCGATGAACTGCGGGCGCATGCCGAGCGCCCGGAACACGTCCTGATGCAGCGCGTTGTCCATCGAGCGGATGCGCAGCCCTGCGCATTCACGCGGGTGGACGATCGGCCCTCGCCAGTTGGTGAGGTGGCGAAAGCCGTTGTCCCAGAAGCCGAGCACTGCAAACGGGGTATGCGCCGCAACCTCCTGCGCCAGGGCACGGCCGAGTTCGCCATCGAGCGCTGCGTAGATCGATGCCCGGTCGGCGATCTGAAACGGCAGGTCGAGGATTTTCAGGCTGGGTACCCGCGCGACGAGATAGCTCGACGCGAAGTAGCAGAGTTCCAACTCGCCGGTCTCGACCATCGCGAACAGATCGGTGGAATTGCGGCCGAGCTGGGTGACGTTGTCGGTCTGCTGGTAGTCGATCTCAGCGCCGAGTTCGCGCTGCAGCGCGCTGCCGAGCAGGCGTGCAGCGCGGGTGTGGACCGACTGCGGGCCCTGGTAACCGCCGAGTCGAAGCGTAGTAGGCATTGCGGATGCTCGCGAGTCAGTGCGCCATGATGAGAGTAATGATGGGCGTCGAGATGATCGTGCGTAAGGGGGTTGTGCGTTGTGCGGCCGGCAATGCTCGTGCGGCGTGTCGGCCGCTCACCCGCTGCTCACCCGATCCGACCCAGTCGCTCGTCCTCGAGCAGCCGGTCCATCACGAGGTACAGACGGGGGAAGTCT
>CADECO010000368.1:0-1422 GCA_902825905.1 uncultured beta proteobacterium
CAGCGCGTCGGGGCAGGTTTTCGGCGAGCGCAAGCTGCTGCATGACCACGCCGACGAGCAGCCGTTTGCGCGTGATCTGCAAGGCGTGACGATTCCCGCGACGGTCAGGCAGGTCGTCGTTCAGGCGCGTGACATGAAGTTCGGCTACGGCGGCAAGACGCTGACGGTCAATCTGCCCGGCCGCTGAACGTGGCGGCCGGCGCGCGCTAACCGGGCCGGATGATCCGCGTATCGAGCGGGTAGTGCATGTTGCCGCCGGTGAATTTGGGGAAGCTTTCGAAGTCCCGTCGCATCGCGTGACGCACCGGCGATTCGAGCGAGGCTTGCAGATCGGCTTGGCTGTCGAACACCACCTTGTTGCGCTGCATGCGATCGACGCGTGGCCACGGCAGGAATCCGCACCAGTCGACGCGGGTACAGATCTCGACGTCGCGCACCTTGGGCAACTGCACCATCAACGGCGGGTGATGCACGATGTAGTGCCATAGCCACGCGTTGAGATCCTCGGCCGCACCGGGGTACTCGACCAGGAACGTGCATGGGTACGTGCCCGGCGCGTTGTGAAAGGTCGGATCGGGCACGGCAAACCGGCGCGACAGCATCGCCTGCTGCTCGACTTGCGCGCCGTCCAGGCTCGGCAGCGTGCCGGGTCGGGCGAGCGCCTGCAGGTGGCCGTCGGGGGCGAGCGCAGCCTCCAATTCGGGCAGATCGTCGAAATAGAGCTGCGCGGCCAGCATCGGCGGCGCCGGATCGTTCGTGTACGGATCGCGCGCGTGCGACGGCGTATACGCGTGCAGTCGCGACAGCTTCGGCGTGCTGCCGGCGATCGCGATGAACCGATCCAGGTCAGCCGGCGCGATGCGCCGATCCTTGTTGGCCCGGTCGTGGAAGAACAAGTAGAACGCGATCGTCACGGACGCCCTCCGGCACGTTGAAGAATCTCGATCATCGGCGCAAACCCATGCATGCGCGCGAGCTGCAACGGCGTGCGACCCGAACGGTCCGCCAGATTGACGTCGGCCCCGGCGGCGACGATCGCGCGCAACGTTTCGACGTGACGCGGCCCGCCATTGCCCAGCACGATGGATTCGATCAGCGCGGTCCAGCCAAGGTTGTTGATGTGATCGAGCGGCGCGCCCGCGCCGATGAGCAGCTTCACCACCTCATCGTGGCCCAGGTGCGCGGCGGCAATCAGCGCGGTGCCGTCGTAGCGGCTGGTGGTCTGCTTCGCGCTGGCGCCCAGTTCGAGCAGCAGCTTGAGGGTGGGCACGTCGTCCGCCACCGCGGCGATGGTTACCGCGTCGTAGCGATCGTTTTCCTTGGCGTTGATGTCGGCCCCGGCCTTGACCAGCGCGCGGATCGCGTCACGCTGGCGTGCGTAGGTGGCGACGTGCAGCGGCGTGCGCTGATAGCGATCGCGCA
>CADECO010000368.1:1522-3832 GCA_902825905.1 uncultured beta proteobacterium
CGGCCGATCAGCGAGAGGAGGATGTATGAAAGGGGTTGTCGTTTTTCTGAGCGCAGCGGCCGTACTCGCGGGCGCTTCTTTGCCGGTCATGGGCCAGGAAGTACGCCTGCGCGCCGCCAGCTTCATCCCGCCGAACCAGAGCTTCGGCATTCCGTTCAAGCGCTGGGCCGACGAAGTGAACAAGCGCGGCAAGGGCATCATGCAGATCGACGTGGTCGGTCCCGAAGCGGTGCCCACCGCCGAGCAACCCAACGCGGTCAAGACCGGCGTGATCGATCTGCACTCCGGACCACCCACGTTCTATCGCGGCACCTTGATCGAAGGCGAGGTGATGAGCCTCTCCGAAATCTCGATTGCCGAGATGAAGAGCAACGGCTCGTGGGAATATCTCAACAAGCTGCACGGCGACAAGATGAACGTGACGCTGCTCACCGGCTTCGGCGACGGCGTCAACTTCCACATCTACACCTCGCGCTCGGCAGGCAACGACAAGCAAAAGCCCTTCGACGGCTTCGTGCTGCGCACCGCGCCGATCTACAAGGCGTTCTTCGAATCGATCGGCGCCAAGACGGTGATGATCGTGCCAGGTGAAGTCTTCACCGCGCTGGAGCGCAACATGGTGCAGGGCTACGGCTGGCCGTTGTGGGGCGTGAAGGACATGGGCTGGCTCAAGCACACCAAATTCCGCTATGACCCCGGCTTTTTCAACGTCTCGGTCAACATCATGATGAACCTCGACCGCTGGAAGAAGCTCGACGCACGCCAGCAGAAGTTCCTCGCCGAAATGTCGACCTGGATGGATCAGGAATGGCCGAAGTGGCGCGCCGAGGCCGCGGGTCTGGAAGAGAAGATCCACAAGGAGGCCGGAATCCAGGTGGTCAATCTCGGATCGGATCTGCGTAAGCGTGCGCACGATGCGTTCTGGGGCGAACTGCAGACGGCCAGCCCGCAGCACGTGGCACACCTGAAGAAGCTGGTGACGAAATAAGCCGCGCGATTGCTCCGCGTTTGCCGGCGTCGCGCTGCGTGCGCCGGCCAATGGCGCGTCGCCGCGCGGCGGGGCATCGAGCGTTTGCGCAGTGCGGCGCTCCGCGATGCGTGCACTAGCCCGCTTCTACGATCGCGTCACCGACGCCTGTGGTGCATTGGCGGCGGTGCTGGTGTTCGGCGTGACCGCGCTGATCGTGGCCGACGTGCTTCTGCGCAACATGCTGCGTGCTCCGCTTGGCTACAGCGTCGAGCTCTCCGAGTACACCATGCTGTACCTCACTGCGCTCACCGCGCCGTGGCTGCTCAAGCGCGGCGAGCATGTGCGCATCGATCTGCTGCTGCACCGCGTGCCCGCGATCGTCGGCTGGCTGTGCGAGCTGTTCTGCGATCTCATCGGGCTCGCGCTGTCGATGCTGATGACCTACTACGGCGTGCGCGTGGCGATCGCCAGCATTGAGTCGGGCACCAAGCTGGTCAAGCAGTTCACCATTCCCGAGTGGTGGATCCTGCTCGCGCTGCCGCTCATGTTCGCGCTGCTCGTCATCGGCTTCATCCTGCGGCTGCACGCTTGCTGGACCGGGCCGCGCCGCCCGCGCGTCGAAGGCGCACAAATCTAGTGGACTGGACCCTCGTCCTCGCGTTGCTGATCGGCGGCACTTTGCTGCTGATGGCCATGGGCCTGCCGGTGGCGCTGGCGTTCATCGCGGTCAACGTGATCGGTGGAGTGTTCGTGCTCGGCGGCGATCGCGGCATCGCGCAACTGGCGCGCAACATGACCACCTCGGTGGCCAATTTCGCGTTCACGCCGATCCCGCTGTTCGTGCTGATGGGCGAGATCCTGTTTCACACCGGGCTCGCCATCAAAGCCATCGATGCGATCAGCGTCGCGATTCATCGCGTGCCGGGCCGGCTGGCGGTGATCGCGCTGGTGGCGGGGACGATCTTCTCGGCCATCTCGGGCTCGACCATCGCTACCACCGCGATGCTCGGTTCGCTGCTGCTACCCGAGATGCTCAAGCGCGGCTACGACCGCAAGCTGGCGATGGGGCCGCTGATGGCGATCGGTGGCGTCGACATGCTGATTCCGCCCTCGGGGCTTGCCGTGTTGCTCGGCGGCCTGGCGGGCATTTCGATTTCCGATCTGCTGATCGCCGGGATCATGCCCGGCATGATCCTGTCGGTCGCGTTCATCGCGTACATCGTTGTGCGCGCCAAGCTCGATCCGAAGCTCGCACCGGAATTCGAAGTACCCACTGAACGGGGCTGGGCGCGCTGGGGGCCGTTCGTGAAGCACGTGCTGCCGCTGGCGATCATCATCGG
>CADECO010000368.1:3932-5873 GCA_902825905.1 uncultured beta proteobacterium
GGAATGATCGCGATCCTGCTGTTCCTGGGGCTGTTCATCGATCAGGCGAGCATCATGATGCTCACCGTGCCGCTGTTCATGCCGCTGGTGAAGGCGTTGAACATCGATCCGATCTGGTTCGGCATTCTGTTCTTGATGTGCATGCAGATCGGCCTGCTCTCGCCGCCGTTCGGGCTGCTGCTGTTCACGATGAAGGGCGTGGCGCCGCCCGAGATCGAAATGAGCGAGGTGATCCGCTCGGTGGTGCCCTATCTGGTGATGGGGCTCATTCTCACCGCGCTGATCGTGCTCGTGCCGGAGATTGCGACCTGGTTGCCGCGGGCGCTGGAGGGGTGAGGCAACAGCCTGGGGGTGCGGCAAGAAACGAGAGACACCGAGGCAAGCGCTAACGCGAGCCTCGCCTCAAGCCGTCTCCGTCCCCCGCGACGCACGCTTGCGTTCGTGCGCCTGCAGCAGCCGCTTGCGCAGCCGGATCGACTTCGGCGTGACTTCCACCAGCTCGTCGTCCTCGATGAATTCCACGCCGTATTCGAGCGTGATCTTCACCGGCGGGATCAGCATCACGTTCTCGTCCTTCCCCGAGGCGCGCACGTTGGTGAGCTTCTTCTCGCGTATCGGGTTCACCACCAGATCGTTGTCGCGGCTGTGGATGCCGATGATCATGCCTTCGTACAGCTTGTCGTTCGGTGACACGAACAATCGGCCGCGCTCCTGCAGGTACCACAGCGCGTAGGCGACCGCCTGACCTTGCTCCTGCGACACCAGCACGCCGTTGGTGCGTCCTGGGATGTCGCCCCTCCAGGGGCCGTATTCGTCGAACACGTGGCTCACCACGCCGGTGCCGCGCGTGGAATTGAGAAACTCGTTCTGGAAGCCGATCAGCCCGCGCGCCGGGATGCGGTAGTCGATGCGCACGCGCCCCTTGCCGTCGGGCACCATGTCGAGCAGCTCGCCGCGACGCCAGCCGAGCGATTCCATCACCGTGCCCTGGTGCCCCTGTTCGACATCGAGTGTGAGCAGCTCGAACGGTTCGCACAGCTCGCCGTTCACCATCTTGGTGATCACTCGCGGCCGGCCAACCGCCAGCTCGTAGCCTTCGCGGCGCATGTTCTCGACCAGGATGGTCAGATGCAGCTCGCCGCGGCCTGAGACGAGAAACACGTCGGCGTCTTCGGTGTCTTCCACGCGCAGCGCGACGTTGGTATGCAATTCGCGATGCAGCCGCTCGCGGATCTGGCGACTGGTCACGAAGCGGCCTTCGGTGCCGGCATAGGGCGAGGTGTTCACCTGGAAGGTCATTGTGAGCGTGGGCTCATCCACCTCCAGCGGCGGCAGGCCCTCGGGCCTGTCGGCATCGGCGATGGTCGAACCGATCTCGATGCCTTCGAAGCCGGTGACGAGCACGATGTCGCCCGCAGAGGCTTCGTCGACGGCGACCCGTTCGAGCCCCTTCATCTGATAGACCAGCCCGACGTGTGCTTTCTCGAGCAGCTTGTCGCCCATCAGCACCGCGACGTCGGAATTCGGCCGGATGCGCCCGCGACGCACGCGCCCGATCGCGATTCGACCGACGTAGCTGGAGTAGTCGAGTGCCGCGACCTGCAGTTGCAGGCTGCCGTCGACGTCGACATTGGGTGGTGCCGGCACGCGCTCCAGGATGGTGTCGAGCAACGCTTTCATCCCTTCGCCGCGCACACCCGGCTCGTTCGACGACCAGCCTTCGAGCGCCGAGGCGTACACCACCGGGAAGTCGAGCTGCGTTTCGCTCGCGCCAAGCTTGTCGAACAGATCGAAGGTGCGGTTGATCACCCAGTCGGGTCGCGCATTGGGCCGGTCGATCTTGTTGATCACCACGATCGGCGCCAGGCCGCGGGCCAGCGCCTTGCGCGTGACGAAGCGGGTCTGCGGCATCGGGCCTTCCACCGCGTCGACCAGCAGCAG
>CADECO010000369.1:0-2610 GCA_902825905.1 uncultured beta proteobacterium
CCCTTTGCCGGCGATTTTCCATTCGCGCGGGTCCTTGAGCTTGAGGCTCTTCGGATCGGGTGGCGTGAGTTTGGCCGCCGCGGCCGCCACTTTTCCGTAGCTGATGCTGCGCTTGCTCGCCGCGTGGGTGATCACGCCATCGGACACTCGCAGTTCTTCGACCGGCACGTTCCAACCGTTCGCCGCTGCCTGCATGAGCATCACACGCGCGGCCGCGCCGCCGCGCCGAACGTAGTCCTGCGAGATGCGGATGCCGCGGCTGCCGCCGGTGGACATCTCGCCCCACGCTCGCTTCGCTGCGAAATTGCGCCCGGCGGTGACCGTTTCAGTGCGCACTTTGCGCCAGTCGCATTCGAGTTCCTCGGCGACGAGTTGCGCCAGACCGGTGCGCGTGCCCTGCCCCATTTCCGAACGCGCGATGCGAATCACGCAGCTTTCGTCCGGGCGTACCACGACCCACGCGTTGACCTCCACCCCCTGCTGAACGGACCCGGTCGCCGTGGCGCCCTTCGTCGCACCCTGCTGTGCGAAGCCGGGCACGCTGAAGCCCAGCGCCAGGCCGCCGCCAGCAAGCGCCGCTGATTGCACCAGGAACTGCCGCCGGCCCTCATTGCGAACCGTCTGCTTTGCGCTTGCGTTCGACCCATGCCGAGCGCGTTTCGCTTTGGTCTTCATGGTCATCACGCTCTCCTAGGCGTCTTCACGCACGTTCGCCGCTTGCGCGGACTTTCCGGCGGGCGCCGGGCTGCTCGCCAGCACCGCAGCGCGATGCACCGCCGCGCGAATGCGCTGGTACGTTCCGCAGCGGCAGATGTTGGTCATCGCCGCATCGATGTCGGCGTCGGTCGGCTTGCGCGACTTACGCAGCAGTGCGGCGGCGGCCATGATCTGCCCCGACTGACAGTATCCGCACTGCGGCACATCCAGCTCAGCCCAGGCGCGCTGCACCGGATGCGACCGGTTGCGCGACAGCCCTTCGATCGTCACGATGCGATCAGCGGGTTTGATATTGCCCGCCGGCACAGAGCACGAGCGCACCACCTCGCCGTTGATGTGCACCGAACACGAGCCGCATTGCGCAACGCCGCAGCCGTACTTGGTGCCGGTCAGGCCGATCTGCTCGCGGATCACCCACAGGAGCGGCGTATCGTTCTCGATCGCGACCTCGTGCACCTTGCCATTGATGTTCAGCTTCGCCATGTCGCCTCGCTTTTTTTGAGTAGACCGCCCGGTGCGGTGCGGCGCATTCTATGGTGTCGCGCCCGATCCGCGGACTTCGCTTGCACGCGGGTTATCCTCGGATCCTCAGCTTTCTGCAAGGTTCGACGCGCCGCCCGCACACACACCACCAGGCCCACACCCATGCTCGCAACCCGCCCACACATCGACTACGGTGATCGCGCCCGCATCGGCATGCTGGTGCCCTCGGGCAATATCGCCGCCGAGCCGCAGATCAAGGCGATGTTGCCGCCCGGCGTCGGGCTCTACACCACGCGGCTGCCGCTCACCGGCAGCTCCGAGCAGCAACTGATGGCGATGATCGACAACGTCGAAGGCGGCGCACGGCTGCTCGCCGATGCCCGGGTCGATCTGGTGGCATTCAACTGCACGGCGGTATCGACGTTCGACGCGGCGCTCGAAGCCAGCATCAAGAAGCGGCTCGCCGATGCATCACAACGGCCGGTCACCGCCACGTCGGAGGCGCTGGTGGCAGCGCTGCGCGCGCTGAAGGCAACGCGCATCGTGCTCGTCACCCCGTACATCCGCGCAGTGAACGAGCGCGAGGCGCGCTTCTTCAATCAGAGCGGCTTCGAAGTCATCGCGGAGGCAGGCATGGGCATCGACACCAACGCCGAGATGGGCCGGCTGCCGCCGCAAACCTGGGTCGAATTCGCGCGCAAGCATCGCGACGATCGCGCCGACGTGTACCTCGTCAGCTGCACGGCGATCCGCTCGGCCGAGGTCATCGGCGAGATCGAGGCCGAACTCGGCCGACCGGTCCTCACCAGCAACCAGGCGTTGCTGTGGCATTGCCTGCGCAGCTGTGGTATTCGGGACGGGGTGCGCGGCTTCGGTACGTTGCTCGCCGAGCACTGAACAGCCGGCGCCCACGCGGGCTCAACGGATCAAAAACCAAGGAGGAGTGGACATGAATCGACTGCACGCGGCAGTTGCAATGTTGTTGCTCACGACACTGGCGCTCGCGGCATGTGCCACGCGCGACGCGTCATCGGGCTGGGTCACGCTGATCGACGGCGAGCGTGGGCTTGACAACTTCAACCGGCTGGGCGAGGTGAACTGGCGCGCCGAAGCCGGTGCAATCGTCGGCGATCGCGGCAAGGGCGGGCATCTGGTCTCGAAGATGGCTTACCGCGACTTCGAGCTGTACGCCGAGTTCTGGGCCGATCACACCACCAACAGCGGCATCTTCATCCGCGCCACCGACCCGAACAAGATCACGGCCGGCAACGCCTACGAGGTGAACATCTTCGACCAGCGTCCCGGCCCGGAATACGCCACCGGCGGTATCGTCGATTTCGCCAAGGTGCCGGTGCCGATCATCTACCGTGCGGGCGGCAAGTGGAATACGTTCGAGATCGTCGCGCGCGG
>CADECO010000369.1:2710-5857 GCA_902825905.1 uncultured beta proteobacterium
AGGAAAGGTCACCCCATGAGCACGTTCGTCGAGAAGAAGCAGCGAGTCGGCCTGCTGGTGCCTTCGTCCAATACGGCGCAGGAGCCGGAGTTCGTGCAGATGCTTCCGGCATCGGTGTCGCTGCATGTCACGCGGCTGGGGCTGCGCAATGTCGATCCGGACTCCACGATCAAGATCGTCGCCGAGTTGGAGAGCGAATCGCGCAAGCTCGCCGACGCAGCCGTGGACGTCGTCGTACTCGCCGCGACCGCGCCCTCCACGCGGCTGGGCAAAGGCTACGACGCACAGCTCATCCGGCGCATGGAGGAAGCCAGCGGCAAGCCCGCCACCACCGCGGCCACGGCGATGCTCGCGTCATTCGCCGCGCTCAACGTGCGCCGTATCGCGCTTGCCGCGCCGTGGAGCGAGACCACCAATCGCACCGTCGCCGCGTTCCTCGAAGCGCACGGCATCGAAGTGGTGAATCAGATCGCCATGGGCGTCGTCGCCAACAACGACATCGGTCGGTTGCACCCCGACACGGCGCTCGAGCACGGCAAGAAAGTCGATCGCACCGAGGCCGACGCAGTGTTCCTCGCCTGCGGCAACTGGTGGACCGCCTGCATCGTCGAGCAACTGGAAGCCGCGCTCGGCAAGCCCGTGCTCACCACCAACAACGTAACCGTGTGGCACGCGCTCAAGCGCATCGGCGGCCATCGCAGCGTTGCCGGATTCGGGCGACTGCTGCGCGAGATGCCAGAGGTGCCGCCCGCCATCGCGGCCGGCATGGCAGCCTGATCGTGCGCGCGCTGCGTCGCTCGCTCATCGTTCTGGCTTGCGCCGCGCTCGGAATTGCGGCGAGCACTGCGGCTCACGCGCAGGGCGACAAGACGATTCGCATTCAGGTGCCGTTCGGCCCCGGTGGCGGAACCGACATCCTCGCCCGCATCCTCGCGCCGAAGCTGGCCGAGCGCCTCGGACAGCCGGTCGTGGTGGAGAACCGGCCCGGCGCGGGCGGTGCGATCGGCGCGCGCTATGTCGCGCAGGCCGCGCCCGACGGCCTCACGCTGCTGGTCGGCACGATTTCCGAGATCGCGATCAACCCGCACGTCAATCCGAAGATCGGCTACGACGTTTGGCGCGACTTCGCGCTGATCACACCGCTCGCCTATTCGCCGATCACTGCGGTCGTGCATCCGTCGGTGCCCGCAAGATCGGTGCAGGAACTGATCGCACTCGCCAATACAAAACCAGGTCAGCTGAACTACGGTTCGGCCGGCACCGGCAGCGGCTCGCACATGGCCGCCGAGCTGTTCCGCTACCTCACCAGGGTCGATATGACCCACGTGCCGTACAAAGGTGTGGGCGCGGCAGTGGCTGATCTCGCGGGCGGACAGGTGCAGGTCGTGTTCACCACGGTGCCCTCGGTGGTGAGCTTCATCAAGGCCGGACAGATCCGCGCTCTCGGTGTGGCCAGTGCGAAGCGTGCACCGCAGATGCCGGAGGTGCCGACCTTCGTCGAAGCCGGCATGCCCGACTATCTGATGGACTACTGGTACTCGCTCGCCGCGCCGGCAGCCACACCCAAGGATACGCAGGCGCGCCTCAACGCCGCCGCACGCGATGTCATTCGCCTGCCCGACATCGGCGCCAGTCTCGACAAGGCTGGGCTGGTCGCGATGACGGGCACGGTCGAAGAGTTCACCACCTTCGTGAAGAAGGAGTCGGAGCGCTGGGCCGCAGTGGTGAAGGCGGCGGCAATCAAGGTGGAGTAGCTTGCGAGGCGAAGCGAAGGCCCCAATCGATGGGGTGCGACCGCGCAGCGAGCCGCGCTCGCCGGCGCAGCGATCCAGCCTCGAACGCCGCGTTTCAGCCCGTGGTGGTTGCTGCCGCCGGCACGCACCACCTGGCGAGCGCCGCCATCAATTTCTCCCGGCGGATCGGCTTGGACAGATGCGAGTCCATGCCGGCATCCAGACAGCGCAGCACATCCTCCTGGAAGGCGTTGGCCGTGAGCGCAATGATCGGCACGCGCGTGCGGCCGCTGGTACGCTCTTCGGCGCGGATTGCGCGGGTGGCATCGAAGCCGTCCATCACCGGCATCAAGCAGTCCATGAGCACCATATCGAAGCCGCCGGCGCGCGCGCGCTCGACGCCTTCGCGACCGTTGCCCGCGACCTCCACCTCCACGCCGAGATTGCCCAGCAGGCCGCGTGCGATGGTCTGATTCAGCGGGTTGTCTTCCACCAGCAGTATCCGCAGCCCTTCGGGGACGCATTCGAGTGCAGTACTGGAAGCATTGGCTCGGGCGCTGATCTGGCGAGCCGACCGCGGCAGCTCCACCACCACGCTGAAGGTCGCACCCTCACCGAGCACGCTTTCCAACTCGAGCCGGCCGCCCATCATCTCGATCAATCGCTTGGAGATCGCCAGCCCCAGGCCGCTGCCGCCATGGCGACGCGTGGTCGTGCCATCGGCCTGCACGAACGGCGCGAACAGCATCTTCTGCACATCGGGCGCAATGCCCGGACCGGTGTCACGGACTGCAATGCGCAGCCCGACGCGATCGTCGCTCTCGCCGGTCTTGAGCACCGCCAACTCGACCATGCCCGCATCGGCGAACTTCACCGCATTGCCCACCAGATTGAGCAGGATCTGGCGCAGTCGCAACGGATCACATCGCACCACGGGCAACTCCGGGTCGGCGACGAATTTGATGTCGATCGCCTTGCGGCTTGCCTGCGCGCGGAACAGATCAGCCACACCGGACGTCAGCGCACTCACGTCGACGTCGTCGTCGTTCAGCTCGAGCCGGCCGGCTTCGATGCGTGAGAAGTCGAGCACGTCATTGATGATCGACAGCAGCGCCTCGCCCGAGGTGTGCAGGATCTTCACGTAGTTCGATTGCTCCGGCGACAACCCCGTTTCGGCTAGCAAGTCGACTACGCCGATCACGCCATTCATCGGCGTGCGGATCTCATGACTCATGGTCGCGAGGAACTGGCTCTTGGCGCGGCTCGCCTGTTCAGCGGCGTCGCGCGCCTCGCGCAGCGCTTGCTCGGCCTCGACCTGCGCGGTGACATCCTGCAGCGTGCCGATGGCGCGCACAGCACGGCCCTTCGCGTCGCGCTCCACCACCCGACCACTCACCCGGCACCAGATCCAGCG
>CADECO010000370.1:0-5836 GCA_902825905.1 uncultured beta proteobacterium
CGCAAGAACTACTTCTATCCGGATCTGCCGAAGGGCTACCAGATCAGCCAGTACGAGAAGCCGATCGTCGAGAAGGGCCGGTTGGAGATCGTGCTCGACGACGGCGCGCGCAAGGCGATCGGCATCACGCGCGCGCATCTCGAAGAGGACGCGGGCAAGTCGCTGCACGAAGACTTCCAGGGTCAGTCCGGCATCGACCTGAATCGCGCCGGCACGCCGCTCCTGGAGATCGTCTCCGAGCCCGACATGCGCTCGGCGAAGGAAGCCGTCGCGTACCTGAAGAAGGTCCACACCCTGGTGCGATACCTGGAGATCTGCGACGGCAACATGCAGGAAGGCTCGTTCCGCTGCGACGCCAACGTCTCGGTGCGGCCGGTCGGCACCGACAAGCTCGGCACGCGCTGCGAGATCAAGAACCTCAACTCGTTCCGCTTCATCGAGAAGGCGATCAACTACGAGGTCGCCCGGCAGATCGAGGTGATCGAGGGCGGCGGCAAGATCCGGCAGGAAACGCGCCTCTACGACCCGGACAAGGGCGAGACCCGCGCGCTGCGCTCCAAGGAAGAGGCGAACGACTATCGCTACTTCCCCGATCCGGATCTGTTGCCGGTCGCGCTCGACGCTGCGTTCATCGAGTCGGTGCGCACGACGCTGCCGGAGCTGCCGGACGAGAAGGCCGGGCGCTACACGGAAAAGTTCGGCTTGTCGCCCTACGACGCCGGTGTGCTCACCGCGAGCCGCGAGATGGGCGACTACTATGAGGCCGTCGTGTCGGGCGTTCCCGGTCACGAGAAGCTGGCGGCGAACTGGGTGATGGGCGAGCTGTCGGGCGCGCTCAACAAGGACGGCATCGAAGTCACGCAGTCCCGTATCGACGCGCGCCGGTTGTCCGGCCTGCTGGCGCGGATCGCGGACGCAACGATCTCCGGCAAGATCGCCAAGGACGTCTTCGAGCAGATGTGGCAGGAAGGCCAGGACGCGGATGCGATCATCGAAGCGCAGGGCCTGCGGCAGATCACCGACACGTCGGCGATCGAGCAGACGATCGACGAAGTGATGGCCGCGAATCCCAAGCAGCTCGCGGACTATCGCTCGGGCAAGGACAAGCTGTTCGGATTCTTCGTCGGCCAGGTGATGAAGGTGACCGGCGGCAAAGCGAACCCAGCTCAAGTGAACGAGCTGTTGAAGAAGAAGCTGGCGGGCTGACGGGATGCACGATCGGGACTGCCTGCACCGGTTCCTGTTCGAGCATTACCCGATCCGGGGGCACATCGTGCACCTGGACGCCTCGTGGCGCGCGCTGCTGGAGCATCGCGACTATCCGCCGGCGATTCGCGACACACTCGGCGAGGCCGTCGCCGCGTCGGTGCTGCTCGCTGCGACGCTGAAGTTCGAAGGCACGCTGAGCCTGCAGCTGCAAGGGCAGGGGCCGATGCATCTCATGCTCGCCCAATGTTCGAGTGAGCTCGGCGTGCGTGCGGTCGCGCGCTATCGCGAGGCTCCTGAAGGTCGCGATCTCGCTGCGTTGTCGGGCGAAGGCAATCTGACCGTCACGCTGGAGAACGACGATCTCTCGCAGCGCTACCAGGGCGTCGTGCCGCTCAGCGGCGAGGGGCTCGCCGATTGCCTGCGCGAATACTTCGAGTCCTCTGAACAGTTGCCGACTCGCCTGTGGCTGCACGCGACCGAGAAGGGCGCGTCCGGCTTGCTGTTGCAGCGGTTGTCGGACGACAGCGTGCGAGCACGCACGAAAGTCGACAAGCACGATGAGTTGCCGGAGCCGGAGGAGATCGAAGATGCGTGGCGCCGCGTGCAACTGCTCGGCGATACATTGCGCGGCGAAGAGCTGCAGACGCTGAGCGATCGCGAAATCCTGCGGCGGCTGTTTAACGAGGATGACGTGCGGCTGTTCGAATCCCAGCCCGTCTACTTCCGGTGCCGCTGCTCGCGCGAGCGTGTGATCGGCATGCTCCGCAGCCTGGGTGCCGACGAGATTCGATCAGTGCTGGCCGAGCGGGGCGAGGTCGAGGTCCGTTGCGACTTCTGTAACCGGGCCTATCGCTTCGATCCGGTAGACATCGAGCAGCTGTTCGCGACGACACCCGCTGCCGACGGCAGCGAGAGCCTCCACTAAATCAATCACTTGCGATTGATTTCAGCGCTCGAGAGAAAATCCGGCAGGGCGTAGGGAACCGATTGGCCGCCTTGCGGCTTCTAGCTCGGTCGAATATAAGGACATCCTTATATTCTTAATGTCACTGAGCTGGATGCCTACATCGTTCCTGCCTGCCGTTTCAGCGCTGCGCGCGGCTGCCGAGCCGACGCGACTGCGCCTGCTCGCGCTCCTCGCTCGCGCCGAGCTGACTGTCGGTGAGATCTGCGAAGTGATTGGCCAGAGTCAGCCGCGCGTCTCGCGGCATCTCAAGCTCATGTGCGACGCCGGGTTGCTGGATCGCTTCCGCGAGCAGCACTGGGTTTACTACCGCGCGCCCGCGTCCGGGTCCGAGCGCGACACCGTGAAGCAACTGCTCGCCATGGTTCGCGAAGACGACGATCTGCTGCGGCGTGATCGTAAGCGCATGGAGCAGGTGATTCGCGAGCGCGCCCGCCGCGCCTCGGATCAGCTGCCGGCCGAATCTCGAATCCCAGCGTCGAGCGACGTCGATTCGCTCATCTTGAGCGCGCTCGCCGACGAACCGATCGGCTTGCTGCTCGACGTCGGTACCGGCTCGGGTCATCTGCTCGAACTGCTCGCCGCGAATGCGACGCGAGCGGTCGGCATCGATATATCGAGCGACGCGTTACGACTCGCGCGCACGAACGTTCACAGCGCCGGGCTCAGCCATTGCGAGCTCCAGCGCGGCGACATGTACGACCTGCCGTTCGCCGGGCCGCTGTTCGACACGGTGACCGTCGATCGCATCCTCGCGACGGCACAGCGGCCTGCCGCTGCGCTGAGCGAGATCGCACGCACGCTGAAAGACGGCGGGCGTGCCGTCGTCATCGAAGACTTCGACGCGTTGAGCGCGGCGGGCGCGACGAATCCGATCGCGACGCTGCGGCTATGGTTCGCGCGCGCGGGGCTCGACTGCCAGCGCGTGCATCCGGTGGATATCGAAAACGCTCACCTGCTGGTCGCGCTCGCACGCCGGCCGGTCGTGGATACGAGGCAACGAGCATGAGCTTGAACAAGATAGTGGACCGCATCGGCACGGCCGCGAGCCGGCTGCAGGGAAGGCCGCGGGTGTCCTTCGAGTTCTTCCCGCCGAAGGACGAGCAAATGGAGCAGACGCTGTGGGCGTCGGTGCAACGGCTGACGCCGTTGCAGCCGCGATTCGTGTCGGTGACCTATGGCGCCGACGGTTCGACGCGCACGCGCACACACAACATCGTCACGCGCATCCAGCAATCCACGTCGCTGACCGCCGCGCCGCATCTCACCTGCGTCGGCGCGTCGCGCGAAGAGATCCTCGATATCGCGCGCAACTACTGGCAGCACGGCATTCGGCACATCGTCGCGTTGCGCGGCGATCCGCCGCAGGGCGGCAGTAAATACGTGCCGCATGGCGGCGGCTTCGCCTATGCGGTCGACCTGGTCAAAGGCTTGAAGTCGGTCGGCGACTTCGAGATCTCGGTCGCGACCTATCCCGAGCCGCACCCCGAGTCGCCGCACGCGGACTTCGAGCTGGACAATCTCAAAGCGAAGCTCGACGCCGGCGCGGCGCGGGCGATCACGCAGTTCTTCTTCGATCACGAGCTGTTCCTGCGCTTCCGCGACAAGTGCGCGGCTGCGGGCATTGAAGCGAGCATCGTGCCGGGCATCCTGCCGATCACGCGCTTCCCGCAAATGATCCGCATGGCGCAGCGCTGCGGCGCCAGCGTGCCCGACTCGCTGGTGCATCGTTTTGCCGGGCTCGACGACGATCCGGATACGCGACGCCTGATCGCGGCGGCCGTCGCGATCGAGCAGGTTCAGGCCTTGCAGCAGCACGGCGTGGAGGAGTTTCACTTCTACACGCTCAACCGCTCCGAGCTTACTTACGCGATCTGCCACGCACTGAACGTCCGCACGCCGGCCGTGCAGGCGGCGGCAGGCTGAGAGTTTTCGCATGTCCGACGCTAGAACCGAACGACTCGCCGCCCTGCGCCAGGCGCTGACGCAGCGCATCCTGGTGATCGACGGTGCCATGGGCACGATGATCCAGGGCTATCGCCTCGCGGAGAGCGACTACCGCGGCGAGCGCCTCAAGGACTGGCCGTGCGACCTGAAAGGCAACAACGACATCCTGGTGCTGACGCAGCCCAGGATCGTCGCCGAGATTCACCGTGCTTACCTGGATGCAGGCGCGGACATCATCGAGACGAACACGTTCACGGCGAACCACTCGTCGCAGGCCGACTACCGCGCCGAAGAGCTGGTGCGCGACATCAATCTGTCGGCCGCGCAGATCGCACGCCGAGCCGCAGACGAATACACGGCACAGACCGGCAAAGTGGTGTTCGTGGCCGGTGCGCTCGGCCCGACCAACCGCACGGCGTCGCTCTCGCCGAACGTCAACGATCCGGCATTCCGCAACATCGATTTCGATCAGCTTGCTGCGACTTATCTGGAAGGCGCGCGGGCGTTGATCGAAGGCGGCGTAGATCTGCTGCTGATCGAGACGATCTTCGACACGCTGAACGCCAAGGCCGCGGCATTCGCGGCGCGGCAGGCCGTGGACGAGTCGGGCATCGACCTGCCGATCGTCATCTCCGGCACGATCACCGACGCTTCCGGCCGCACGCTGTCCGGACAGACGACCGAGGCGTTCTGGAATTCCGTGCGGCACGCGCGGCCGCTCGCTATCGGCTTGAATTGCGCGCTCGGCGCGAAACAGCTGCGCCCGTACATCGAAGAGCTTTCGCGCATCGCCGACGTCTACGTCAGCGCCTATCCGAACGCCGGCTTGCCGAATGCGTTCGGCGAGTATGACGAGGCGGCTTGTCAGACCGCAGAGCTGATCCGCGAGTTCGCGACCAGCGGCTTCGTCAATATCGTCGGCGGCTGCTGCGGCACGACGCCGGAGCACATCCGTCATATCGCCGAAGCCGTCGCGGGTTTGACGCCGCGTACACCGCCGCAGATCGAGCGGCGGCTGCGCCTGTCCGGGCTCGAGCCGCTCAACATCGGGGCCGACAGCCTGTTCCTGAACGTCGGCGAGCGCACGAACGTCACGGGCTCGGCAAAGTTTCGCCGGCTGATCGAAGCGGACGATTACAACGCGGCGCTCGACGTCGCGCGCCAGCAGGTGACGAGCGGCGCGCAGACCATCGACATCAACATGGACGAGGGCATGCTCGATTCGGAAGCGGCGATGGCGCGCTTCCTGAATCTCATCGCGGCGGAACCCGACATCTCCCGCGTACCGATCATGATCGACTCGTCGAAGTGGTCGGTGATCGAGGCGGGCCTGAAGCGCATCCAGGGCAAGGGCATCGTGAATTCGATCAGCCTGAAGGAAGGCGAGGAGTCGTTCCTGCACTATGCGCGCAAAGTGCGCGCGTATGGCGCCGCGGTCGTCGTCATGGCGTTCGACGAGAAGGGCCAGGCCGACACGGTCGAGCGCAAGGTCTCGATCTGCGAGCGCTCCTACAAGCTGCTCACAGAGCAAGCGGGCTTCCCGCCGGAAGACATCATCTTCGACCCGAACATATTCGCGGTCGCGACCGGCATCGAGGAGCACAACAACTACGCGCACGACTTCATCGAGGCGACGGCTGCGATCAAGCGCGCCTGCCCGCACGCGCACATCAGCGGCGGCGTCAGCAACGTGTCGTTCTCGTTCCGCGGCAACGA
>CADECO010000371.1:0-3825 GCA_902825905.1 uncultured beta proteobacterium
GGAGGCGGGCTCGCTCATGGACCATCTGCCGGCCACGCCGCGCGACCAATGGCGGCGCGTGCAGTTGGCCCGCTATCTGATCGACTATCGCGGCGTGCGCGTCGAGCAGATGCGCTTCGACGAAGCCGGTCGGGTGGTGGATTACGGCCTACCGCAGCAGGAACTCGATGCGGTGATCGATGCCGGCATCGCGTTCCGGACTTCGGGTTGCCCGGGCAAGTTCGCCGAAGACATCTCCGCATGCGATCGACCCTATGGCGACTCACCGCCGTCGAATATCGCGAGCTTTCCGTTTCAGCCAAATAAACGCGATCTCGGCAAGATCCGGCGGCAGATGAAAATCGTCGAACGTAAGCATTGAGCCGTCGCCATGGCAAAGATCTTCCGTGTCATCGACACCGGCATTCGCGACGGGCGCCGGCAGATCGCGTTCGATCAGGCGATGATCGATGCGCACAAGGCCGGCACGATCCCTGATTCGATCCGCTTCCTGCGCTTTCCGCGCACCGCGCTGATCGGCCGCCATCAGGCGTTGTCGCGCGAGATCAAGCTGGAGCACTGCCGCGCCAATGGCATCGGCATCGTGCGCCGCATCACCGGCGGCGGCGCGTTGTATTTCGACGAAGGGCAGCTCGGCTGGGAGCTGGTGTTCCACCGCGGGTCACTGGGTATCGCCACGTTGGGCGATCTCGCGCGCGAGATCTGCGAAGCGGCAGCGGCCGGCATGTCGCGGCTCGGCGTGAATGCGAAGTACCGGCCGCGCAACGACATCGAGGTCGACGGACGCAAGATCAGCGGCACCGGCGGGTTCTTCGATGGCGACACGCTGTTCTATCAGGGCACGGTGCTGGTCGACATGAATCCAGCCGACATGCTCGCTGCCCTGAACGTTCCGGAAGCGAAGCTCGCTAAGCGCGCGTTGGACTCCGCCGCGCAGCGCGTCGTCACTTTCAAGGAATTGCTCGGTGCAGCACCGGCGATCGGTGCGATTCAGGAAGCACTGCTTGCCGGATTCGCCGAGCGTCTGGGAATCGAGCCGGTTCGCGGCGAGATCACGGCCGAGGAAGAGGCGCTGGCAGCCCGCTACTACGACGAAGAGATCGGCACCGACGCGTTCGTCGCCGAGATCGATGATCCGGCGGCAGGCGAGGGCGTGCGCGAGGCCGGTCATACCGGCGCCGGAGGGACGATCACGGCCTACGTGCGACTCGAGGGGCCGCGCAACGATCGCGTCCGCGAGGTGCTGATCACCGGCGATTTCTTCGTGACCCCGCCGCGCACCATCCTCGATCTGGAAGCAGCGCTGCGAAACGTCGCGGTGACGGATGTGCGTGCCGCGATCGAGCGGTTTTTCACTACATCGAAGGTCGGGTTACTCACCGCATCGCCGTCCGACTTCGCATCCGCTGTCGAAGCCGCGATCGGCGCACACGCGGCGCGATGAAGCTCATCCACGTCATCCAGCACACTTCGGCCGAGTATCTCGGCCTGATCGAGGACCATCTCGAAGGTCGCGGCCTGCGGTTCAAGTACTACCGGCCCTTCACCGAGCAGAAGGCGATGCCGCCCGTCGATGCGATGCAGGACGGACTGATCCTGCTCGGCGGCGGTCCGTGGGGCAGCGCAGGCGTGCGCGATGTGCCCACGCTGGACGCGGAGGTCAAACTCGCGCGCGCTTGCCTGATGCGCGAGTGGCCGGTGATCGGCATCGGTCTGGGCGCGCAAATCGTCGCGCTCGCTGCGGGTGGTCGATCGGAGTCCGCGCCGTTGAAGTTCGAGTTGGGAGTCGCCAGCCGCACCCATGCGCAGGCGCTCAACGGCTATCTTCCGGCGAGTTTTCCGTTCGCGCTCTACATGCGCGACTGGCCGGTTCCGCCCGAATACGCCGCGGTGCACGCGCGCGACGCAGCGGGGCGTGCGCTGCTGTGGCAGATCGGTGCGCGCGCGTTCGGCTTTGCTGCGCATCCGGGACTGAAGGTCGCGATGGTCGAAGACCTGATCATGGAATTCGAGGAATCGCCGGCCGATCCCGGTGCTGCGTTGACGCAGCTGCGTGGCACGCAGCGCGCCATTGAAGATGCACTGGTGCCGATCATGACTGGCCTGGTGCAGTGTGCCGGATGGATGGACACGACCGTCACGAGGGTAGGGCCTTGATGCTGCAATGCGGCGGCGAAAGAGGCAGCGAGCAATCTTGATAATTCAGAGAATCCTAATATACTGATTCAAAATTTCGAGCGCGGCCTTTCGTACGTGGCCACATAGTCGTCCGCAGCCGAAGCAGCAGGACTCCCGGGTCAGGTGCGCACCGGGGCATCCGCGAAAAAACTTTCAGTTCTCAGGAGACGGAGCGCAGAACATGGCCAAGAAGCTCGTCATCGTGATGGCGAACACCGACCCGCGCCACGGCGAGGAGTTGGGCGCCCCAATCTTTCAGGCGTCCGTTGCAGCCGCGATGGAATACGAGGTCGATGTCATCTGCACCGCGACAGCGGGGCAGCTGATGAAGAAGGGCGTCGCCGAGAAGCTGTTCGTGAAACCCGGCTCGCCCAAATCGGTCTACGACTTCATCAAGGACGCGCACGAGGCCGGCGTCAAGTTCTACTCCTGCTCGCCCAATCTCGATCTGTTCGACATGAAACAGGAGGACCTGATTCCCGAGTGTTCGGGCGTCATGGGCGGTGCCCACCTGATCGAGCAGATCATGGAGGAGGACTGCAAGGTCCTGACGTATTGATGGTCGCCCTCCCTCTCCCAAGATGACTACGAGCACCCGCGTTCAGGAGCACATCGGCGACCCGGTTTCGGAGAAGCCGCCGGTCACGCGCACCAAGCTCGAGGAGATCTTCGCCGATCTCCAATCCGATCTGCGCTACGACCATGAACTGAACGGTTGCCTCAACTGCGGGATCTGCACCGCCACCTGCCCCGCCGCGCATTACTACGATTTCAGTCCGCGCGAAATCGTCCAGTTGCTCTGGACCGAGAACCTCGAGGGCATCTACGACGCGATGCAGGAAAAGATCTGGGCGTGCGCCCAGTGCTACACCTGTGCGGCGCGCTGCCCGTTCGGCAACTCGCCCGGCGGGCTGGTGATGCTGATGCGCGAAACCGCAATCAAGCACGAAATGGAATCGGCGAAGAACGTGCTGCGGCCGTTCAGCCGGGTCATGCTGAAGTTGATCTCCACCGGCAACCAGCTCGCGCCGGACATGATCAACAAGGACCATTTCGCCGACTGGGGCCCGAACATCTCCAAGGTGGACGCGCCGCTCAAGATTCTGCGCAAGGCGATTCCGATGCCCACGCTGAACACCACGGCAACGGCATGGGAGGTCAATCTCAAAACCTCGGTCGAGCTCTACACGATCTGGGAAGAGACCGGTGTGCTCAAGCAACTCGAGGGGATTGATCAAAACCTGTTCGATGTGATCACCGACATCATGGACGAGAAGCGCGAGGACTGGAAAGACTTCCTCGCTGACCAGGAGGACGACGAATGAGTACCAGCAACAACGGCGAGCGCTTCACGGGTCATGGCGCGGAATGGCGCGCTTCGAATCTTTCCGGCGAGGACGCACGCCTGGCCACCGCATGGGTGGAGCAGAAGATCGACCGGCGCTCGATGCTGACCAACAAGGATCGCGTCGAAGACGTGCGCGACATCATGTGGCAGCTCGAGAAGGACGGCGAGATCGTCGTGCATCGCGTGCGCGACGAACACGCGCCGGTGATGGTGAAGACGCTGTATGGCTGGGACAAGAAGATCCCCACCCAACGGCTGTGGCACCACAAGTCATGCGGTCAGTGCGGCAACATCCCGGG
>CADECO010000371.1:3925-5835 GCA_902825905.1 uncultured beta proteobacterium
TGCCACGTGTACAAGATGGTGCCGCAGGATGCGATCTACGACGACAAGATCCTCGGCGGCAATCGCGTCGCCGTGTCCACCGGCATCATGGAAGCCCTGGGCACGCAGGTCATCGACTACTCCACCTGGTACGACTGCTGCGGCTTCGGCTTCCGGCACATCATCTCCGAGCGCGAGTTCACCCGTTCGTTCGCGATCGATCGCAAGGTGCGCGTGGCGATCGAAGAGGCGAACGCCGACGTGATGATCGGCCACGACACCGGCTGCATCACCACGCTCGACAAGAATCAATGGATCGGCAAGGCAGCCGGCAAGCAGGTCGATCTGCCGATCCTGGCTGACTGTCAGTTTGCCGCGCTGGTGTGCGGCGCCCACCCGTACAAGATCGTGCAGTCGCACTGGCATGCATCGTCGACCGAGACGTTGATGGACAAGCTCGGCATCGACTGGCGCGCGAAGAAGGCCGAGTTCGTCTCGTACCTCGACGAGGTCAAGGCGGGCAAGCAGGAGAATCTCTACGACCCCCGCAAGATGATCACCTCGGGTCCAGGATTCATTCCGCTCGCCAAACGATAAAGCACGTCACGCGACCACAAACGGGAACATCGAATCGTGAGCACTCCCATTCTGATCGTCGGCGGCGGGCCCGCCGGCCTGGCGGCCGCGCACGCCCTGGCGAGCATCGGTCAACGCGCGGTGCTGGTGGAAAAGGAGCAGCGCCTGGGCGGCGCACCGATCCTGTCGGGCTACGCCAAGCTGGTGCCATCGGGCGAATGGGCCAAGGACGCGATCGGCGGCATGGTGAGCCGGGTCGAGAACAATCCGCTGATCACCATTCATCGCGGCGCCACCGTCTCGGAGTTCAGCGGCGCCGCGGGCGCGTTCAAGGCGAAGCTGTCCGGCGGTCAGTCGGTCGATGCGGGCGCCGCGTTGCTCTGCACTGGTTTTACGCACTTCGACTCGGTGAACAAGCCCGAGTGGGGATTCGGCACGTTCCCCGACGTCGTGACGACTGCGCAGGTCGAGCAGATGATTTCGTCCGGCCAGGGCGTGCGCTGCCCGTCCGATGGCCGCAAGCCGCAACGCGTGGCGATTCTCTTGTGCGTGGGTTCGCGCGACCGGCAGATCGGGCGCGAGTGGTGCTCGAAGATCTGCTGCACGGTGTCGTCGAACATCGCGATGGAGATCCGCGAAGAGCTGCCCGATTGCCATGTGTACATCTACTACATGGACATCCGCACCTTCGGGCTGTATGAGACGCGCTACTACTGGCGCAGCCAGGAGGAGTTCAAGGTCAAGTACATCAAATCGCGCATCGCGGAAGTCACCTCCGACGGCAAGAAGCTGATCGTCAAGGGCGAAGACACCCTGGTCAAGCGGCCGATCACGATCCCGTTCGACATGGTGGTGCATGCGATCGGCATGGATCCGAACGTCGACAACAAGCAGCTCGCCCGCACCTTCGGCATCGCGCTGGAGGAGCACGGCTACATCGGCAAGGGCAGCTCGTACGGCGCGCTGGGCGAGACATCGCGCGCGGGCGTGTTCGTCGCGGGGTCGGCGACCGGCCCGGAGACGATCGACGATTCGATCGCGCAGGCCAAGGCCGCAGCACTGTCGGCCTACGCGTGCGTCAGTCAGACGAGTCGCGCCGCGGCGTAACCACCGCTCGCCATGCAACCACGTTCCGCTCTGCAAGCGGCAAGCGCGCCCCTGGATCGGCCGCGGCTCGATCTGTCCGGCCCCAGGCTCGCGCTGGCGTTGCAGACGCTGATCGATCGTGGCGAGGAGCATGGCGGCGTGGAGCGCTACGTCGCGGCGCTGCGCCTGAAGGCAACCGTGTTTCAGGATGCATTCGCCGCAGACGGTGCCGGCGCGATCGAGTTGTCGGCGCTCAAGACCTTGTGCGC
>CADECO010000372.1:0-5802 GCA_902825905.1 uncultured beta proteobacterium
TTCCCTGGATGACTTCGGCACCCCGCGAGGTGAGCTTCTCGCGCACATCTGGCGTGGCGGTGACTTTGTTGAGCGCCTGATTGATTCGCGCCACGACTTCCTTCGGCGTGGCCGCCGGCGCGTTCAAGCCGAACCAGGACGTGACCTCGAATCCCTTAAGCCCCGCTTCATCGAGAGTCGGCACGTCGGGAAACACCGGCGAGCGCTTGAGGCTGCTCACTGCCAGCGCGCGCGCCTTGCCCGCCTTGATGTTCGGCACCTGCGGCGGAAGGTTGTCGAACATTATCTGCACTTCGTTCGCCATGAACGCTGCCGTTGCCGGGCCGCTGCCGCGGAACGGAATGTGAACGATGAAGGTGTCCGTGCGCTGCTTGAACAGTTCCACCGAAAGCTGCGGCGAGGTGCCGTAGCCGGGCGAACCGTAGTTGAACTTGCCGGGATTCTTCTTCAGGTGCGCGATCAGCTCCTGAATGTTCTTGGCAGGAAACGACGGATGCACGGTCAGGATGTTGGGCACCTTGCCGTACTGGCCGATGTAGACCAGATCCTGCAGCGGACGATAGTTGAGCTTGGGATAGAGGCTCTCGCTGATGCCGAGCGATGGGTTGCCCAGCAGCAAGGTGTAGCCGTCCGGGGCGGCGCGTGCGACGAACTCCGCACCCACGTTGCCGCCGGCACCGGATCGATTCTCGATCAACACCGACTGGCCCAGCTCCTTTTGCATCTCCGGCTGGATGATGCGCGCGACCAGATCGATCAGCCCGCCCGGCGGATACGGCACGATGATGTTCACCGGCTTGACCGGATAGGCCTGACCCAACGCGATCGTTGGAATCAGTGCCGCGAGCAGCGACAGCAGTACACGGTGTCTCGTCATGATTGATCCTCCAATGTCATCGTCGGTACTTTACCCCGTAATCAACCCCTGAACGCCGCCTCGATCTCCTCGCGCGTGGGCATCGACGGCCCGGCGCCGGGCCGCTGGACGCAGATCGACGCGGCGACGTTGGCGAATTGCGCCGCGGCCTTGATCGTGCCGCCAGTTGTCAGCGCCGCAGCGAACGTGCCGACGAAGCAATCGCCCGCACCGGTCGCGTCCACGACCGCCACGTCGCGGCCGGGCAACTCGAACCAGGTGCTCTCACCCACGACGATCGCGCCGCGCGCACCCAAGGTGGCGATGATTGTGGGCAGACCGCGTTGGCGCAACGCGTCGGCCGCCTGCGCGACGAGATGCGACGCGGCGTCCTGATCGATCTGCGTCTGCGTCAGCGCCGACAGCTCGGTCTCGTTGACGATGAGTACGTGCGCGTGGGCGAGCAGCGACTGGACCTCGGCCAGCATCGGCGCGGCGTTGAGCACGGTGATCGCGCCATGGCGTTGCGCGCGTTGCAGCGCCGCGGCGACCGTCGTGATCGGGATCTCGAGCTGGGTCACCAGCACATCGCCGGGCGCAAACGCGAGGTCGTCCAGATCGGACGCGGCGAGGCTGCCATTGGCGCCAGGCACGACGACGATGCTGTTCTCGCCCGCGCTCACCGTAATGAGCGCGATACCAGTAGGAAGCGTCGGGTGCGTACGCACACCGGTGCAATCGACACCACTGGCGCTGAGGTACGTGCGCATCTGCCGGCCGTGGTCGTCGTCACCGACCGCCGCAACCATGGCCGTCGTGGCACCGGCTCGGGCGGCAGCGATCGCCTGATTGGCGCCTTTGCCGCCCGGATACTGCGCGAACGTGCGACCCGGCACGGTTTCGCCGGCGCGCGGAAAGCGATCAGCCGTCGCGACCAGGTCGACGTTGATGCTGCCGGCGACGATCACGCGACTCATGTTGGTGCGCCGCCGTATCAGAGAAGATCAGGCGAGCGAGCAGCCGCTGTCGGCGGACTGGTTGCGTCCGACTAGTCGACCTTGGCGCCGGTCTCCTTGACCACCTTGCCCCACTTCACGACTTCCTCTTTCACGTACTGCGCGAACTGCACGGGCGTGCCGCCGATCGGCTCGAATGCGAGCGAGGCCAGGCGCTCCATCACTTCGGGAGACTTGATCGCCTGGTTCACCGCATCGTTGAGGCGCTGTACCACTGCCGGTGGCGTGCCGGCGGGCGCGAAGAATCCGACCCAGGTGTAGTCCTGCACGTTCGGATACCCCTGCTCGGTGAACGTGGCCACGTCTGGCAGTGCGGGATGGCGCTTGGCGCTGGAGATCGCGATCGCCCGCAACTTGCCGGCGCGCACGTGCGGAATCGGCGCAGTGACCGCGAGCGAGCCCACTTGCGGTTCGCCGGCTACGACCGCAGCGGCTGCGGGGCCCGCGCCTTTGTAGTGCACACCTTGGACGTCGACCTTGCCGATCACACGAAACAGCATCTCGGCCGTGAGGTGCGGCGTGGTGCCGCTGCCAGGCGAGGCGTACGACAGCTTGGTGGTTTTCGCCAGCGCGAGCAGCTCCTGCAGATTCTTCACATTGACGCCTGGATGTACGACGACGAGATTGGGCTGCGTGGCGACCTGCACCACCGGTGCAAAGTCCTTCTCGGCGTCGTAGCCGGCGTTCGCGGTGAGGCTCGGATTAACGGCGAACGCCGAGGAGTTCGCGAGAATGGTGTAGCCGTCGGCCGGCGATTTCGCCACCGCGGCCGTACCGATGTTGCCGCCGGCGCCGACGCGATTCTCGACGATGAGCTGCTGGCCGAGCAGTTCCTGGGTCTTGGGCTGCACCAGGCGCGCGATCACATCCACCGGGCCACCTGGTGCGTGGGCCACGACGATGCGCACCGGCTTGCTCGGATAAGCCTGTGCATGCACTCCGGCGGTGATGGCCATCGCCACCACTGCGGATAACGCCCCGAGCAACGGCCGCGCGATGCCAACGCGGCGCGTTGGGCTATCAAATCCAGACGTGTGTGTGTTCATGGTTGGTCCTTGCATCCTCGCGATCGCAATCAGCCGCCAACAGCCAGCGGCGCCAGCGCGTCCAGCTCAGTCACAACGTCGATCACTACCGGCCGGTTGGCTTCCAGCGCGCGCGCCAGCGCCGGTGCGAATTCGCCGGGCTTCTCCACGCGGATGCCCACTGCACCCATGTCTTCGGCGATGCGTGCGAAATTGACCTTGGTGTACGTCCACAGCTCGAGTGCCTGCTCGGTTTGTTTGCCGCCGTAGACACGATCGAAGCCGCGCTTGGACTGATTGCCACCGCCATTGTTGTTGACCACAGTCACCGCGTTCATCTTCCAGCGCACCGCCGTCTCGATCTCACCGATGTGGTACCAGAAGCCCGCATCGCCGGTGAACGTGACGACCGGTCGGTGCGGTGCCCCGCACTTCGCGCCGAGCCCTGCCGGGAACGCCCAACCCAAATGACCCGCGCTGCGGATGTAGCTCTGGCGCGGACTCTTCAGATCGAACATACCGCCCATCCACATGCCGGCGTGTCCGGTGTCGACCACGACGATCGCATCGTCGGGCATGTGCCGCGACAGATCCCGACATAGCCGTTCCGGCCGCGTCGGCGCGGTATCGGCATCGAGCAGCGAGCGGTATTTCCCGTACCACTCCTCGCGTGTCGTATTGACCGTCTTGAGCCACGCTTGCCGTTTGCTCGACGTCGCACCATCCGCGTTTTCGATCATGCGCAGCAGCGCGGTCTTCGCGTCGCCGTGCACCGCAACCTGCAACGGATAGTTGCGCCCGAGTGCTTCCGCGTCGATGTCGATCTGAATGGCAGTCGCGCCTATCTTCGGCACCGCCCAGAAATGCGTCGTCATGCCGCCTGCCTCTGTGCCGATGAAGCACACCAGATCGGCCTGCGCGACGATACGGTTGGCGCTTTCGCGTGAATACGAGCCGACCACCCCCACCGACAGCGGATGGATGCCGGGGATGGTGTCTTTGCCGTTTAGCGAAGTCGCCACCGGGATGCCGAGCTTCTCGGCCAGCGCGACGACCTCGCGCTGCGCGCCCGAAGCGCGCACGCCACCGCCGGCGACGATCACCGGGCGCGCGGCGTTCTGCAGCAACTGCAGCGCGCTCATCACGCTGCCCCGCTCGGGCTCCGGCCGGAACGGCGGCACCTGCGCGAACAACGGTTCACACAGCGGCTCCATGTCGGCCTCTTCCTGATCGATCTGGCCTTCGTTGCCGCGAAACTGCAGATGCACCGGCCCGGGCGTGCCCGACACCGCCACCCGAAACGCCTGTCGCACCATGTCGGGGAAACGGGAAACGTCATCGACGGTGGCGTTGAACTTGGTCACCGGTTCGAACGCGGGTACGTCGTCGATCTCCTGATAGACCTTGCGGAACTTGGTCTTCGGATCACGTCCGCCGGTCATCGCGATCACCGGCGAGTGCGCGAGCCACGCGTCGCGCAGCCCTGCCGCGAGATTGAGCGCGCCGATCACCTGCGCCATGCAGACGCCCGGCCGCCCGGTGGCGCGCGCAAAGCCGTCGGCCATGTACGCAGCGGATTTCTCACCATGCGTGTGCACGCGCGCAATGCCGGTGCCGCGCCGCTCCATCTCGGCGAAGGTGGTGCGCAGCACCGCGGGCACCATGAACACGTGCGACACGCCGTAGCCCTTCAGCATGTCGGCCATCAGTTGTGCGCCGGTCATCTTGGCCATGGTCGTGCCTCTACTTGATCGCCAGCGGATTGATCGGCGAGCCCACGCCACCGGTGATCGGCAGCGCCGGTGCCACGAACAGAAATTCGTACACGCCGTCGGCGGCGCAGTCTTCGGCCAGGTCCTTGAGATAGAAGATCTCGCCCATGGTCATGCCCATGATCGGGATGGTGATCCAGTGCCAAGGTTGGTTGATGCCCTTCTCCGATTCGTTCGGCCGCACTTCGCAACCCCAGGTGTCGCTCGCCAGCGCGGCAAGCTGGGTGCGCTGGATCCATTCAAGCGTCTCGAACGAAAACCCGGGCGCATCCCCGCCGGGGTAACCATCCCAGCTGCCGGCCTTGAGCTTCTGTTCCATCTGCCCGGTGCGCACGATCACGAAATCGCCGCGCTTCATCTCGATGCCTTGCTTTTTCGCGGTGAGATCGAGATCGGCGCCGGTGATGCCGTAGCCGTCGTCGAGGCATTCCTTACCGAGCGCTCGCGCCACATCGAGAAACACGCCGCGCCCGACCATCTTGTTCTTGGTCTTTTCGATGCCGCACTTCTGCGCGCCGGCCGAGGTGACCTCGCGGCAGTCGTAGCCGTTCCACATGTTGTTCTCGTAGAACACATGGCCCAGGCCGTCCCATTGCGTGCCGCACTGCAGCGGCATCACGACCATGTCGTCGGCGGCGCGGATGCCACGAGAATCAAGCACGCCGGAATACGCATCGGTGCCGGTGCGCAGCATCGTATGCACCGGATTGATCCGCCCCATCGCCGGATAGTTGCTCTTGGCGCCCTGCGGTCCGTGATGATCGAAGTTGAGCGCGAGCGAGATGACCTTGCCTTTGCGCACCAGGCGCGCGGCGGCGATGATGTCTTCAGCCTGCGTGTAGTTGAGCGTGCCGATCTCGTCGGCGGGACCCCACTTGCCCCAGTTCTTGTACTTCTCCGCCGCGGCGGTCATGTCCTGACGGGTGATCTTCTTTGCAGCCATGTCTTCCTCCTGGATGCGATTGGAATCGGGAAAGCGAGTTCCGGTGGTCGAAAACGGGCGCGCCGCCTCGCCATGCGTACTGCTGCATGCGCAAGGCGAGTCAGCGGGAATGCCAGGGAATGTAGCGCGATTCGCGCCGCTCGCGTCACACCCCGGCAAGAATGAGCCGCGCCGTCTCGGCGGGCTCGGT
>CADECO010000373.1:0-5794 GCA_902825905.1 uncultured beta proteobacterium
GATCGTGCCGTCGAGGATGTTGCGGATGGTGCCGTTGGGGCTGCGCCACATCTGCTTGAGCCCGAACTCCTTGACGCGTCCTTCGTCGGGGGTGATGGTTGCGCACTTGACCGCCACGCCGTACTCCTTGGTGGCATTGGCCGAGTCGATGGTGATCTGGTCGTTGGTCTCGTCGCGCTTTTCGACCGAGAGGTCGTAGTACTTGAGGTCGACATCCAGATAGGGAAGGATGAGGCGCTCGCGGATCCATTGCCAGATGATCCGCGTCATCTCGTCGCCGTCCATCTCCACGACGGGGGTCTTGACCTTGATCTTTGCCATGCAGGGCTCCTATATGCGGAAAACCGGAGCCGGTGCGGCTCCTTCTTGTACGGAACGCGGAAAGCCGACGATTATTACCGATCGGACGGGCGCTTGACCAGATCGTGCGTACCGGCTCGCAGGAGTCGATTGCCGATCGGTTCGCACCATGCGGCGCGGTTTGGCCGGCCCAGGTGTCGGTTCGACGCCCGCTGGCACGTCTTCAAGGCGTGGCGCTGCGGGAACGCGTGTCGCGCACGCAGTCATGCCCAGGACATCGCGCCAGGCGGCGCATGATCCCGCAACATCCCCCCTCAACATGCCCATGGAGACGACGATGCCCAACTACGTAGATGGATTTCTGCTGGCGGTGCCCAAGAAGAATATCGACGCCTACCGGCGCATCGCCCGCAAGGCCGGCAAGGTGTGGCGCGAGCACGGCGCGTTGCACTACGTGGAGTGCGTCGCCGACGACGTGAAACCCGGCAAGCTCACCTCGTTCCCGCAGGCGGTGAAGCTCAAGCCGAACGAAGTGGTGTGGTTCTCGTGGATCGTCTACAAGTCGCGCCGCGATCGCGATCGCATCATGAAGAAGGTGATGAGCGACCCGCGGCTACAATCGATGATGGACCCGAAGCAGATGCCGTTCGACGGCAAGCGGATGATCTGGGGCGGATTCAAGGTCGCCGTCGAGATGTGATGCCGACTTTGAAGCGGCACCAAATTTCGACCGCTGCGCGGCCCGGCGTCACGGCACGCGGCCGATCGCAATGTAGAAGTTGAGGCTCGAGAAGAACCGGCCCGCGGCGGCCTCCGCTTCGAGCGCGGCGACCCAGCCGGCGCACTCGGCTTCGCTGATCCAGCCGGCGCGCATTGCGGTGCGCGCGCGGTCCACGGCGATCTTGAACTGGTACGACTCGGCGCTGGTATCGACGACGATCATCGCGCGCGATTGCACCCCGAGCAACCCGGCGCGCACGAACCAGCCGCGCAGGCGCCGCCCGGTCCAGCCGTCGGCGAAACGCTGCTCGGCGTAAAACGTGACCAGGCGCCGGGTGAGTGCGCGATCGGGATGGTCGATCACCCAGGTCTCGGCATCCTGGTCGGCGCTCATCACGCGACCACCACGCCGGACGATGTGCATCATGTGTTGGAGCGTCGCTTCGCGATCGGGCGCCGGAAGATGGCACAGCACCGTCTGCGCCAAGCACAGATCTGCGCTGCCCTCGGCAATGGACGTCGCCGCGCCACGTTCGCGCAGGATCCGTACGCGATCGGCGAGGCCACGCTCGACGATGCGCGCGTGCGCAATGTCAGCCAGCACCGGTTGCGGCTCGACCCCGATCACGCGACCGGCGGGTCCGATGGCTTGAGCAAGCGCGGGCAACAACGGGCCGGTGCCGCAGCCGATTTCAACGACAGTCTCACCCGTACGTACCGCTGCAAGTTCAAGGATGGATTCGCGCAACCGCACCTGGTCGTCGCCGGCCGCTCTGAGATCGAGCGCCTTGGCCCAGTTGTCGGCGCGGGCCTGGTCCCAGGTGTCGATGCGGCCGAAGTCGTCGTGCGAGCCGGGTGCTGCCGTCTTGTCGGGCTGGTCTGGATGCATGGTGAGCGGATTCTATGGGCGCTACCATCCGCAGGCCAACCGCTGCCGTCGCAGGGCTTGCGCGCGCAGTTCGACGGACTCAGTCCACACCAAAGGAGAGAATGCGATGTCGATCGTTCCGAATCACACCAAACGGCTGCTGCAGCAGGGCAAGCTCGCGCTGGGCATGGGATTGCGCACGACGCGCACCGTCGACATTGCGCAGATCGCCAAGACCAGCGGATTCGACTGGCTGTTCATCGACTGCGAGCACAGCGCGCTCGATCTGGACAACGCCGCGCAGATCGCCAGTGCTTCGCTCGCGGTGGGCATCACGCCGATCGTGCGCGTGGCCGGTATGGAGCATCACCTGTCGACGCGGGTGCTCGACAACGGCGCGCAAGGAATCGTCGTGCCGCACGTCGATACCGCCGAGCAGGCGCAGCGCATCGCGTCGTTCACCCGGTTTCCGCCGATCGGACATCGCTCGATCGGTGGTGCCATGCCGCAGCTTCGATTCGAGTCCGTGCCCGTCGGTGAGGCGATGAAGCTGAGCAATGACGAGACGCTCGTTGTCGCAATGATCGAGACGCCGCTGGCAGTCGAGAACTGCGAGGCAATGGCGGCCGTGCCCGGCATCGATGTGCTGCTGATCGGCACCAACGATCTGTGCGCCGAGCTTGGCATTCCGGGCAAGTTCGATGACGCACGCGTGGTCGATGCCTATACCCGCGTGATCGCGGCCTGCAAGAAACACGGCAAGTTCCCCGGCATGGGCGGGGTCTACACGCCGGATCTGCTGAAGAAGTACATCGGTATGGGCATGCGCTTCATCCTCGCTGGCGCGGATCTGTCGTTCATGATGGCGGCGGCGAAGGAGCGCTCAGGCATGTTGCGCGCACTCGGGTAGGAAGGAGTTTTGGGGATTCGGAGTTCCAAGCCGCGTCCTGCCGACGCTCTATAGCGGCGTCTGCCTCAAGGTCATCTGACAACGTCACTGACACGCAGGCTCGCAAGCGTCGGCCGACCAACGGTGAATTGACCGCACGTCAACATCTGCAGAGATTGTGAAGAAGTCTGCGCGTACGTCGTTGTCGCAGCTTGCGATTCTGTTTCTCCGTCAGCGTGTTACAGCGGTAGCTGAGCGGTAGGCAGTGACGACTTGGCGCCGTCCGTCGGTTAACTACACGACCATATTGGCAGTGCATGTGACAGTTTAGTAACATGAACTTCGTTGTGCGATAACAAAGCTCAACGAACGTATTGCTGGCGGCGCATAGGAAATTCGCCTACGCCACGTGGCGTGGGCATCAACAACAGCGCTTGCTCGAACCGAAATCGCACGTTTGGGGAACCGGCGATTTCACTCGCCAGGAGAAGAGGCAGTGGATTCAATCGATCTAAGGACCCTCAACACCGTCTTCGATCGGATCGATATCAACCCGCGCAACGGTGAGCCGACCATCCGCGGACTGCGGCTGCGGGTCGCCAAGATCGTAGGGCTGGTCAACACCGGCTATTCCATCGATGAAATCGTCGCGCGTTACGCACCGCGCCTGGAGCGCGATGATGTCACCCAGGCAATCCAGTTCTCGACCCGCCGCGGGCTGAGCTGAGCGCTGATTCAAGCTTGCCGCGCCGTGGCGCGGCAAGCGAGCCGCAGACCCCCTGACCACGGCGTGACGCGGGCGGCTATTTCTTGAGCTTCCCGAGCCGCGCGAGGATGTCGGTGCGCGCGCGGTACTCGTCCCAAACATCCTTTTTCAGCCGATCGGTCGGGCGGTAGTCGACCTCGACCGCGCGCGCCTTGGCGAACTCCTGGAGCGCGCCCGCTTCTCGGTGGTGATGGTCCGCACCGTAACGGTCGCGTTGCCCACTGAGCATTGGGGCATCATTGCCGCCAAACCGACCGGGAGAGCGAGCGATCATGGGTGTCACGCGAGATCTGGTGCAATTCGTCGCCAACGCGAAGTACCAGGATCTTTCTTCGCAGGCCATCGCGGCAACCAAGGCGGCAGTGCTCAACATCCTGGGCAATTGCGTCGCCGGCAACCGCACGCGCATCGGCACGCTGCACATCGATCTGGCGAAAGACATGGGCGGTGGTCGCGCCCAGGCCACCATCATCGGCGAGGGCAGCCGCGTATCGATGCCCGCCGCCGCCTACGCCAATGGCAACACGGCGTTCGCGCTCGACTACGAAGACACGCTGCAGTACATCACTCATCCGGGCTTCATCACCTGTGCGAGCGGCCTCGCGGTGGGCGAACACATCGGTGCGCATGGCCGCGACCTGATTCTCGCCATCGCGCTGGGCTACGAAATCGTCGCGCGCATCGGCGTGCCGATGCAGCCCACCCCCGAGCGCGGCAAGCTCGTGTGGGGTGAGCAGTACCACCCGTTCGCCGGCGCCGTCACCGCAGGCAAGCTGCTCGGTCTGAACGAAGACCAGCTCGACATCGCATTCGGCATCGCCGGCACCTACGCCACCGTCCCGTCCGCCTACAAGTATTTCGGCGTGGCCGCCGAGACCCGGCCGATGCGCGAGGTCAAACTCGGCTGGGGATTCATGTGCATGGGCGCCACGCTCGCGGCGCTGTCGGCGCAACGCGGCTTCCAGGGCGGATACGGCGTGCTCGACGGCGAGCGCGGCTTCTATGTGATGGCGGGTTCTGATCGCTGCGATTTCGAACGCATGACGCGCGGCCTGGGCGAACGCTGGATGATCGTCGACACCGAACACAAGATCTATCCGTCGATCGCGCGCAATCATCCGCCCTACTTCGCCACGCGTACGCTGGTTGATGAACACGGCGTCAGCGCCGACCAGGTCGAACGCATCGTGGTGACCGGCATGCAGATGCCGCTGGTAGCCGATTTCAATCCGCGAAGCGCGGTCGATGCGCAGTTCTCGCTGCCGCACGCCGTGGTGATGGCCGTTACGCGCGAGCCGCTTGGCCCGCACATGTACAGCGACGAACGCCTGAACGATCCGCTGGTGCGATCACTGCTCGCGCGCGTGGAGCTCGTGCATGACACCGCCGCCGACGCCCTGTTCTTCAACGAGCAACGCCTGCGCTACAACGTGCGTGTCGATCTGAAGAACGGCACGTCGCTGACCAAAGACATCGAGTTCCCGCGTGACCAGCCGCGCCTGAGCTGGACCGAGCTGGAACGCAAGTTCCGTACGCTCGCTGGCGCGCTGCTGCCAGATGCGCAGATCGATCGCGCGATCGCACTCGTGGGCGATCTGGACAAGCAGGCCGATCTCGGTGCGCTCACGCGTGCGCTGAGCGTCGGCACCTGACGCATCGAACCGACGCACGATTGCGCGCGGAGCATTCGAACCGGGCGCGCTATATTGCCCGTTGCCTCGTCCGCCGCAGAACGACAAACCGGATCACCCATGACCCACCCGAGCAAGCGCTACGCCGACGTCGACCCGATCGCCGCCAAGCAGGCCATCTTCGAATACTGCAAGAAGCGCGGCGCCCTTGCCGTGGGAATCGCCGACCTGACCGCGGTCGAGCGCATCTGCCCGCCCGGCCACCGACCCACCGACCTCATGCCACGGGTCAAGTCGATCATCTCAGTGGGCGTCGGCGGCCAGACGCAGGGCGCGTGGCAATTGCCGGCCAAGGCGATGGCGTATTCGGGATCGACCGAGGTGCGGGCTTACTCGGTTGCGTACGGCGCGGCGTTCTTCATCGAACAGCGGTTCGGCGCACCGAGCCTCTACGTGCCGCCCGACATGGATCCGGAAGGGGGTCCGCGCGTCCCGCTGCAGAGCCTGAAGGTGCATGCGGAGATGGCCGGCATCGGCGCGCGATCGTTCGCCGGCGACATCCTGCTGCATCCGCAGTTCGGCTTCATGTACTACGCCTCGATCTTCACCGAGCTCGAACT
>CADECO010000374.1:0-5764 GCA_902825905.1 uncultured beta proteobacterium
CCGCGAGGCTACGCGCACCGGCGATGGACTTTACGGCCCGGTCATGGGGAATCCCAACGTACCGCGCTGGCTCGGATCACTATTCATGCGCTTCACGTTCTCCGCAAGCGCCCAGAATCGCAAGGACATCGGTCAGATCAGAAGCTCGAGTGCGGTCGCGGTGATTGTCTCGGAGGCAGACGACAAGCCTCACTGGATCGCCGCCGGCCGCGCTTTCGAACGCTTGGCGCTACGCGCAACGACGCTTGAGCTGCGCACGGCGTTCATCAATCAACCCGTCGAAGTGCCAGCACTGCGCGCACAGTTCGCTGCATACCTTGGCATCGGCAATCGCCGTCCCGACTTGATCGTCCGGATCGGTCACGGACCGACGATGCCGCGTTCGCTGCGCCGCCCGGTGGAGCAGGTGCTTGTTTGACGATGCTCTCGGAGCGTACCGTCAGCTCCAGCGCCTGCATGCTGCGGTCAACGAGCACGACGCCCGTGATATTGCGACGCTCTGCGCCGAGGACGTCGTGTGGGATGCCCCTGCGGCAACGCAACCGCTGCGCGCACGCGAGGCGGTGTTGCGGTTCCATCGCGACATGAGGTTTCGGGCGATTCCCGATGTTCGCGTCGAATTGCTGGACGGACCGTTTCACTCGACCGACCGCGCAAGCATCGCGGTCCGATTGCGCATGCGCGGAACGATGCGCGGAGCGCTCTCCCCACCGGGGTTCGCACCGACGGGAGGGCCGATCGCGTTTGATACGGCGGAGTTTTCATACTTCGAGAACGGCCTGATCGCGCGCCCGATTGTCATGCTCGATATGCTCGCATTGGCGCGGCAGATCCGTGCGGTCCCGCCCCAAGGCAGTCTCGCCGAACGTGCAGGCATTTGGTTGCAACGCCTCGCAGCCAGCAGAATGCGATCGCGGAGCGCCCTGTGGCGCCGAACTTGGCATCGAGACGTGTAAGTGTCGCTGCTCTGGATTTTGATCGTGCTGCAACTTGTCTTGCCGATCGGGCTCTTGCTGTGGTTCTGGCTTTTGCCGATGCACGACCGGCTCGGTTGGCTCGTCCAGGCCGCGGCGGTTGGTGCCGCGCTTGTGCTCCTGGGCGCAGCGGGTGTTTGGACTGTGCCGCCATGGTGGGTCTTTTGGATCTACGTCGCGCTGTGGCTCGTAGTTGCCTCGATTGGCGCCCGTCGCTGGCAGTCGATGTCGCTCACGCCACGCAGAACGCGCACGTGGTTCTTGATCGCGCTGAGCGCATTCTTTGCGCTCTACGCCAGTTACTCAGCAACGCGTGCATGGGTAGGCGGCCAAACGCCAGCCACGCCGATCAAGGAATTGGCGTTCCCACTTTCAGAAGGGACGTACCTCGTCGTCAACGGCGGCGACGACATCGGGATCAACGCTCACCTGGCGACGCGCGACACCTCCGATCCGCGACTTCGGCGTTTCCGCGGTAACGGATACGGGGTCGATCTCGTCGCAATCGACGCATGGGGACTGCGTGCCGGGGGATTGCTGCCGGCGGACAACACCGCCTACCGCATATTCGGACGACCCGTCAGCGCGCCGTGCGCCGGCAGCGTCGTCGTCGCCGTCGATGGCCTAACGGACATGGCACCGCCGCTCCATGATGTCCTGGCCAATCTCGCGGGCAATCACATCATCCTTGCCTGCGACGATGTGCACGTGGTCATGGCGCACTTGCGGCGCGGAAGCGTACTCGTTCGAGTGGGCGATGCGGTGCACCTGAGTCAGCGCCTCGGTGAAGTCGGCAATTCGGGCGCAACGGACGAGCCCCACTTGCACATCCATGTTCAACGGCCGGGCAGGGCCGACGCTCCTATGGACGGCGAGCCCGTGCCAGCCCGCTACGCCGGGCAGTTTCTGGTGAGAGGAGATCATGTCCGCGTGCCATCGCATCGGGAGCCCTTTGCCCCTATGCGCTGAGCGCATGAACTTGCCGCTGCGCTTGGCGATCGATAACCGGCACGGCAACAAGGGTAGAACTGACGCTCAGTTTTTCTAAGTGCTGGTCGCACGACTGTGGCGTGTGCAGTGGCTACGCCTGACTCCCGCCCAACCGTCCCGCCACGAACTCCACGAACGCCCGCACCGCAGCGGGTTGCAGGCGCGAGGTCGTGACGGCGTAGACCGGCCAGCCAGGGAGCGTCATCCGTGGCAGTACGACTTCAAGGGTGCCACCGATCGTTGCGGCGTGGGCTAGGTGCACCGGCAACAAGGCAACGCCCAGCCCGCGCTCTGCCAAGCGTTGGGTCAGGCTCATGTTGTTGAGACCGAGCGGGCCGTGGACGATGACCTCTTGCACACCTCCGGGTCCCGAGAACCGCCAGCGGGTGCCACGCTTGGCCGAGCCGATGTGCAGGCACGCGTGCGTGGCGAGATCGTCGGGTTGGCGCGGCCGGCCGTGGCGGTCCAGATAGGCCGGCGCCGCGTACAGCGCCTGCGCCAGCACACCAATGCGCCGCGCCACCAGTGCGTTGCCGCGCGCACTACCGAGACGAAAAGCCACGTCGAACGGCTCCGCGCGCAGATCGACGAAACGCGGCGACAGGTCGATGTCGAGCGTAATGCCCGGGTGACGGCGCAGGAACTCAGGTAGTGCATCGCCAAGATAGGTAATGCCGAGGTCGACCGGCATCGACACGCGCAGGTGCCCTTCGGGGCGTACCGCGCGGGCGCCTAGGGCTTCGTGCGCAAGGCGTGCTTCATCCACCAGCGGCGCGCAACGTTCGTAATAGCGCTGCGCCGCTTCGGTGGGCGTGACACGGCGAGTGCTGCGATCGAACAGGCGTACCCCCAATTGCCGCTCCATCGCGGCAATGCGGCGCGACAGGGTGGCGTTGGGCATGCCGAGGCGCGCGCAAGCGCGGCTGAAGTTACCGGCGCGCACGACCTCCACGAACAGAGCGATGTCATCCAGGGACGCGGCTGGCATGCGGCCGATTATTCCATTAGTGGAAAACAACAATGCATTTTTTCCACTTCAGCACGGGCTCGTTAACCGGCACGATGGTGCCCCGTCACAGAACGCGTCGAATTCGACGGATTCAGCGCGCCCCAGGAGACAAAAGCATGGTCAAGTTCACGCTGTTCGGTGCAGGGCTGATGATGCTGATCCCCGGCGTCCTTTACCTCGTTAGTCCGCAGATGATGCTCGAGGCGCCGGCGATCAGACTGCAGTCGGTCAATGACCATCACCTCGTGCGTGCGGCATACGGCGGTGCCTTCATCGGCACGGCTGCGTTGTTTCTGCTTGGGGCGTTTCGCCAGCCGTTTCAGCAGACTTCGCTGGTCGCGGTGTGCGTGCTGCTATCGGGCTTCGCGCTCGGCCGTCTCGTCAGCATCGCCGTGGATGGCCGCCCGGTTCCTCTGTACCTCGGCATTCTGGCTGCGGAAGTATTCTTTGCGGGGTTGGCAGCGCTGGCGTTGCAGCGGGTGCGATAAGGTTCGTGTATTCGGGCGAAGACAACGCAACAGGCGAGTCGCCTGGATTGTGCCCGCTCGGTCGGCACCGCACATGCGCGAGATCTGCCTGCAGGAATGCCGATCTCCGCGGTGCCTGCTAGCGCTTCCAAGGCGGCGAATACGGCGCGGGCTCCGATACCGGACAGGCTGGTGGGCACGGGTCGGTTCCGACCAGACCCAACGCCGGCTGCCCGAATCCTTCACGCGCTCGCCAACCGGGGTACTTGATCAACAGGTTGCGGGTAAGCCCGCCAGGGTCGTAGGTGATCGGCTTGCCCGGATGCTTCGCGTTCCACTCGTCGTCCAGGCTCTGGTGCGTGCGATACCAGGGCACCTTGTTGGTCCAAGCGCTGAAGGTCGCCGTTCGCCAGGGAACGTCTTTGATCTCGCTCCACACCTGGTCGGCGTACTTGACATTGAACGCCGGATCCAGGCTCCAGTAAGAGTGCCCGACGATATCGCCGAAGATGAATAGGCGCCCATCGCGAATCTCCCATTCGGTCGGATCGCTTCCGAGCTTGATCTTGAACGGAGTGCCGTTCGAGCAGAAGCCACCATACTGCGGCTCGTACTTCGCCGGATCGGCGATGAACAGCCGGCGATGCTCTTCGTTGGCAAAGAAATAGATTCGGTGCGGGAGCGCGACTTTGATCTTCGGATCGCCGCGCAACGGCTTACCCAGCGTGAAGTACGCAACCGGGTCGTGACCGAGCAGCATGATCGGTTCGCCGTCGGCCGAATGCACGGTTGCGTAGAGCGTCCCACCGCATCCGGCGACGAGCAGCGCGCACAGTAGGCTAGTCAGCCGGAACACGATCCGCGAAGTCATGGCGAGATCAATTCTTGTCGTCGGCGAAGCCGATGTCCCAATGCGATCCATCGCAAAACGGCTTGTTCTTCGAGCCTCCGCAGCGGCATAGCGTGCAGCGCTCCGGTGACGCACCGGCGTTCTGCGCCTGATCGAGGGCGATGTTGCCCATGACCGCGTACGGTCCCGGCGTCACAACGATCATCGGGATGCGCTCGGGCGCGGCCGCCGCCGGCCGATCGTGCAGCGTGTAGCTGAGCGCCCCCGAAGGGCACTGTGCGACGATAGCGACGATCTGCGCCGCCAGGTCGGCATCAGCGTCGATGAACGGTTCTTGATCGTAGCGAAAGGTCGTGGGCAGACCGTCGGTACAGCGGCCGGCGTGCGCGCAGATGCTGCGATTGTCGTGGATGGTGATCTGCTTGCCGCGATAACTGTCGATCCGGTCAGGAGCGCGATCCGCCGCTTTCTCACTGACGAAGCCGTTGGATCGATGTGTGCCGTCACAGTACGGCTTCGTGGCCGAGCCCCCGCAGCGGCAGAGCACCGTGATTTCCTTCGTGGGCAGATCCTCGCCCTTGGAATTGCGCAGCGTAGGCAATCCCTTCACTCGCAGCGGTCCGTTCGGTACGCATTCGATGCTGGTCGATTCGCTCATGCGTCCTCCGTTGGCGGCTCGTGGCGTGGCAGCTGATACCGCACGGCGCGACTCTAGGCCGTTGCAATCGTCGCAGCAAGTCGGGCTCAAAGCGGTCGCGGGCCGTCGCTGGCGTGGCCCTTCTCTAGGCCCCGTGACTAGGCCGCGAATGCACACTACGTGGCGGGGCAGCTATCCAGCTTGTCGTAGACGCTGGAAATCCAGTTCAGTGAACGCGAAAGTGATTCAAACGATGGTCCCACGATGTACGCGTCGTGCTGCCAATCGCCGACGTAGGTCACTATGTGGGGCTTCTGATCACTGAACAAGCCAGCACCATGGTCGACCTTGATCACGATAAAGCGGCGCCGCACAGATCTCGATGCCAACAGCACGACGCCTTCAGCGTACATTTCCTGCAGCTGTTCGCCGCTGCTGCCGGCCACGTCCCGATCGAGCTCGATGTCCCGGGCGGCTTTCTCCGACAAGAACAGAAACCCACCAACTTGCTGGATCTCGATCTCGGTAAGCGAAAGTCGTGGCGTCGCGGCAATGATCGAACCGCGGGCAATCGGCCGCGACGACAATAGCTCCCTGTGCATAGCTCCTCTCCCGTCCTGCGGCTACATGCGCCAGTGGCGGTACTCACAATCCCGCCCGGACCACGCGCGGGTGATTGAGTTTGAGCAAAAGCCATGGAGTCGAACAAGTGCCGAATTCGAATGTGGTTTCCGGCAACCATTCGAAGTACTGTCGGCGCGGCAATAGTTGGCACGGCGAGGATTCGTGGGGTTCGAGCGCCGGTTCGGTAGGGCCCGCGAATCTCCCTCGGCACCG
>CADECO010000375.1:0-1982 GCA_902825905.1 uncultured beta proteobacterium
CCGATCAGCTCGCCGCGCAGACTGACCAACGCGCCGCCCGAGTTGCCCGGATTGATCGATGCGTCGGTCTGGATGAAATCCTCGTAGCCCTCGATGCCCAGGCCGGTGCGGCCGAGCGCGCTGACGATCCCCGAGGTCACGGTCTGGCCGATGCCAAATGGATTGCCGATGGCCACCGCGAAATCGCCCACCTGCAACTGATCCGAATCACCGAAGCGCAACGCGCTGAGGTTGTCGGCAGTAATGCGCAGCAGCGCGATGTCGGTGGCCGGGTCGGTGCCGACCAGCTGTCCCTTCAACTGACGGCGGTCCTTCAGCGTGACCAGGATCTCCTGCGCGTTGTTGATCACGTGATGATTGGTGAGCACCAATCCGCGCGCTGCGTCGATGATCACGCCCGAGCCGGCGCTTTGCTGGCCCTGCTGGCGCTCCGGCACATCGAAGAAACGGCGAAAGAACGGATCGCGCAACAACGGATTGTCCTGCGCGGCACTGCGCGTGCGCACCGAGATGTTCACCACCGCCGGCGTGACCTGCGCCAGCATCGGCGCGAGCGTGGGCGTGCCGCGCGCATCGAGCGGAAGCGCGGCATGGGCGAGTGTCGCCAGCACGCACAACAGCAGCGTCAACAGGGGTCTGAACATGATTCGCGGCGGCGCAGCGGGCGCGGGGATTCGAAGGGCGCGTATTGTAGGCGTAGGGGTGACTGATTCGGCCTTCGGGGTGTGAAGCCGTGCGGTTCAGCGCACGTGTGAAGCCGCGCGGTTCAGCGCACGATGGCGTAGCCGAGCCGGAACTGCGAGCGGCGCTTGACGTCGTACTCGATCAGACTCTCGCCGTAGCCGTGGAAGTACTGCGCGAAGATGTACCCGCCGGCGTTGTCGCGCTGGCGTCGCAGCGGATAGCTCAGATCGAGCTGCACCGAGCCGAACGTGGAGGTGCCCTTGCGCCAGGTGACCGAGGCCTCGAACCCGTTCTCGTCGCCGGCGCGCAGGTTCAATTCGCCATAGCCGCGATAGCGGCGGATGTCGCTGTTGTCGCTCTTCTCGATGTAGTAGACGAGCTTGGGCCAGAGCGCCACGTACTTGTCGCCGTCGAAACTGAACTTGTAGCGCGGTCGCACGAACACCGTGTTGAGCGAGCGCGAGTTGTCGCCATCCTTGCCGTTGGACTCGTGTTCCACGCCGGCCGAAACCGACAAGCGCCCGCGCTGATCACGCGTGTGCCACACGTCGGGCTCGAGGTAAAACAGGCTGGGGCGATAGCTGGTGTCGCGAAACGGCGCCGACTCCTTGCCGATGTCCCACAGCGAAGTCTGGGTATAGCCGAAATGCACGTTGCCCAGCGCTGGCACCCATTGGCGCAGGCGGGTGTCCTCACCGAACGGTCGATGTTTGAACGAGAGCTGCATCTTCGCGGTCGTGCCGCCGCGCGTGCCGACGATGAAATACATCGGTTCGAACGTGCTGATCACGTCGTCGCGGCGCGTTGATGGTTCGGGCGGCTGCGTGGGCGCGGATGCGGATCGAGCAGAACCGGGTGCGGCAGCTGGAGTCGTTGTTGCCGGCGTGGCGGCGACAACTGGGGGCGCGGCCACGACCAGCGTGAACGCATTGCCGAGATCGGGAATCCGGAACTGCGCCACGCCTTGAACGTCAGCAGGAACGGGCAGGCGATAGCGACGCGCGCGGAAGCTTCCCGGATCGATGTTGGCGGGCCCGGCAGCACTCGAAGGTTCAGCTTCGAGCACGACCTCGCGCGGCGCAGCACCGATGACGAGCAACACGCGCAGCCGATCCGCAAGGGGATTGACGATCGCGCTCGAGCCGTCGTTGGTTACCGCGATTTCCACCGACACAGGCTGACCAGCCACCGGAGTGCCGTGCTGCGCGACGTACACCCCCGCCACCGCATGCGGCGTGATCGCGACGATCAGTCCGGTCATGCAAAGTGTTACCGCGACACTCGACGCACGGCGCACG
>CADECO010000375.1:2082-3716 GCA_902825905.1 uncultured beta proteobacterium
ACGCCGCGTGCTCAGCCTGCCAGATCCTTCGGTGTGTCGATGTCGCGCAGCACACCGGGGTCAGCGCAGTTGATCAGGCTCACCGCTTCGCGCTTGAGCAGATGACGCGCGCCTTCGTCGCCGGTGAGCGTGCCGAGCTCGTGTGCGAAGCGCCTGGCGAAACCGACCGGGTGCCCGCGCTCGCCCGCATAGCGCGGCGCGACGATGCCATCGCCCGCCGCGATCGCATCGGCGACCGTGCGGATCGTCGCGGGCAGCAGATACGGCATGTCGGCCAGGGCCACTACCCAGCCGTCGGCGTCAGCAGATTCGCGCACCGCGTGGGCGAGGCTCGCACCCATGCCGAGCTGGGCCTTGTCGCACAACGTGACGCGCAGACCCACTTCACGGAGCGCATCGGCCAGTTCCGGCGTGTCGGGCCGCACGACGGCCATCGACTCGGGCAAAGCGGCCAGCAGATTGCGCGCGGCGGCCACCGCGACGAGCGTGCCGTCGGGCAGCCGCTGGATCAGTTTGTTGGCGCCGAAGCGACGCGAGAACCCCGCCGCCAGGAGAACACCGACGATACGCACCGTCTATGACTCGCCTGTTCCCGCGACACGAGCGAGCCGCTCAGGTTGCCGGTACGGCGCAACCGGCGGTGACGTTGGTTTTCTCAGGCGCGACCAACTCGGGGAGCTTCACGCCGCGGCGGACACACGTCATCTCGGCCAGGATCGACAGCGCGATTTCCGGCGGCGTCTTGCCGCCGAGCTTCAGCCCCACCGGTCCGCGCAGCCGCGCGATCTCCTGAGCCGACAGATCGAAATCGGCCAGGCGCTTGCGCCGCGCGTCGTTGTTCTTCGACGAACCGAGCGCACCGACGTAGAACGCCGGCGACTTGAGCGCTTCGAGCAGCGCCAGGTCGTCGAGCTTCGGATCGTGGGTGAGCGCCACCACTGCGCTATGCCCGTCCATGTTCATCTCCACGACGACGTCGTCGGGCATCTTGCGGGTGAGCGTGACGTTCGGTACGTCCCACTCGTCCATGTATTCCTCGCGCGGGTCGCACACGGTGACGTGATAGTCGAGCGCCATCGCCATCTGGGCGAGATAGCGGGACACCTGCCCGCCGCCGATCATGAGCAGGCGCCAGCGCGGCCCGTGCACCGTCTTCAGCGTCGCGCCGTCGTAGTTCAGCTCGTCGGACCATTTGCCGGACTGCAGCGTGACCTCGCCGGTCTTCATGTCGAGGAAGCGCGCCACCAGCTCGTGTTTGGCGATGATCTCGAGCAGTTCCTTGAGCTTCGATTTCTCCGAGATCGGCTCGAGCACCAGTTCAAGCGTGCCGCCGCACGGCAGACCGAAACGCGCGGCTTGCTCGGTGGTCACACCGTAGATCGCCTCTTCGGGTTTGGTGACCGCGAGCTGCTTCGATTTGACCTTGTCGATCAGATCGTCTTCGACGCAGCCGCCCGACACCGAGCCCATCACATGCCCGTCGTCGCGGATGACGGTCATGGCGCCGACTGGACGCGGGGCCGATCCCCAGGTCTTGACGATGGTGACCAGCGTGACGGCGTGACCGGCTTGCATCCAATTGACCGCACTCTTGACGACTTCGAGATCGACGCTATCCATGAGCTTTTTTCCGG
>CADECO010000375.1:3816-5753 GCA_902825905.1 uncultured beta proteobacterium
CGTGAATGACTTGAGATGACGATCGAGGGTAGTCCGCGCGGCGTGACGGGTCAAGCCGGCGGCGCAGATTCACAGCAGTTTTGGGTTTGATTTGCGCGATTTCAAGAGGGGAGCGCTATATCCGGCCGGCTATATCGGTCCCGACGGTGGCGAACGCGCGCCGCGCTGTGGACTACCCCCACCCTTGGGGTGGACTAAACTTCGCCGATCGCATCCCGCACTCGTCTATCCCACCCCCACGAGGAACCTCCATGACCGATGCCGTGATCGTCTCGACCGCCCGCACTCCGCTGGCCAAATCCTGGCGCGGCGCTTTCAACATGACCCACGGCGCCAAGCTGGGCGGCCATGCCGTCAAGCACGCCATGGAACGTGCCGGCGTCGATCCGAAGGAAGTCGAGGACGTGATCATGGGTTGCGCCAACCCCGAGGGCGCCACCGGCTTCAACGTCGCGCGCCAGATCGCGATACGCGCGGGCTGCCCCGAATCCGTTGCGGGGATGACGGTCAACCGGTTCTGCTCCTCGGGTCTGCAGACCATCGCGCTCGCCGCGCAGCGCATCATGACCGGCGAGGGGCAGGTGTACGTCGCGGGCGGCGTGGAATCGATCTCGTGCGTGCAGAACGAGATGAACCATCACATGGAGAAGGACGAATGGCTGGTACGCCACAAGCCCGAGATCTACTGGCCGATGCTGCAGACCGCCGAATACGTCGCGAAGAAATACAACATCCCGCGCGAGGAGCAGGACCGTTACGGCGCGCGCAGTCAGCAACGCGCGGCGGCAGCGGCGGCCGCCGGCAAGACCAAGGACGAGATCATCCCGGTGCCGGTGCACATGAAGGTGATCGACAAGAACACCGGCCAGGAAGCCATCAAGGACATCACCGCCGATCGCGATGAAGGCATCCGCGCCGACACCACCTACGAAGGCGTGTCGCAGATCAAGCCCGCGATCGAAGGCGGCGTGATCGCGGCGGGCAACGCCAGCCAGTTCTCCGACGGCTCATCGGCATGCGTGGTGATGGACGCCAAGCTCGCCGAGAAGCGCGGCCTCAAGCCGCTCGGCATCTTCCGCGGCTTCGCGGTGGCCGGATGCGAGCCGGCCGAAATGGGGATCGGCCCGGTGTTCGCGGGGCCGAAGCTGCTCCAGCAGACCGGCAAGAAGATCAGTGATATCGATCTGTGGGAACTGAACGAAGCCTTCGCGGTGCAGGTGCTCTACTGCCGCGATCGGCTCGGCATTCCCGACGATCGACTCAACGTCAACGGCGGCTCGATCGCGGTGGGCCATCCGTACGGCATGACCGGCGCACGCCTGACCGGGCACGCGCTCATCGAAGGCAAGCGTCGCGGGGCAAAGCTCGTGGTCGTGACGATGTGCATCGGCGGCGGCATGGGCGCAGCCGGCATGTTCGAAGTGGTGTGATCGGCGCGAGCGCCGGCCGATCGGCATTGCTCAGCGCGCCGATCCTGCCCACGCTCGTCCGGCTGAGCATCCCCAACGCCCTATCGATGCTCGCCACCTCGGCGATTACCGTCGCCGAGACCGCGTACGTCGGCGTGCTGGGCACTGACCCGCTTGCCGCAATGGCACTGGTGTTTCCGGTGGTGATGCTGCTGCAGATGATGGCCACCGGCGCGATGGGCGGCGGCATTTCATCGGCGGTGGCGCGTGCGATCGGCGCGAATGATCGCGAGCGCGCCTCCGCGCTGGCGCTGCACGCGGTGGTCATCGCACTGGTTGCCGGCCTGCTGTTCTCGCTCATCGTCATGGGCTTCGCGCGGCCGATCTTTAGCGCGCTCGGCGGCACAGGCGCGGTGCTCGATGAAGCGGTCGCGTACGCGCGCTCGGTGTTTCTGGGTGCCATCGCGATCTGGCTGGCGCAGGCGCTCGCGTCGGTGGTGCGCGGCACCGGCAACATGCGTGTGCCGG
>CADECO010000376.1:0-3897 GCA_902825905.1 uncultured beta proteobacterium
TGCTGTTCGAGCGTCCGACCGGGCACACCATGCCGGTGCTCGCCAACCTGTTCGGCACCGTGTCGCGCGTGGCGGCGGCGTGCGCAGGCGAGATCGCCATTGACGATGCCAACGATCGCGCCGTCGCGCCAGGCGATAGCAATGCGATCGGCACCGAACGATCGTCTATCGCGCAGCGCTCCGACACTGCGCGCCTGCGCGAGCTCGGCCAGCTGCTCGCGTACCTGAAAGAGCCCGAGCCGCCGAAAGGGTTGCGCGACGCGTGGGAGAAGCTGCCGATCGTCAAGCAGCTGCTGAACATGGCGCCGAAGGAGGAGCGTGGCGCGGCCTGCCACGAAATCGTGTGGGAGGGCAACGACGTCGACCTCGCGCGATTGCCGATCCAGACCTGCTGGCCCGATGACGCCGGCCCGCTCATCACTTGGGGCTTGGTCGTCACGCGCGGCCCGGCCAAGACGCGCGAGAACCTCGGCATCTATCGCCAGCAGGTTGTCGGCCGCAACAAGGTCATCATGCGCTGGCTCGCCCATCGCGGCGGCGCGCTCGATTTCGCCGAGCACTGCAAGGCGCACCCGGGCGAGCCGTTTCCGGTGGCGGTGGTGCTGGGCTGCGATCCGGCGACGATGCTGGCGGCCGTCACGCCGATTCCCGACACGCTCTCGGAGTATCAGTTCGGCGGGCTGTTGCGTGGTGCGCGCACCGAACTCACGCGCTGCATCGGCTCTGATCTGCGTGTGCCGGCGCGCGCCGAGATCGTGCTCGAAGGCACGATCCACAATGAATCGGCCCTCGAAGGCCCGTTCGGCGATCACACCGGCTACTACAACGAGCAGGAGCGTTTTCCGGTGCTCACCGTCGAGCGCATCACCATGCGCCGCGACGCGCTCTACCACTCCACCTACACCGGCAAGCCGCCCGACGAGCCGGCGATACTTGGCGCGGCGTTGAACGAAGTGTTCGTGCCGATCCTGGCCAAGCAGTTTCCGGAGATCGTCGATTTCTATCTGCCGCCCGAAGGCTGCTCGTATCGGCTGGCGGTGGTGTCGATGAAGAAGCAGTACCCCGGCCATGCCAAGCGCGTGATGTTCGGCATCTGGAGTTTTCTGCGGCAGTTCATGTACACCAAGTTCATCCTCGTGGTGGACGACGACGTCGACATCCGCCAGTGGAAGGAAGTGATCTGGGCGCTCACCACGCGCGTCGATGCCGCACGCGACACGGTGGTGGTGGAACACACGCCGATCGACTATCTCGATTTCGCCAGCCCGGTGGCGGGGCTGGGTTCGAAGATGGGCATCGACGCCACCAACAAGTGGCCCGGCGAAACGCAGCGCAACTGGGGCCGGCCGATTACCATGAGCGACGCGGTGAAAGCGCGCGTCGATGCGATGTGGAGCTCGCTGGGGATCGGGGATTGATTCGCGCCAGGGCTTGATTCCGCACGTATCCGCCCCAACGTTGGGCGCGTCGGCGCAGTGAAGACGCAGTCAAGACTTTTCGCATCACACAAAGAGGAGCGCACCATGGCAACGATCGATGCAACCTCGGGCAATATCGAAGCGCGCGCAGCCGACCCCTCGCTGGTCACGCTCACGCACATCATCTACGGCCTGCACGCGGCGAGCCTGGTCATCGGCGTCGTCACCGCGGCCACGATCATCGGCGCGTTTCTGTTCAGCATTCCGTCGATTCTCGCGGTGATCCTCAACTACGTGCGCCGCAACGACGTGCGCGGCACCTACCTCGACTCGCACTTCAGCTGGCAGATCCGCACCTTCTGGTTCGCGCTGCTGTGGGCGGTGATCGGCGCGGTGCTGTTCATAACGATTCTTCTCATTCCGCTCGCGTTCGTGATCTGGGCGGTGATCGCGTTGTGGGTGATCTACCGCGTCGTGCGCGGTTGGTGGAACCTCAAAGACGGCCACGCCGTACCCCGCTGACAGGGGCTTTCGCTCCTGGTTTTGTGCGGCACAGTTCACAGTGCCGCGCTGGTGTCGCTCAATGCCGCGTTCTTTAGCGCGGCATATGCCGGATTAGGCATTTGTACGCTGGGGGGGTGTGCCAAAATTTGGCACCTTTCTGAGACCAATCTGACTCAGTTTTGCGGGTTGGTCCTGTCGTTCAAAGCGTGCTGAGCGCAACACCAAAAGGTCTTTATGAAGTTCGCCCTCCCCAGGCGGTTCGTGTGTGCCGTGGCCGCGTGCGTATTTCACGCCGCGGCGTTCGCGCAACTGGCGGCCAACGCCGCGCCCACCGCGGTCGAACGCGAAAACGCGCGCCGCGCCGCTGAAGCCGCCGCCGACCAGGCCTACCGCGTCGGCCCTGAAGATGTCCTCGACATTTCGGTCTGGAAGGAAGACGGCCTCAAGCGCGATGTGATCGTGCGCCCCGACGGCGGCTTCTCGTTTCCGCTGATCGGCGAGGTGGAGGCACAGGGCAAATCGATCTCCCAGTTGCGCGAGGAGATCTCCGGGCGGCTCGAGCGGTTCATCCCCGACCCCGTGGTGACGGTGGCGATCATCAAGATCTCCAGTCAGCGCGTGTACGTGATCGGCAAGGTCAACAAGCCGGGCGAGTTCATGATCGGCCGCTCGATCGACGTGCTGCAAGCGCTGTCGATGGCAGGCGGGCTCACTCCGTTTGCCGCCTCGAACGACATCAAGGTCGTGCGCCGCAGCGAAGGCCGCAACGTCACCTATCCGTTTCGCTACTCCGATATCGAACGCGGCCAGCGCCTGGAGCAGAACATCACGCTGCTGCCCGGCGACGTCGTGATCGTGCCCTGATGCGCCGACGCTTTCGTACCGTTGCCGCCACGCGGCGTGCCACGGCCCGCTGCATCGCGCTGCTCGCCCTGGCTGCGCTATCGGCGCCTGTGCCCGCCGCCGAATGGGCGATCGAATCGGGCGTGACCGGCAAGGCCGAGCACAACGACAACTGGCGGCTGCAGTCGAACAACAAGCAGGCTGTGACCGTGCTGTCGGTCGCACCCAACGCAAAGTTCTCCACTGCGAGCGAGATCTCGGCCGTATCGATCGAACTCGGCGCGAGCGGTTACAAATCGTTCGGCGACGACCGCCTCACGCGCCTCGATGGCCAGGTGGGCTTCGGCGCACGCACCCGCAGCGAGCGTGCGTTCTACAGCCTCGACGGACGCGTTGTCCGCGACTCCACACTCGCCACCGAGCTCAATGAAACCGGCCAGGTTCTCGACCGGGTGCAGCGCAACTTCTACACGCTGCAAGGCGGCTACAAATACGCGATGACGCAGCGCCTGTTCGCCACCGCCAACGCTGGTGCGCAGCTCGCGCGCTACGACAACACCGGCACCAACGGCCTGCGCGACTACAACCAGTACTCGCTCGGTGGCGGGCTCGAATATCAGGTGTCGGAGCGCACCACCGCGAACACCCAGATCGGTTGGACCAACTTCACCACCGTGCCCGACCAGAACAAGGCACGCGTATGGTCGTGGAACAACGCGCTGCAGCACCGTTTCACCGAGTCGCTCAAGGGCACCGCTTCGGTGGGGCTCTCACGCGTGCACACCGAGATCCAGCAGATTGCGGTGTGCCTGAACACGCAAGGCCAATTCGTTGCGCTGGCCGATTGCTCGGGCACCGGCCCGCAGGTGGGCGTGCTTCGCCCCAACATCGACAAGACCACCACCAACAAACTCTTCGCCGCGCAACTCGACTGGCAGTTCGCACCGGTGAGCTCGTTCAACGTCGGCGCCAAACAAGAGGTCGTGCCCTCGGCGCTCGGCACCGTGGTGCGTGCGCTCTCGCTTTTCACCGGCGTGAGCCACGCGTTCACCGAGAAGCTGCGCGGTGGCGCCGACATTCGCTACATCGATTCGAGCGTGGTCGGCGGCTCGGGCCTGGGCGCCGAGACCGA
>CADECO010000376.1:3997-5741 GCA_902825905.1 uncultured beta proteobacterium
TTCGCTACATCGATTCGAGCGTGGTCGGCGGCTCGGGCCTGGGCGCCGAGACCGAAACCTTCCGCTTCGGCGGGCAACTGGTGTGGCAGTTCACGCGCGAATGGTCGATTGAAGGCGGCGCGCGACGCACGCAGGTGCGCTACAGCAGCGCCTCCACCAGCGCCGATGCAAACGTGGTCTACGGTCAGGTGCGGTACGAGTGGCCGCGGCTGGCGGTGGCGAGATAGATCAAGGAATCCGCGGTTTATTCATGGCGAACATTGCAACCTATACCGGCGAGCGTTACCCAAGTGCTCCGCAGCAGCAGGAGCAGTATGTGGAGTACGTGGAGACGCCCCAGCGCTCACTGCGCGACATGGTCGAGGCGATCGATCGCCGCAAGTTGCTGATCGCAATCACCACGGGCATTCTTTCGCTAGTCGCACTTGTAGTCGCGATCAAATGGCCAGCGGTGTATCGCTCAGCCGCAACGGTGCTTGTGCAGGATCAGGAGATTCCGCAAGACCTGGTTCGCCCCACGGTGACTTCACTCGTGGATGAGCGCATTCAGATGATCAGTCAGCAGGTCATGACGCGAGCCGTGCTGTTGGGCATTGCCGACAAATACGGTCTGTACCGAGACATGAAGGATGAAGCTTCGAACGAGAAGATCCTCGATCGAATGCGCAAAGACATCAAACTCACAACGATCAGCTCCGACGTCAAGGGGCGCATGGACGATCGACGCCGGCAGGGAACGATCGCATTTCAGATCTCGTACGACTCGCCTTCACCGCAGGCCGCGCAGCGTGTCACCAACGAACTCGTTTCGCTCTATCTAAACGAGAACCTGCGCACTCGGCAGCAGCGCGCCGCCGAAACGTCGACGTTCCTCGCCGATGAGGCAGAGAAGCTCGCCGCATACATCTCCGAGATGGAAGCCAAACTCTCGGATTTCAAAGCGCGGAATATCGGCCGCTTGCCGCAGAACTCGCAATTCAGCGTCAATGTGATCGATCGACTCGAGCAGGAGATCATCCGCATCGATCAGAGCATCAGCAATGCGGAGGAGAAGCGGCAGGTTTACCTGAATCAACTCTCGCAGGTTAAAGACATGGTGCCTGCAACACCGCCCATTCCGGCCGCGGCGTTGTCGCAAGGTGCGGTCTTCGAGCCGCCAGAGCGCTTGCGCTACCTGCAGAGCCAGCTTGCCAGTCTGCTAGGCAACTACTCCGAGGATCATCCGGACGTGCGTCGCACCAAGCGCGAGATCGCCGCCATCGAGAAGGAGCTGGGAGGTGCTCAGACCGCGCGGCCGAGTGCCGATGCACTCGAACTCGCGCGCACGAAGTTGCAGATGCTGCGCGACAAGTATGCCGACGACCATCCCGATGTCGTACGGCAGCGCCGTGAGGTCGTGGCGCTCGAGGCGGCGAGTCAGCGTGCGACGCCCGAGCCTGCCTCCAAGCCGGCGGCACTCTCGGCCGAAACACGCGCCGAAACGCAGATGAAGATCACCCTTCAGGGCCAGCTGAAGGCCGTCGAGGGCGAATTGAAAAGCTTGCGCAATGCCAAGCGCGATCTTCAGGTGAAGCTCGCCACGCTCGAGCGACGGGTCGAGCAGACTCCGGCCGTCGAGAAGAACTACCAGGATCTACTGCGCGACTACGACAACGCCACATTGCGCTATCGCGAGATCAAGGCCAAGCAGCTTCAGGCAGCTGTCTCGGAATCGATCGAGAAAGACAGCAAAGGCGAGCGGTTC
>CADECO010000377.1:0-2258 GCA_902825905.1 uncultured beta proteobacterium
GCTGGCCGGCGTGGTGTTCGTCGCCGGCGAACCGTTCCCGATGTATCGCGTGTTCCTGATCGGCGCCGGCATCGCGGTCGCGCTGGGCACCTGGCTCGTATTGATGCACACGCGCGCCGGCCTGCTGATCCGCGCCACCGCGCAGAATCCGACGATGACGCACGCATTGGGCCTCGACGTGCGCGTGATCCGCCGCGGCGTGTTCGGCATCGCCTGCGGACTTGCGGCGTTGGGTGGCGTGTTGGCTACGCCATTACTCACCGCGTTCCTCGGCATGGGCACGATCGTCGTCATCGACGCGTTCGTGATCGTCATGATCGGTGGCATGGGCAGCTTCGTCGGCACCGCGATCGGGAGCCTGCTCGTGGGCGTCTCGCAGACGTTCGGAAACTTCTACTTTCCCGACTACGCGCTCGGCGCCACCTACGCGCTGATGATTCTCATCCTGCTCATTCGGCCGGGCGGGCTGTTCGGCGAACAGGAATAAGCGCGCGTGCACGTCGAATCCCGTTTCATGATCCGCGCGTTGGTGGTCGTGGCGATCGCAGCCACGCTGCCGCTGTTCACTGACGGCTTCGTGCTGCACTTCGCGACCGAGGCGCTGATCCTCGCGCTGTTCGCGATGAGTCTGGACATTCAGGTCGGCTACGCGCGCATGATCTCGTTCGGTCACGCCGGTCCGTACGCATTCGGTGGCTATGCAACGGCGCTCGCGCTGACGGTTCTGCAATGGCCGCTGCCGCTCGCACTGCTGGTGGGCATGCTGGCCACCACGCTGGTGGCGATCCCGGTCGGCTGGCTGTGCACACGCGGCACGGGCGTGGCCTATGCGATGTTGACGCTCGCGTTCGCGCAACTGGGCTACGCGGTCGCCTACAAATGGCAAAGCGTCACCGGCGGCTCCGACGGGCTACCGGGGCTCAAGCGGATTGCCGGCCCGTTCGAATTGGACTGGTTCAATTCGCGCACCGGTTACTACTTCCTCGCGCTGGCGACGCTGTTCGTGTGCTACCTGCTGTGCCGCGCCTTCGTGCGCTCACCGGTCGGCACCGCGCTCATCGGCATTCGCGAAAGCGAGCAACGCGCCGAAGCGCTCGGCTACAACGTGCGCGCCTATCGCATCGTCGCGTTCGTCATCTCCTACGGTCTGGCGGGCCTCGCCGGCGCGTTGTATGCGGGATTCGCCGGCTATGTCTCTCCCGAGCTGTTCTTCTGGGTGTTGTCGGGACACATCCTCGTGATGACGGTCGTGGGTGGCGCGGGCACGCTCATCGGTCCGATCCTGGGTGCGATCGTAATTTTCTCGCTCGAACATCAGCTCTCCGCCGTGACGACGAGCTGGGGCTTCTTCCTCGGGCTGATCTTCATCATCTTTGTCATCTTTGCACCGCAAGGCATCTGGGGACTGGGCACCAACTACATCAGTCGGCGCACCGCACAACAGCCGACACCGGCCGCGGAACCCGAGCGGAGCAGCGCGCGATGAGTCTGCTCGAATGTCAGGGTCTCACCCGTTCGTTCGGCGCGTTCACCGCCGTAAACGCTGTCGACCTGGCGGTCGAGGAGAAAACGATCCATGCCGTCATCGGCCCCAACGGTGCCGGCAAGACCACGCTCTTCAACCTCATCACCGGCACGATCGGCAAGACCGCGGGCACGGTGCGGCTGGGTGGCGAAGACATCTCGGGCCTCACGCCGCATCGCGTCGCTGCGCGTGGTGTCGCGCGCACCTTTCAGATCACCACGCTGTTTCCACGTCTGACGGTCCGCGAGAACGTGCGCGTGGCAGCGCAGGCGCGACTGGCCGGACGCTGGCATGTGCTCGGCGGGCGCGCGTGTCTGGCCGAAAGCGAATCGATCGCGATGCGCTGGATCCGCCGCCTGGGCATGAGCACGCTGGCCGACACCGCCGCGGGCGACCTGTCGCACGGCGATCAGCGCCTGGTTGAAGTGGCGCTCGCACTCGCCCAATCGCCGCGCCTGCTGATTCTCGACGAACCCACGCAGGGCATGTCGGTCGAAGAAACGCATCACACCTCGGCCACGTTGCGCGACGTACTGCGCGAATCCGGCACGACGGTACTTCTGGTCGAGCACGACATGGAAGTGGTGTTCGCGCTGGCCGATCGCATCGCGGTGCTCCATCGCGGGCGCAAGATCGCCGACGACGTACCCGAGCGGGTGCGCGCCAACGCCGACGTGCAGGCCGCGTATCTCGGAGACATCGACTGATGTTGCGCGTCGATTCCCTGCACGCG
>CADECO010000377.1:2358-5717 GCA_902825905.1 uncultured beta proteobacterium
CAGATGCTCGCGATCGCGCGTGCGCTCGTCACCGATCCGAACGTGCTGCTGCTGGATGAGCCCTCGCAGGGCCTCGCGCCGATGGTGGTCGCCGAGCTGTCGCGGCTGATCCGCCAACTCGCGAGCGAAGGCATGACAGTGCTGCTGGTCGAGCAGAACATGCGCCTCACCGAAGCGGTGGGCGATCGGATCCTGGTCATGCTCAAGGGCCAGATCGTGCACGACGGCAGCGCGGACGAGTTCCGCACCCGCGGCGACGAGATCCGGCGCAAGTGGCTGACCGCTTGAGTCGTTGCGCACCCAAGAGTCGATCATGCAATTCCAGACCCGCCTGACGCCGGAGATGTCGCGCAAGTACCGCGCCATCGGCTTGTGGACCGACGAGACACTCACCGACATCCTCTCGCGCCGTGCCGTCGACACGCCGGAGCGCGAGGTGTTGTTCGACGGCACGCATCGCATCAACTACCGCCAGCTGGCCGAGGGCGTGGATCGCACCGCGGCCCGATTGCGCGCGCTCGGCGTCAACGCCGGCGACATCGTCACGGTGCAGATCCCCAACTGGGTCGAGTTCGCCTACGTGTTCATCGCGCTGGAACGACTGGGCGCGGTGGCGATTCCGGTGAGTGTCGATTTCCGCAGTCGCGAGATCGAGTACATCATGCAGTTCGCCGGCAGCACGGCGTTCATCTGCTGCGACAAGTTTCGCGACTTCGACCATGTTGCGATGTTCGAGTCGATCCGCCCGCGTATCCCCGGCGTCAAGCTGGTCGCGACGGTGCGCGGTCCGGCGCGTCCGGGCGTCGTGAGCCTGGACGATGCCGTCGCGGCGAACGGGCCACCGCAAGGGTTCACGCCCGCCAAGAGCGAGGTCGACGCCATCATGCGCATGGCGTTCACCTCGGGTACCACCGGCAATCCGAAGGGCGTCACGCACAGCCACAACACCTCGATCGCCGCGGCGCGCATCCAGAACGCCGATCTGCACGTCACCGCCGACGAGGTGATGCTCATCTATCTGCCGCTGGGCCTGAACTGGGGCTACCTCGCGCTGGTGCAGACCATTCTCACCGGCTGTCGCGCGGTACTGCTCGACCGATTTCGGGCGAACACGGCGCTTGCGCTGATCCAGCAGGAGAAGGTGACGTACATCCCGACGGCGCCGGCTTCGATCACCGCGATGCTCAACGACGCGAATCTGGCCGCCTACGATCTGTCGTCGATCCGCATCACAGTGACCGGCGGTGCGTCGTGCCCGATCGAGACGATCCGCGCGTATCGCAAGCACATGCGCGGCGCGCTGCTCGAGCTGTACGGCATGCTCGAGACCGGCTTTCACACCTACACGCGCGAAGTCGACGACCCCGAGAAGGTCACCGGCTCCTGCGGCAAGGCCGCCAGCCACATGGGCGTGCGCATCATCGACGATCAGTTCAACGATGTACCGCAAGGCCAAGTCGGCGAGATCATCTGCGACGGCCCATCGGTGCATCTGGGCTATCACAACAATCCAGCCGCCAATGCCGAGCTGTTCACCCGGGATGGCTGGTTCCGCACCGGCGATCTCGGCCTGATCGACGACGCCGGCAATCTGCGCATCGTCGGCCGGCTCAAGGAGATCATCAATCGCGGCGGCAAGAAGTTCTTTCCGCGCGAGATCGAGGAGATCCTCTACCAGCATCCGTCGGTGATGTACTGCGCCCTGGTCGGTGTGCCCGACACGCGGCTTGGCGAGCGTAATTGCCTGTGCGTCGTGCCCAAGGGCACCGCGCCGACACTCGACGAGCTGGTGAACTTTCTCGGCGACTCGGTGGCGACCTACAAGCTGCCCGAGCAGATCGTGATCCTGAACGAGCTGCCGTTCACGCCCACCGGCAAGATCCAGCGCCATGTGCTGGTGAAGCAGTTGATCGATCGCGGTCTGGTCAAACCGCAGTAGCACCCCCCGTTCGCGCGGAGCGAGCGCGCTTCGCTTCGGATCGTCTTTTCCACGACACACCACAAGGAGCCTGCAATGGCCGACCGCTACGCCCACTACGAGCGTCTCAAGCTCGATCGCCCCCATGCGCGCGTGCTGCGCATCACGATTTCCAACCCGGAGCGGATGAACGCGGTCGACCCGCGCACGCACACCGAGCTCACCGAGATCTGGCGCGACATCGACACCGATCCGGACACGAACGCGGTGATCGTCACCGGCGCGGGCAAGGCGTTCAGCGCAGGCGGCGATCTGTCGCTGGTGGCGAAGATGGCCGAAGACTTCGAGACGCGCTGCACCGTCTGGCGCGAGGCCAAGAACATGGTCTCCAACATGATCAACTGCAACAAGCCGATCGTCTCGGCGATCAATGGCGCGGCCGTCGGCGCGGGTATCGTCGTCGCGCTGATGGCCGACATCTCGATTGCGGGCAAGTCCGCACGCCTGATCGACGGGCACACCAAGCTGGGCGTGGCAGCAGGCGATCACGCTGCGATCATCTGGCCGCTGCTGTGCGGCATGGCGAAATCGAAATACCACCTGCTGCTGTGCGAACCGCTCGACGGCGAAGCGGCGGAACGCATCGGACTGGTATCGCTTTGTGTTCCGGACGAGGCGCTGCAAGCCAAGGCGCTCGATGTCGCGACGCGGCTGGCCGAGGGTTCGCCCAGCGCGATCCGCTGGACCAAGTACGCGCTGAACAACTGGCTGCGCATGGCGGGCCCGACCTTCGACACGTCGCTGGCGCTCGAGCTGCTGGGATTCTCCGGTCCCGACGTGCTCGAGGGTGTGGCGGCATTGCGCGAGAAGCGCGCGCCGAAGTTCGAACCGCGCAGCGTCGTGTAACCGGTTGCGAAAGCGGGCGCCAACGTTCGCGCACGGGAAGCCACGACGATGCACGCATCGACCCCGCCTTATCTGACGCCCGGCACGATCGGATCGCTCACCCTGCGCAATCGCCTGGTGCGCGCGGCGACCGGCGAGACGATGGCGAACGCCGCGGGCGAAGCCACCGAGCGCCATGTGAACCTGTACGGCGAGCTTGCGCAAGGCGGCGCAGGGCTGCTCATCACCGGCCACATCGCGGTCGAGTCACGCGGACAGTACGCGCCGTTTCAGCTTTGCCTGTACGAAGATCGGTTCATTGACGGCCTGCGCCGTGTCACCGACGCGGTGCATCAGGCCGGCGGAACGATCTTCGCGGAGCTATCGCATGCCGGCAGCCAGTCGACGATGCCCGACATCGAGCCGATCGCGCCATCGGTGATCGCCAACACGGTGTTCGCGCGGCAGCCACGCGCCATGACTACGGCCGATATCGAACAGGGAATCGATGCATTCGGTGCCGCCGCGCGCCGCGCGATGGCCGCGGGCTTCGAGG
>CADECO010000378.1:0-5707 GCA_902825905.1 uncultured beta proteobacterium
TGCATCGCTCGCACCCGGAGGCATGGTGGCGATCGAAGCTCGCAACCAGCTCTTCGCCCTGTTCACGCTGAACCGGTACAGCCGCGACCTCTTCCTCCACGAGCTGATCCGTATCGATTCGCTGTCGGCTTCGGAGCGCGCTGCGCTCGCACCGGCTGTCCAGGCGATGGAACGGCAGTTTCGCGTGGATCTTCCGCCGTGCCGGACGGGCAAGGCAGGCGAGCCCGGTTATGACGAGGTGCTGTCGCGTACTCATAACCCGTTCGTGCTGCGTGCACAACTCGAATCGTCCGGCTTCGCCGATGTCCAGGTGCTCTTCTATCACTACCACGCGCTGCCCCCGATGCTGGAGAGCCATGCGCCCGAATGGTTCCGGCACCGCTCGCTGGCGTTGGAAGATCCGCTCGATTGGCGCGGTCATTTCATGGCGTCGGCGTTCATCGCGACCGGCGTCCGTCGCTGAGAGCTGGGCGTGGGTGCGGCCATCATTAGCGGCGATGCGTTTCCGAAATACTGGATCTGGGATCACAGCGAACATGTCGCGCGCCTGTACCGGACCCGTGCGCGGGACGAGGCAGAAGAGATGACGTGTGCGGCCCAGGCCGCCGAGCTGCTCGGGCCGCTTGCGACTCCGGGCGAGTCACTGCTGGATGCCGGGTGCGGGGCCGGGTACTTCTACCACTCCCTGCGTCGGCGCAACCTCGCTCTGGAGTACTGGGGCATCGATGCATCACGTCGTCTGATCGAGATCGGACAGGAAGAACTGCCTGCCTTCGGGCTCGCGGCCGATCGACTTCGCATGTTGCGGATCGAGGACTTCGACGGCACGGCAGATCACGTGCTCTGCATGAACGTGCTCAGCAATATCGACAACTTCCATCGCCCGCTCGAGCGACTGCTCCGCGCCGCGCGCAAGAGCCTGATCCTGCGGGAGTCGGCCAAGGACGGCGCCAGCTATTCGTGGGTCCGCGATCGATTCCTCGACCCGGGTGTCGAACTGAGCGTACACGTCAACGCCTACGATGCGGCCGAGATCATGCGCTTCATCGGAGGATACGGATTCGAAGTGGAGCGTATCGTCGACCGGCGTGCAGGCACGGGGCCCGAATACGTGATCGGGCATCCGCACTGGTGGACCTTCTTTCGCGCAATCAGAAAGTCGGCCTGATCGTGTCCCGCATCGTCGCCCTCCTTTCGTCGGCACGGTCCCCGCTCCAGCGCGAGGAGTGTGCATCCGCACTGACCGCTTCTGCGGGCGCGTCGACGTGGGCCACGCATGTCTGGACCGCAGAGCAGGCAGCGCTCGGGTGGACCGGGGTCGGCGTGCCGGGCGTCGCCCGTTCCGGCGGAGTCCTCGCCGCCCTCGACGGTCGGTTCTTCAACCGCGAGGAGTTGCCGCCGGCCGAAAGCGACGCGGCCCGCCTGATCGCCCTCTATCAGCAGCACGGACTCGACAAGGCGCTTGCCAGGATCAACGGTGACTTCGCGTTCGTGCTGCACGATCCGGAGCGGAGGCTGCTCCATGCGGGTCGTGACCGGCTCGGTCTCAAGCCTCTGTATTGGGCGCGGACCGCATCGGGCATCGCGATCGCCTCACGACCGCGCGCGCTGCTCGCGCTTCCGGGAGTGGAACACGCCCCCGATCGGGCCTTCGTCGCCCGGTACGCTGCCTGCCACTACCGGGTATTCGACAATCCGGTGGAGCGTTCGGCGTACGCAGGGATCGCTCAGGTCCCCGCCGCCACGGTGATCACGTTGGATGCGGGCGGTTCCGCGCGATCGAACCGATGGTGGAATCTGCAGGACTTGCCTGACCAGACCGCTCCGGAGGAGCAGTTGGCCGAGCAATATCGGGAGCTGTTGATCGACGCCGTGCGGCGTCGCTTCGCCGGCACGACGATGCCGGCATTCACGCTCTCCGGTGGGCTCGATTCGTCCAGCGTACTCTCCTGCGCCGCGATGGCCGCGGGTACGCCTCAGATCGCGTACTCCAGTGTCTACGCCGACCCGACGTACGACGAGAGCGCCGACATCGCCCCGATGCTGGAGGGAAGAGTGTCCGAGTGGCGCCCAATCCCCATCGGCAATGACATCGACGTAGCAGGGTGGGTATCGAGAATGGTCGCGGCGAACGACGAGCCGGTGGCCACCGCCACTTGGCTGTCGCACTTCGTCCTGTGCGAGCAAGTTGCGCGCGAAGGGCGGGGCGCGCTGTTCGGCGGGCTCGGTGGTGACGAACTCAACGCCGGAGAGTACGAGTACTTCTTCTTTCACTTCGCCGATCTGCAAGCTGCCGGCGCGCACGCGGATCTCGACCACGAGATCGACTGCTGGGCACGTCACCACGATCATCCGATCTGGCGCAAGAACCACGGCACCGCGATGGAAGGTATCGCGCGCTTGATCGATCCGGTGCAGCCTGGCCGAATCCGAACCGATCTCATCCGTTTGCATCGCTACTGGCCGACGCTGTCGCCCGATTGGTATCGGCTCGAAGGCTACGAGCCGGTTCTGGACCACCCGTTCCGGAGCGCGCTCAAGAATCGGACGTACCAGGATCTGTTTCGCGAAACAGCTCCGTGCTGCTTGCGAGCGGAAGACCGCCACACCACTCACTTCGGCCTGGAACGGCTCGATCCGTTCTTCGACTACCGGCTGCTCGAGTTCATGTTCCGAATTCCAGGGCGGTACAAGATCCGTGACGGCATCACCAAGCGGCTGTTGCGCTCGGCCATGCGAGGCATCCTGCCCGAGGAAACGCGCTTGCGAATCAAGAAGACAGGATGGAACGCTCCCGCCCATGTATGGTTCACCGGACGTGGCCTGACGCTGGTCCAGGATCTCGTGTCGTCCCGGACCTTCCGTGAGCGCGGGGTGTACGAGGTCAGCGCCGTCCAGAAGTTGATCGCGGACCACATTGCGGCGCTGGCGGATCCCAGTCCGCGCGAGAATCACATGATGTTCCTGTGGCAGCTGGTGAACCTGGAAGTGTGGATGGCCAGCCTGTGAGCGCGTCCCCCCCTCGCTTCGACGAACTGTTCCAGGAGGGAATGGCGGCGCTCGCCCGGGCCGATCTTGCGGCAGCCCGTTCGGCCTTTGAATCGTGCACCGCGCTACAGCCCGAGAACGCCGAGGCCTGGTGCTATCTGGGAATCAGTCTGACGTTCCAGGAGCCGTGGCTCGCGATGCCGGCTCTCGAGCGTGCGCTGGCTATCCACCCGGACCATCACGGTGCTCTCTACTGGCGGGCCGAGGCGCAGTGGACGATGGGCGATCCGAACGCGGCGGCCCAGGCGCTGCGCCGCTTGAACGATCTCGTGCCCGGCGTGCCGAACCATCTGGCGCGGATGGGCTTCGCCTACCTCTCGGCCGGCAACGGCGATGACGCCGAGGTGGCCTTTCGTGCAGCAATCGATGCGGGCGATGGTCTGGATGGGGTCGCTTCGACGCCCACCGAACTGCGACGCGCTATCTATCTTGACGTGCTGGGTCGCCGCGAAGAGTCCCTCGAGCTCGTTCGAAAAATCAACCAGTCGGGAGTCCGTGCTGAATACCCCAGAGATCGGTATCCGCGCGATCTCGAGGACCAGCTCTGCGCGCTCGAGGACATCGTTGGCGGGCGCGACATCGTCATCCTCGGGTCCGGACCTTCGCTCGGCGCTCTGCCTCCGCTGCTTGAAGAATTGGGGCAGGACGGCCGTGATCAGCTGTGCTTCTTCGGTTTCAACAACGTGCCGGTGGCAGAACGATTGCTGAAGGAGTCGACCGGTCGCGGCGTGGACCTTGCTTGCATGACCTCTGCGGCCGTGATGGAGCTGCATGCCGACTGGATTGCGGCGTTTCTGGACCGTGAACATCCCCCGGGGCTCTTTCTGACCCTCGCAGATGCGATGAAGCCCGGACGCACTGTGTCTGATCTGCTCGCGCGTCGAATGGACCGTCTGTTCGTCTTCGCTGCGAACGGCGACCATCCACCCATTCCGGAAGATCCTCTGCACTTCCCGCCAGTGAACGGACTGCTGTGCGTGCTGCCGCTGGCGGTCCTCGCCTCACCGCGCAGGATATTCCTGTTCGGTTGCGACGGCGCCGCGCCGTCGGCCATCGATCGTGATGCTGAGGTCTACTTCAGGCAGGGCAGCGCAGACTACAAAAGCCAGCGGATCTTCAACGCGCGATACGCATGGTGGCTCGCACGGGATACGCAGTTCTTCAACGCGATGATCCCCACCGTACTCGCCAGTCTGTCCCTCCTGCACCGCATCCCGGTTGCGCCGATCTACACGTGCAACCCCGACAGCGCGTACCAACCGTTTCCCCGCATATCCGGCCAGGAATTCCTGGCGCTGCAGCGGGCGCGTCCGGCCGTAGCGGGTTTTCATCCGGCGATGGTGAACCGGCGCCTGCGCCAGATCGAGCAGCTCAATGCTTCCGCGCGCGCCGAATCGGAGCGGACGCTGGCCGCACAGCAAGCACAGGCTACTCAGGCGTTCAAGCTGAGCACGGATTCGCTTGCTCGCACCGTCGACCTGCAGGTGGCTCGCATTCGCGAGCTAGAGGGCAAGGTCAATCAGCTTCGGAGCGAGATGGATGCGATCAAGCGATTTGTCGCGCCACTTCGCGCAGTGCGGCGCCTGTTCCGCTGAGGCGCGACGCCAGCGCCCGCTCGCTGTTCAGGTACTGTTCATCCGACCCAGCGTCGTGCGGACGTGCTCCAGACGCGACCTGAGATCGGGACGATCCGGTTCGGCCGCAAGGCCAAGTTGCAGGACCCGCTCCTCCCATTCGAGCGGAAACTCGAGCCCTCGGCCTACCATCAGGTTGTACAACTGCAGTGACTCGCTCAGCGTCGAGCTGCCGGCCAGCAGGCGATCGCGCAACCCGGCTTCCTGGCTGGTGAGGCCGGCCGGCCCTGGCGTCGCCTCAGAAGCCCGCGGCGCGCTGGCAGACGTCTGTCGGGACCCCAGTCCGAGTGCACCAGCCAGTCGACGAGTGAGCGTCGCTCTGCTCGCCTCATGCAGCACCTGCCCAGGGCCGGAGTTGGACCCGCCCTGGTAAGCGGTCGAGACCGCGAGTGGGATATCGCCGACCGACGTGCTGGATTCCAACGCACCCCAGAAAGGCTTGTCCTTGACCTTCCGGTAGACGACGTTGATGCCGACATCCGGAATCCGCAAGTCGCGCAGCGTCCGCCCCTCTTCGGACTGCATGACCCGATCGAGCGCCCTGCGCAGAGCGGGAAAGTAGCTGCTATAGCTCTGCAGGCTGTCGAGCACGCTGCTCCCACCGCTCGGGCCATCGAACCAGCAGTCGACCAGCTCGTACTCGTTGTAGCCTGCGACGTCGAAGAAGCAGCGTCCGGTGTAGGTCACATAGCCATGATCGACGTAGCCAACCGCCGGGAGCGAATGGTGGATGTAACCCCCGACCCTGGTGGCGTCGTGCATGACACGAAAGCAGTTGAGCTGGTTGAGGATGTGCTCGGTTGTGCCGAAGTTGAGCACCAGATCGAACTTGCGGCGAAGCGACGGCGGCAGCACGGCGTGATTGAGATCGAGGATCGTCGTGCGATAGCCACTCGCGATATCGAACGACATGTAGTGCATGCCGACCCGCTCGAACAGCTCGCCGACAAACGCTTCGTTTCGTCCGCCACTCACCGGGTCATAGCTCGAGCCCGCCGCCAAACGCGCCGCGAACGCCTCGGCGT
>CADECO010000379.1:0-5692 GCA_902825905.1 uncultured beta proteobacterium
CACGCGCAGCACGACGTTGTCGACTTCGGCTCGCACTTCGACCCGGACCTCTCCGCCGGCCGGGCCGTGCTTGATGGCGTTCTCGACCAGATTCAGCATTACGCCGCGCAGCAGGTCGCCGGCGCCGCGCACGCGCGCCTCGGCATTTGCGGCGAGGTCCAGCTTCAGTTTCACCTTCGCCGACTCGGCAGCGTCGGCATAAAGCTCGGCCACTTCTACCGAGAGCGCGGCGATGTCGACGGCATCGAAGTGGAAGGTCGGTGCGGACCCGATGCGCGCGAGCGTCAGGATCTGCCTGAGCAGCTCGATCAGATCGTCCGCAGCGCCGGCAAAGTCCAGCCGCGTGCCTTCGCGTGCCGCATCGCGCAGGCGAGTGAGCTCGCGATTGAGTTCGTGCGCGGCGGTTTGGCTGAAGGCATCCAGGCCACGGATCAGCCGCTGCAACTCGGCGAGCCCGCGATTGATGTTGTCGGCGAGCTCGGCGAGTTCGCCCGCGTGGCCGGCACCTGCCGGCGCCACGCGTGCATCCAGGGCGCCCGTGCGTAGCCGGTCGAACACGGCGTTGATCGCGGCGATGCGTTGGCGGTAGGTGCGTTCGGTGCGCCAGGTCGCGAACAAGGCAAGGCTCAGGAAAGCGGCGAAAACGACCGACCCCGCCGGCAGGGTGCTTTCGATCAGGGCGTCGACTGGCGTGAGTCTGCGGCCGACGAGCAACGGAAACACCTCATCGACAACGCTCGCCTTTGCCAGCACGCGGCCGGGTGATCCGCCTGCTGCTGCGCCGTCGAACCGTAGCCAACCGGCGGTGATCGCGTGCCCCTTCGGCCAGTGCGCGAGGTTGCCCGCGACATGCGAGCCGTCGCTGCGAGTGAGCAGATAGACGCTGGCTGAAGACGTTTGCGGCGCCACGCGGTATTCGATCTCGTCGGCGAACGCGACCGCCTTGAGGTCGCGATAGCGCCGTTCCAGCAGCCGCAGCTCGGCTTCGATGTCGCTGCGCGCCGAGTCTTCGGCGACATTGGCGATCGTGAGCGCGATGACGGCCGTCAATCCGGCGGCGAGCATCAGCGCAAGCGCGACGCTGGCGAGATACAACCGGCCGAACAACGGCTGCGTGTCCGCGACCGCGGGGTGCTCTGGCTTCATGCCTCGGGCAGGACGAGCCGATAGCCCAGGCGGTCTCTGGTTTCGACCAGTGGACCCGCGTTGCAGGCCGCGAGCGTTTCGCGCAGCCGGCTGATCGCAACGTTGATCACGTAGTCGCGTGGCGTGACCCGCGCCTGGTTGGGCCAGGTCGCGCGCCATAGCGCCTGACGGCTGACCCATTCACCGCGATGCATGGCCAGCACCCGAAGCAGATCGAAGGTCTGCGGCTTGATGGTCAGCGGCGTTCCCGCCCATAGCGCCACCTGGTTCAACGTGCGCAGCTCGAGCGGTCCCCACACCAGCACCGACACTGGGGTACGCACGGCCGAAATCCGGCGCGAGAGCGCGCGCAGGCGTGCGCGCAGTTCGCCGCTGTCGAAGGGCTTGTCGATATAGTCGTCCGCGCCACGATCGAGTCCGGCGATGTGGTCATCGGCGCTGGAAAGCCTGCTCGCCACCAACGTTCCCGGTGCTGGAGCTTCGATGTCGCGAAACCATTCGAGCAGATCGAGCCCGTCGGCGCCATCGGCCAGCATTCGATCCAGATAGATGAGATCGATCGCCTCGCTGCCGAGCACGCGGCGCGCCTCCGCGACCGTATCGACCTGTGTCGAAGACCAGCCCAACGCACGCACATCGGCGGCCACCGCGGCAGCCAGCTCCGCATCATCTTCCACTACCAGAACCTTCAGTGCCGTGCCGCTCGCGGCACCGGCTCCGTGCGTTGCCATGGGATGTCATCCTTCGCGCTCGTCGCGCGTGACACTATATCTGCTCGATATGTCCGGGTGCCGTTGGAACGCCGCTAACATCGTCGGTTAGATCGGACGATGTTCGGGCAAGCGGCATACGACACCCTGTCACTGCGCGGAAGCACGGGACCACCGCCCTTCCTATTGCGAGAACTCATGCATGGATTTCTCCTGAATCACGCGCTTTTGGCGGCGTTGATGCGGCCGCTCGTGACCGGTCGCAACGATCGGGTGGCGCAACGGTGGCTTGGATTGCCTGGGGCGTCCTCCCACCGCCGGCGAGCCTCGGCGGGCTGCCTCGCGGGCGCGATCTTGTCTCTTTGCGCTTGCACCAGTACGCCGCAAACGAATGCACCGGCATCCACGGACAGCTCCGAGGAGATTCGTCAGGCGGCTACGAACGTGGTCGAACAGATCCATCGGGCGGGCGTTGAATTCGCTCAGGCGCACGCCGCGAGCGATGCGCTCGGCATGGCGCGGGCGGCACGCCTGCGCGCGCCGCTCGATCGCATTCCGCTGGCACTCGGTGAACTCGGGCCGGAAATCCCGGTGATGACGGCAGCGCGCATGTTCGCCGCTGCGCACGCCGCCGCCGGCGATGACCCCGCGTTGCATGCTGCGATCTCCCGGCTGGAAGCCGCGGCCGCGCCGGGCTTGCTCGGCGGCCGGCTGCCACTGGAAGGCCTCTCTGGTGCGATTGGGGGCAAAACGCCGCCGCAGCTGGTTGGCCCGTCGATTCCTACGCCGCGGGACGGGCCAGCCGGCGCTTTCTATCGCATCGCGTCGCGTGCATCCCTGACGCTGCGCGCACCGGTAGCCGCCGAACGCACGTTGTTCGTTCTGGTCGAGGTCTCCGGGGGCGAGAGCGTCGTGCTGCGTGTCGTCGATGAATCCAGCGCGCATATCTGCGTCGATGCGAAGTCGCATGGCCGCCTGTTGTGCCGGTGGCGACCGGGCAAGGCGGCGACGGGCGTCGTGGTCGTCGACAACCAGGGCACGGGTCCGGTTTCGATTCTGCTCATCGCGCATCAGTAGCAGTCGCGCTAAGACGACGCAGGCTACTCGAACCGCTCCAGCGTATAAGGATCGATCGAGATGTCCGAGCGACCGATCCGTGAAGGCCGACCTACGCTGCCCTACTTTCTAAGCGACCGATACACGCTCACGCGAGCGGAGCTCTTGGGCAGGACTTGCGTTTTCGTGAGGTTCCCGTCCTCATGTTGCCGACGCTCAGGTCGTTCGAACGACGCGCGCTGATCGAGCAACAAGTCGCCTTTGTAGTCCCGGGCAAGCAGCTCTACATTCCGGAGCTGGCCGTAGACCTACGCGAGCACTTCAAGCAACGTCGCACCGAAAAAAATTGCTCAGTCCAGCAACGCAGGCGTCGCTGTTCGCCGCGCTCTTGCTTGGCAAAGTGCGGGGGACATGGGACCCAAGCGAAGACGCAAGGCGGCTCGGGTACAGCAACATGACCGTCACCCGGGTCATCCGGGAACTGAGCGCAGTGGGCTTGGTCGCCGTTGCCCAGGCCGACTTGCAGCGTTTTCTAGAGGCCGCTCGCAGCAGCACGAGCATCGACGGCAAGGCGTTGGGGGTCGCGTCACTTGACGAGACCTGCGAGCGGATCGCCCGCGCCTATGGGCTGGGCTAGACCAAGCGCCCTACTTCCCCTCGCCGAACCACCCGCCACGCGACCAACGCTGCAGCGGCGCAAGCAACTGTCGAAACACGCTGGGACGCTCCTCGGTCTGACCGGCCGCACCGCGAACCTCGGCATCACGCAACGCCTCGTGCACGTGGTCGGTCGATTGGCGCACGCTGCTTTGCAGGCGCTCGGCGCGATCGACCGTATCGCGTTGGCCAGCGTCGAGTCGCTGTTCGATCGTGCGCAGCTCTTGCGTGGCGGAAGCACCCTCGCCCGTTCCCGCACCGCGCCCGGTGGCATGCGCAAACTGCGAGCTGTTGGAGCCTTCGATCCGGCTAGAGGCTAGGCCGCGGCACGATGCTGCGGAAATCCGTGGGCGCCGGTCTTAGCTCAATTCCCGATACCGGCGGATGTAGGCTGTCAGTGTGCGGCTCGGAAGATGCACGGCTGGATCTGCTTCGAATTGGAGCAATGCATCCAGCAGGGTCTGCGTACTTGCTTTTTGATGACGATGAATCTCGTCGATGGCCCAAAGCACACCATGCACCTCGATCTCGCTGGCTTCGGCAAGTCGGCGTAACGCGTTGTCGCCCGTGAGGAGAACGCAGCCGGGGTGCTGCTCGGCCAAAGCAAAGGCAAAGCCGTCATTCAGGCTGAGCTTTGGATTACCGGCGATCTCGCGCGCACGCAGGACGCCTAATCCGGAAACTTCCAAGATCTTCAATCCGCCGCGGCGCATGGCGCTTTTCTCGCGACTGCTCAAACTGAGCAGCTCGTCCTCGAACAGGACGTCGGGAATCGCGATCTCGTAAGGTAGGCGAAGCAATGCTTCGATCAAACTGCCGTTTCTAAGATCGATCAGGCATGAGCTATCAGAGATGATGAGTCGCATGCGCCCGCTGCGGTCCTTTTAACCCAGCCTCAACCTGATCGATTGGACGGCGCAAAAGCTCACTACCTTTGACCAGCGAGATCATGCCTTCGGCGAGCGCCCGATAGCAAAGGCGCTCGAATCGATTTGCGTTTTCGTATTGACCCCGATCATTCTTCGGTTCAATGGGCTCTTGCTCTTCAGTGCGCCAACTGCGTGCAACGCTCTGAAAAGCGTAGACCAGAACCGCCTCAGAAATCACCCCAACTTGTCGCAAGCGGACCAGCAGGGCAGCTCCGCTTACGCGATACAGATGCTTGAGGGTAATCAGCTCGCTGTACCCCAATGCACGCCGCGGTTTCCCAACTTCGGCGAGCAAATGACTGGCCGGCATCAGAAAAGCACCGGCGAATACGTTCGCAGCCTTCTCGACCGCTTTCTCGCCAAGCTTCGATCCATCGATCAACCGATGGGCAAGTTCATGGGCGAGGCTTAGCCGCCGGCGCTCGAGCGAATGGACCCGATTCACGACCACGACAGGCAGTGCAGGAAGGCCATTGGGGCGTTGCACCATGCAGGTGAACCCGGAAATCCTGTCCGGCAATTCGAGGATAAGGACTTTCAGCCCCTTCTCTTCGAGCAGCTCGGTCATGTTCGGAATCGGGTCGTTGCCCAGTTTCCAGGCTTGGCGCACCTTATCAGCCAGTTGCTCCGCTTCGTCGGGAACGCTCAGTCTGTGCGGCTTTTCGACCGGGGCGTGCCACTTCGCGCTATCGAGTTCAAGAATGGTCTCGATCTGCAAATAGCGCTCGATTGATTCGAGCACTTCGGTTTGTACATGCGCCCGATCACGCACGCGTGCGGCTGCTGTGGCGCGAAAGTCCACGCCAGCAAGCTCCACGCCTTGGGTGTCCATCAAATACCCAAGGGAAACACCCAGCGCTTTGGAAAGGGCGATCAACACCCCGGAAGAGGGAATGTCCTCGCCGCGCTCGTACTTGCCGATGGCCTGCGCGGTAACGCGATTGTCCATAGCGGTCGCCAGGCCGCGTAGAGACAGCCCTGCCTTCGCCCGTGCCAGCTTCAGGCGGTCCGCGATCATAAGTACCCCTCGTTTGTAAGTTTACGTTCGTATTATGGCGTACGTAATGTAAACTACGCGGTCATGTTACTCAATCTCTTTCTTGAAGGAACCTCGACGATGGCTAAGGCACCAACAAACCACGGAAAAACCTGGAGCTCCTCCGATCTGCAGCAACTCGGAACGCTTGCACGGGG